>NZ_JBNNUK010000008.1:0-160826 GCF_050279675.1 Viridibacillus sp. NPDC093762 | reverse complement strand
AAGGAAAAATTAAAAGACCTAAGCCCGGTGGAATACCGAACTCAGGTCTTAGAAGCTGCTTAAATAAATATGTCTAACTTTCTTGGGTCAGTTCATGATGGGTCCTGTTTTTTCAAACTAATAATACTAAACTAATAGCCATTACAGCCATTCCGGCAATAACACCATAAATCGATGTATGAGCCTCATCATATTTCTTTGCAGCTGGTAATAATTCATCTAACGAAATGAATACCATAATACCGGCAACACCCGCAAAAAGCATTCCGAACACAATATCATTTAAGAATGGCATTAAAATCAAATATGCTACAAATGCTCCAACTGGCTCAGCTAAACCGGATAAAAATGAAAGCTTAAATGCTTTTTTACGATCTCCTGTCGCAAAAAAAATCGGGACAGAGACAGCAATTCCCTCTGGAATATTATGAATAGCAACCGCAATTGCAATCGCAATACCGAGATTCGGATCTTGCAAGGCAGATGCAAATGTCGCAATTCCCTCTGGAAAGTTATGAATTCCAATTGCAAGTGCGGTGAATATACCCATCTTCATTAACTTAGCATATTCATCATTCGATGGCCCCACATACATATCTTCAACCTTTTTTACTTCATGAGGATTTTCGTGTTTTGGGATCATTTTATCAATAAGTGCGATTAACAACATACCAGCAAAAAAACCAATTACCGTGAATGTGTATCCTTGCTTCTCCCCTAACTCACCAACAAGCGAATCCTTAGCTTTCACAAATATTTCAACAAGTGAAACATAAATCATAACTCCTGCAGAAAAACCCAAAGAAAACGATAGGAACTTTGTATTCGTCCTCGAAGTGAAAAATGCTATTAAACTACCTACTCCTGTTGCTAAACCAGCGAAGAGCGTTAACGCTAAGGCAAAAACGACATTCCCATCCATATACTCAACTACTTTCTCTATTAAAATGTTAATTTCATTGTATGCAAAATGTTTCCTTAATGCAACTTTCTTTAACTACCAAAAATAAAGTGGGTGAGAGAAAATTTTAGAAATCATAACACTTTTATACACGTATACAACTTTCATGAATGCCTATTTTAAATCCATGTACAAATCTAATCAATTGTTATTATGATTTGTACATCCTTATAATAAGTATTAAATAACTCAATTTTGGAGTGACCTCTAATGGACTATATAAAACGTGGTACCGTTAACTTCCGAAACGTGAATCTAGCACTATTCGCAGGAGCTTTTAGTACATTTGCAAATTTATACATGATACAACCATTACTTCCAGCTTTCACAGAAGTGTTCCACATTTCACCTACAGTAGCTAGTTTGTCATTGTCTGTAACGACTTTAACATTAGCATTCAGTATGCTAATCATTGGTTCATTATCAGAGGCTTGGGGCAGAAAAAAGATTATGACTTTCTCCATGTTTGCAGGTGCTATTTTAACTTTATTTATTGCTTTTGCACCAAATTATTCTATTTTATTAACATTAAGAATTATACAAGGCATTGTATTTGCCGGGCTGCCGGCCATCGCTATGGCTTATTTAGGAGAAGAAATCGAACCTAAAAGTTTAGGTATTGCAATGGGATTATATATTAGTGGTAATACAATTGGTGGATTGGGTGGGCGAATCATCGTTGGGACGATGACCGATTTATTCAGTTGGCGGATTGGGATGATTGCAATTGGGGTGATTAGTTTTATTGTGAGCTTCGTCTTCTACTTTTTGCTTCCAGCTTCTAAACACTTTGAAGCGAAGAAACTTAATGTAAAAGGAATGTTACATTCATTGATTCTTCATTTGAAAGATCCTGCTTTACTAAGTTTATTCGGATTAGGCTTTTTGTTAATGGGGAGCTTTGTCACACTTTATAATTATATCGGCTTTCAATTGATAGCACCTCCCTTTTCTTTAAGCCAAACAATTGTCGGTTGGATATTCATCATCTACCTTGTCGGTACATTTAGCTCTACATGGTTTGGCAGCCTTTCTGATTGTTTCGGAAAATATAAAATGTTAGTCATTGCAATAGTCATTATGTTTTTTGGTGGTATTATCACATTAGAAAACCACTTACTTTTAAAGATAGCTGGCATCGCTATTTTCACATTCGGATTCTTTGGTGGACATTCTATTGCTAGTAGTTGGGTTGGTCGACATGCTACACATGACAAAGCACAGGCATCCTCATTGTACTTATTCTTTTACTATGTAGGTTCAAGTGTTGGCGGAACGGTAGGGGGAATATTCTGGACAGTATATGGCTGGCATGGGGTTATTGGTATGATTATAGGTTTTCTACTTGCCTCTTTCATATTAGCTTTTTCCTTGCGAAAAGTTCTGCATGAGCAAGCTCTATAGGGAACATATACGCTTTACATTTATAACTCAGGTGACCTCGGTCTTGCAGAAATATTTGTTAGAACCATCGAAGTACAACCAGTCACTTAGCTTAAATAAGAGTCTTTCATCTGTTTTTTAACAGATTTCAAAACAAAACAACCAGTTGTCGATATCTACTCGACGGCTGGTTGTTTTATTTTGGTTAATTTCAAATAACGTAGAACTAAGTATTTTATTATTCTTCTATTTTTTCCTGTGCTAACTCTTTAAATATTCGTTTTCTTCGTTCATACCATATTACTGCAATTATAAACCAAGTGTAACCCATCGACCAACCCGCTATCACGTCTGAAGCAAAGTGACGACTTTCAGCAACACGTGACATACCAATAAGCACCGTCAGTATGACAGCTCCTACCCAAGTGAGTATCTTTACCTTTTTAGAATATTGATATTCATTTGCTATATAGGCCAATGTAAACAAATATAAAATCCCCGTCATAGAATGACCTGATGGAAAACTAAAACTTTTAAGCTGATCAGGTATGTCAGGACGTGGTCTCTGCACCCACACTTTTAATAACTGATTAAGCACATTACCAGCTGCTATTGTTACAAGGACAAAAAACATTCCTCGGTAATTGTGATCCCTTATCCATAACACTAATAATAATATAATGGCAATGACCACAACGAAAGCTGGTTCACCAAAGTAATGGAAAAAACCTAAAAAATTATTACCCTTCAACAAATCTGATGCCCACTGATCTAGATTGAATACCCAATTACTTTTTATATTTAAAAAGAGAACGATATAAACGATTGTGGTAACTATCGCAAGTGGATAAAACAACTTTTTCATACTAATCCCTCCTCACGCTTGCGATTAACATTTCTTCTACTATAGCTCTTTTCTACTCGATGTAATAGCAAAATGAACGAAAATCATAAAAAAATGCTCTAGCATCAAGCTAGAGCACTTTCAGTAATAATAAGCTAGGGGAGCTTACTTTATTTTGTTGCTTTTACTTCATAGACGTTTTGGCTGGATTCGATTATATACTCTGGTTTGGGCTTGCCGATATTCGCTTTATGACCAGCGATGTGCTCCGGACTCTTCTCCCAATTTTTCCAATCTTCTTCACTTTGCCATTGAACGAGAATCATTACTTCCTCGTCCCCACGTCTAACTTTCTTCACAAGTACTTTCATATCAATGAAACCAGGTTGCTTTGCTAATGGTGTATCGCCACTAAAACGTTCTACAACCTGTCCAGAAAAACCTTCCTGTACAATTATTCGTTTCATTTGATAAAACATATTATAGCGCCTTCTCTACTTCATCAATCATTAGTGATACTGATTGTAATCCGCCACCTGATAGGTACCAAACTTCTGGATTTAAGTAGAACATTTTACCGTCTTTATAAGCTTTTGTTTTCTTCACTAAAGCATTCTCGATTGAGTCTTTAGAAGATGCACCTTCAGTTACTACTGCATCGCGGTCAACTACAAAGATAATATCTGGATTTTTCTCTAAAATGTACTCAAATGATACGTTTTGTCCGTGAGTTGAAACTTCAATACCTTCGTCCGCAGGTTTAAAACCGAATACATCATGAATTACACCAAAACGAGATGCTGGACCGTAAGCACTGACTTTGCCTTCTGAACCTAAGAGTATTAATGCTTTTTTATCTAAAGCAGATGCTTTTTCATTAATTGCAGCAACTTTATCATCAACTTTTGCTAGTTCTTCTTTTACTTGATCTTCTTTATCGAAGATTTTACCAGCTAATTCGGTATTAGCTTTGAATGAATCCATGTATTTTGAAGTATCTAATCCTACATAAACAGTTGGTGCAATCTCTTTAAGTTGTTCGTAAAGGCTAGCTTGACGACCAGAGATGAAAATAACATCTGGTTTTAATGCTGCAATTGCTTCAAAATCAGGCTCTTTTAAAGAACCAACGTTTGTATAATCCGCACTTTTATATTTTTCAAGGTAACTCGGAACTGAATCTTGTGGTAATGCAGTAACTTTAACACCTAAAGTGTCAAGAGTATCTAAGAATCCCATATCAAATACAACAACTTTTTCAGCGTTTTTCTTAACTTTCACTTCATCTTTAACGTTATCAGAAGTTCCGTCATCTTTTGAAATACCGAAGTCATTTGTAATCGTAATTTCTTCTGCTTTTGAACCTGAAGTTGATTCTTCTTTTTTATCGTCTTTAGAGCCACAAGCTGTTAATACTAAAAGCATTGCAAAAACTAACGTAAGTAATTTCCAGTTTTTCATTGGGTAAAGTCTCCTTTTGTTATGAATTAAAATAGACACAAATACGACAACTATTCATTTCTTGAATAGGTATATCCATATCGTAAATTTCTTTTAATGATTCTGAGTTGATAATGTCATTGGTTGGACCATCTTTTACAATACGACCATCTTTCAAAGCAACAATTCGATCTGAGTAAACAGAAGCGAAGTTAATATCATGCAAAACAATGACTACTGTTTTGCCTAAATCATCCACAAGTTTTCTTAGGATTTTCATAATCTGCACCGAGTGCTTCATATCTAAGTTGTTGAGTGGTTCATCAAGTAATATATATTCGGTATCTTGTGCGATAACCATTGCTATGAAAGCACGTTGGCGTTGACCACCAGATAATTCGTCCAAAAAATCATATTGGATTTCTGCTAAATTCATATACTCAATCGCTTGGTCGATCATTTTTACATCTTCCTCATTTAAGCGACCTCGAGAATATGGGAAACGGCCAAAAGATACAAGCTCACGAATCGTCAAGCGCACATTCATATAGTTTGATTGTTTTAAAATTGATACCCGCTTAGCAAAATCATTCGATTTTAATTTTTTCACATCTGAGCTGTCTAGTAATACATCACCAGTGTCTGCATCAAGTAAACGACTTACCATCGACAGAAGCGTAGATTTACCTGCACCATTTGGGCCGATAAAAGACGTGATTTTGCCGCGTTGAATATCGACGCTTACCTTATCAACTACTACTTTCTTGCCGAATAGTTTAGATATTTCTTTTACTTGGATCATGCAGATCGACTCTCCCTTAATAATAGATAGATGAAGTAGATACCACCGACAAAATTGACGATAACACTTAATGTTGTTGAGAATGTAAATACACGCTCAACAATCCATTGCCCACCAATTAACGCCACTAAACTCATTAGACTAGCACCAGTGATTAACACCGTGTGCTTGTACGTTTTAAAAAATTGATATGACAAGTTTGCAACAATTAAACCGAAGAAAGTTATCGGTCCTACTAGTGCTGTAGACGAAGCAACTAAAATCGCTGAAATAACAAGCATACGTTTAACAACTTTATCGTAGGGAACACCTAAGTTGATGGCATTATCTCTCCCTAGAGATAATACATCCAAGTCACGAACCATTCGCCACCCGTATATCATCGTCACTAGTACGATAATTAATGCGAACCATACTAAGTCTCCACTTACGTTATTGAAGCTGGCAAACATTTTATCCTGCACGCGCATAAATTCATTTGGATCAATTAAAACTTGCATGAATGTCGTGATACTACCTAATAAAGTACCAAGAATTATACCTACAAGCAGTAGGAAATAAATTGGCTGTTTTCCTGTACGGAAAAGAAATTTGTATAGTAGAAGTGCAAATCCAATCATGACGACTAATGATAGAACGAAGTTTACTTTTGCATTGAGAACTACTATATGCCCGGAACCTAAGAAGAAAATAATCACTGTTTGCAATAGCAAATAAAGTGAATCTAGTCCCATAATACTTGGCGTTAAAATGCGGTTATGCGTAATTGTTTGGAAAACAACTGTTGAATACGCAATTGCAATACCCGTTATGGCCATTGCTAGCACTTTAATACCTCGTCGAGGCAATGCATAGTCATAGCTTCCATTTAAACCTTGAAACAAATATAAACCACAAAATACTGCAGCCAAGGCTGCTAATAGTATCATTTTTGTACTGTTACGCATACGCCTTCCCCCTAAATAACAAGTATAGAAAGACGCCACTACCAATTACCCCTACCATTAAGCTAATTGAAATCTCATATGGATAAATCAATATCCTACCTAGAATATCGCAGGCTAATAAGAAAATTGCACCCAATAATGCGGTATGTGGAAGTGTTTTTTGTAAATGATCTCCCTTGAAGATCGATACAATGTTCGGAATGATTAAACCAAGGAAAGGTATCATCCCAACCGTTAGCACAACGGTTGTTGTAATGAGTGCCACGAGGATTAAACCAAAGTTAACGATTCTTTTATAACCAAGGCCAAGATTTTTCGAGAAATCTTCACCCATACCCGCAACCGTAAATCGGTTCGCATATAAATAAGCGATAATTAATATAGGTACACTTATGTATAAAAGTTCATAACGCCCCTTCATAACCATTGAGAAATCACCTTGTAACCAAGAAGATATATTTTGAATGATATCCGCCTTATAAGCGAAAAACGTCGTGATAGACGATAAAATATTTCCGAACATTAATCCAACAAGTGGAATAAAAATGGCATCCTTGAATTTAATACGATTTAAAATTTGCATAAATAAAAGCGTGCCGGCTAGCGCAAATACAAATGAAACCGCCATTTTTTCAATCAAAGATGCATTCGCAAACAGTAACATTGATACTAGTATGCCTAGCTTAGTGGCATCTAGTGTACCTGCAGTTGTTGGCGAAACAAATTTATTTCTACTTAAACTTTGCATGATCAAACCTGCAATACTCATTCCCATACCAGCTAAAATAATGGCTATTAGTCTAGGCACACGACTAATTAAGAAAATTTGAGTTTCTTCAGATTTAAAATCTAGCAAATCTGCCGGAGAGATTCGGCTCACTCCCACAAAAAGCGATATTAATGATAACAAGATAAGTGCTATAAAAAGGTATCGTTTCTTCATTGTAATCCCCGATGTATTCATTTTATGAGTAAATAATCTTCTTATTGAAAATGATTATCATTGACTCACAATTCCCATTATAACATGACGACTTTTTCCGTCAACCTTAAATGAAAATGATTATCATACTACAATGACAGTTTTGTGAATTCAAAAAGTTGCTCATTGCCTTAAAACACCGGTATAGAGCTATTTCAGAGTAAAACGCTTTATTCTATTAAAATCTATTTATACTTCTTTATCCGGACTAATTTCGTTATAGTTACGTAATATCCTAGGATTTTATGCATTAGTTTCTATTATTCCTTATATATAAAAGCACTGAGATTTGGATAATCTCAGTGCTTTTATAATTATTTATTAACGAATACCTTGCATCGCTTTCGAAATTATTGGTGAAATGATTAACATCACGATACCAAGCAGCACTGAAACTGTACCAATTGTACCGAAGTAAGCAACTTCACTAATTTTATCGAATACTTTTACTAACTGTGCATTCACCGCTTGGGCTGCTGCGCTCGTTAGGAACCATAAACTCATAGTTTGTGCACTAAATGCCTTTGGTGCTAATTTCGTTGTAACAGATAACCCTACTGGAGAGATTAATAATTCTCCTATTACTACTAGGAAGAAGCTAAGTACTAGCCACCAAGGACTTACTAAAGCTGTACCATTTGAAAGAAAAGCAGGAATTACCATGACAATGAATGAGAATCCAGAGAAAAATAATGCTAATGAAAATTTAACTGGTGTAGATGGTTGGCGCGTTCCAAGTTTCATCCAAATCCAGGCAAATAACGGTGCCATTGTAATAATAAATAACGGATTTAATGACTGGAACCAAGAAGATTCCAATTTAATTGGACCAAGATTTAAATCAGTACGTGAGTCTGCATACGTTCCTAGAATATTTGACCCTTGCTCTTGGATTGCCCAAAACATTACAGCAGCAATAAACATTGGTATATAAGCCAACACACGAGATTTTTCTTCTGCATTAGTTTTTGGACTTCTATACATCACCACAAAAAACGCAGTAGGAATTAGAATTCCTAAAATAGAAATGAATAATATAACATTGTTAATTGTTAATTGATCGTTTATATAAGCAATCACTGCGAGTACTGCAACAATTGCAACGCCAATAACTGTTTTTATTGCTAATTTTGAGAATTCATCTTTTGTTAACGGATTATTAATTTGTTTACCTGCTAAGCCTAGATATTTCTTAGAAGTAATTACATACATGACTAAACCAATAAACATACCGATTGCAGCAATACCGAAACCTAAATGGAAGCTGTACTTTTGTCCAATTGTTCCCACTATTAAAGGTGCAATGAATGAACCTAAGTTAATACCCATATAAAAAATACTGAATCCAGCATCTCTACGGTTATCAGCTTCAGCATAGATGTCACCAACAATACTTGAAACGTTTGGTTTTAATAAACCTGTACCCATTACAATGAATACCATTGATATTAGTAGCATTGTCAATCCACCTGGAAATGCCAAACAAATATGACCTAACATTATTAAAATACCACCGTAAAATACGGTTCTTCTGGTACCTAATAAACGGTCAGCAACCCAACCGCCAATAATCCCTGACATATATACAAGTGAGCCGTATATAGCGAAAATTGAGTTAGCTGTCGTTCTATCTAATCCTAGACCGCCATCATTTAAACTATAGTACATAAAGTAAAGTAAAATGGCCCGCATGCCGTAGTATGAAAAACGTTCCCAGAATTCAGTAAAGAATAAGGTTAATAATCCTTTAGGATGACCGACAAAGCCTTTTTGGGGTACCGACTTAACGATATCTTCTTTCGTTATCATTTAATTTCCCTCTTTCCAATAAGTAAGTAGGATGTCTATTTTCAGAAAAAACAGTAAGTCTATTATAAATAGTTAGTTGTATGCATGTCAAAGAATAGAAGTTTGCAAAATATTGAGTATTTTAACATTTTTTTGAATTATAAAACAATTGTATGTCGGACGAGTTATTACATTTATCTAACTTTTTCGTTATAATACAAATAATTGAAATTACAGAGGAGCAAATACATGCTAAAACAGTTTTTTTCCTATTACAAACCGCATAAGCGATTATTTATTGTCGATTTTACAAGTGCTGTCATCGTTGCAATTTTAGAACTTGCCTTTCCAATTGCCGTACAATGGTTTATTGATAAACTTTTACCAAGTGGCGATTGGGACACAATTGTGACAGTGAGTGTACTACTATTAATCATTTACCTTTTTAGCACCTTGTTGCAATATATCGTCAGCTATTTAGGTCATAAACTTGGCATTAATATTGAAACAGATATGCGACAAGAACTTTTTAATCATGTACAAAAACAGTCATTCCGCTTTTTTGACAACACGAAAACAGGTCATATTATGAGTCGGGTTACGAATGATTTATTTGATATCGGTGAGCTCGCTCATCATGGTCCGGAAGATCTCTTCATTGCCATTATGACGTTCTTTGGTGCCTTTGCTATTATGTTCAGTATCAACCCACAATTAGCCATTATCGCTATAATCATGGTACCCTTCTTAGTTTGGTTAGTAACATATGGCAATATCAAAATGAATGAAGCTTGGAAGTCCATGTACGGTAGCATTGCAGACGTCAATGCTCGAGTAGAAGATAGCGTGTCAGGCGTACGTGTTGTACAAGCATTCACAAACGAACAATTTGAAATGGACCGCTTCAAAGTAAATAACGGCCGATTTCGTCTTGCAAAGCTTTCAGCATATAAAATTATGGCAGGTACACACTCCAGCATTTATATGATGACCCGCCTTGTCACACTAATCATATTAGTTGTTGGTGCGTGGCTTAGCTTCAACAAATTGCTAACTTACGGTGAACTTGTTAGCTTCGTGCTCTATTCAAATGTACTAATTAAACCCGTCGATAAAATTAGCGCCCTCTTAGAGTTGTATCCAAAAGGAATGGCTGGATTCAAGAGATTTCGTGAGCTTATTGACCAAGAACCTGACATCCAAAATCGTAACAATGCCCTCGATAATCATGCATTGTCTGGAAATATTAAATTTAAAAATGTACATTTCAGATACGAGTCTTATAAAGAGATTTTGTCCAATATTAATTTATCGATTCAAGAAGGACAGACAATTGCATTCGTTGGTCCTTCAGGTGCTGGTAAAACAACGATTTGTTCATTAATACCAAGATTTTATGATGTCACTGAAGGTTCGATTTCAATTGATGGCATTGATGTACGTGATATGACATCACACTCTTTACGCTCACAAATCGGCATCGTACAACAGGACGTCTTCTTATTTACCGGAACGGTCCGTGATAATATTGCTTATGGTAAACTTGGGGCTTCATTTGAAGAAATCCAAGAGGCTGCAAAAAAGGCTCATTTAGAGGAATTTATCGAAGATCTTCAAGATGGTTATGATACACAAATTGGTGAAAGAGGATTGAAATTATCTGGTGGTCAAAAACAACGACTAGCAATTGCACGAATGTTTCTAAAGAATCCGCCTATTCTCATATTAGACGAAGCAACATCTGCTCTAGATACAGAAACAGAGAAAATTATTCAACGTTCTTTAAATGAACTTGCAAAAAATCGTACGACTCTCGTCATCGCTCATCGTCTTGCAACAATACGAGATGCTGATCGAGTCGTCGTCGTCACTGAAGAAGGAATTGCTGAAGATGGTAAGTACGACGAACTTGTCGCAGCAAACGGCATTTTCACAAAGCTACACAACATTCAGTTTGATCAAAACTAAAAGAGTAGAGGGTCGGTTTCACATCGACTCTCTACTCTTTCTTATTTCAAGATAAATTCAGCAAACCGATTTGCGTCTGCTTCTTTCATTTCAACTTTCAATACAGTACCTTCTTCTTCATATGCTGTTTCTTGAATATTACTATACTCATTTAAATACGAGACAATTTCCCCTCTATCATATGGTATGCAAATGCGACATATTACATAATCAGAGAAAATATGGCGACGAACAACCTGTAAAAGTTCATCCAATCCCACACCCTCTTTTGCAGACATCCATACCGTATCTCCACTTACATGTGGATACTTTGCATTAGCAAGATCAGCCTTATTATACACATATACTGTTGGTACATCTTCAACCCCAACAGAATGTAATGTATCATTCGTTACTTCCATCATATACTGATATTCTTCGTTAGAAGAGTCCACTACATGTAAAAGTAAATCTGCATCTCGTGCTTCTTCCAAAGTGGAACGAAACGCCTTTACTAAATGGTGGGGTAATTTACTAACAAAACCAACAGTATCAGTTAATAGGAAGCTTTTATGATCCGGTAATTCAATCTGACGAACCGATGTTTCAAGAGTAGCAAAAAGCATATCCTTTTCGAATACTTGCTTATGTTCCTCATGCTCAGTTTTACGTAACAACTGATTCATAATCGTCGATTTCCCAGCATTCGTATATCCTACAATGGATACGACAGGTATTTCATTTTTGCGTCGTTGCTTACGCTGTGTTTCACGTTGTTCTTTGACCACTTCTAAATCACGGCGTAATTTTGCAATTTGATCCTCGATTTTTCGACGATCTAGTTCAAGTTTAGTTTCACCTGCACCACGGTTTTTGAAACCACCACCTGTTCCTCCACCTTGGCGGCTAAGGGACGCATGCAAACCTACTAAACGTGGTAGCATATATTGTAACTGTGCTAATTCTACTTGCATTTGTGCTTCTTTCGATTTTGCACGTCTAGCAAATATATCTAAGATCAACATTGTACGATCAATCACTTTACATTCTAGATCAGCCTCAAGATTACGTATTTGAGATGGTGATAACTCATCATCAAAAACGACTAAATTTGCGTCTGATTCATCATAGAAATTTTTAATTTCTTCTATTTTACCTGTTCCAACATAATGAGATGGATTTACACGTTCTAAATTTTGTGTAACGGTGCCAACTACTTCTACATCTAATGCTTCCGCCAAATTTCGTAGCTCCTCAAGCGAATATTCGAAATGAACATCCCCTCGTAAATTAACACCCACTAATACGGCTTTTTCCATTAATTCATCCAACAAATTTCCTCCTCTTACTACGCAAAACAAAGAGTATGAATATATTCTTAATTCCCACTGAAATAAACAGTAGAGTAGAGCTGATATATCTACTCTACTCTTCTCTTACCATTAAATATAACATGTTCTAAAAAGCAGCTGTGTCATAATCACTCCGTCAAATATTCAAACAGTTCAGTTCAAATTCCATTTAGAACCCTTATTTAAAAAGGTAAATTTATCCTAACACATTCATTTCTTTACTCTCAACCTTTTGCAATTTCGATTGCGTGCAATCGTTCCTTACTATCATGTTTTTCCTCAAAAACAAATAAGGTATTCCCCAACTTCAATGTGTTCCCCTTTGTAGATAACGATAATAATCTTGACCATTGAATAAGCTTCTCTTCAACATTTTTCACATGGAAGATACAACGTTTAATCGTCAATTCTTCATTTTCCGATTTGACTGTTCCATCTTCTCTTAATGACGAATAACGTTCTTCATCCGTCTGCTCCCACTGAATAAAAAATGGATAAGGTAAACTATGGTCAATTTTATGATCAATGAAAAGCATTTTCCATTTGCGCAAACCGCCATTGGACGTTCTTCTCTCGGCAGGGATAATTCCTGATGTACGATAGCCCATCTTTTTAAAATAGCGATTCTTCTTTTCTAAATCGTTTGAACGTAAGCATAATGATGCAAAACCTTCACCATCGACAATATCATATAAAAGTTGTTTCACTAAAGGCTGAGTTGATTGTTTCGCTATATTTTCATGTTCAACAGCCAGCCATTCGATATAACTATTCTTTGTATAAAAAAGTGCATTATACGTTCCCCAATCCAAATGCTGCCCACCTTCGACAGGGTGCAAACCTTCAATTTGTTCCTGTTCGACAACCTGCTGCGGATTTTTTGTTGTGAAATATACGACATGATCTAATTCAAACATCCCTATCACCCCTTATGTATATAGAAAAGTCCGTAGCTGTATGTATGCAAGCATAGCCAACTACGGACACAAGAATGATTAGCCTTCTTGTTCTTCTTTCAATAACTCTATTGTTCTATCAAACTCTTCTTCAATTTCTTTATTTGGTTTATACGTTAATAAACTAACAACAACCGCTACGAGTAGACAGATAATAAATCCTGGTACAATCTCGTACATAGCCGCGTGAAGCTTATCATTTGAGCCCCAAACGTATGTTGTCACTGCGCCGGTTACCATACCTGCTAGAGCACCCCAGTTTGTGATCTTCCTCCAATATAATGTCAATAAAATAATAGGGCCAAATGCCGCGCCAAAGCCAGCCCAAGCGAAGGATACTAAATCCAAAATTTTGTTATCCTGTTTCCAAGCTAAAGCCATAGCTAAAATAGATACTAAAAGTACAGCTACACGTCCTAAAAACACATATTGTTTATCTGAAGCATTTGATTTAAATACAGCTTTATAAATGTCTTCCACTAATGCAGATGATGTTACGATTAATTGAGATGAAATAGTACTCATAATTGCCGCTAAAATAGCTGCAAGCATAATCCCCGCAATGAATGGGTGGAATAAAATTTGCCCTAAAGCAATAAATACTGTTTCAGGATTCTTTAATACTCCAGCATTTTGTTGGTAATAGGCAACACCAACAAGCGCTGTTGCAATAGCACCAAATAAACTTAGTAACATCCAGCTTATTCCGATTCTACGAGCTTGTTTTGTTTCCTTCACACTCTTAATAGCCATAAAACGAACAATAATATGCGGCTGACCAAAATAACCTAGCCCCCATGCCACAGTAGAAATAATTCCTGTAATCGTTGTACCAGCAAATAAACTTAATAATTTCGGATCAACTTCTTTAATGGAATCTACAGTTTCTCCAAATCCGCCTGTTAAGAATAAACCGAAAATCGGAACAATTATAAGTGCTAAAAACATCACTAATCCTTGAATAAAGTCTGTATAACTAACAGCTAAAAATCCTCCAAATAATGTATATGCAATTACAACACCAGATGAAATTAATAGCCCCGTATGATAATCATATCCAAACGAACTCTCGAAAAATACTCCACCAGCAACCATGCCCGAAGAAACGTAGAAAGTAAAGAACACAAGAATTATTAAACCTGAAGCAATGCGAAGTAACTTCGTATTATCTCTTAAGCGGTTATCTAAATAGCTTGGAATTGTAATTGAGTTGTTTGATACTTGTGTGTACATACGTAAACGTGGTGCCACAAACACCCAGTTTAAATATGCTCCTACAGTTAAACCAACGGCAATCCATGCTTCTATTAATCCACTTGCGTAAATTGCACCTGGTAGCCCCATTAATAACCAACCTGACATATCTGCTGCTCCGGCACTTAACGCCGTAACTGCAGGTCCTAATGAGCGACCACCGAGCATATAATCTGTCAAATTAGTCGTACGCCTAAATGCATACCAGCCAATTACTAACATCGCAATCATATAAATAACGATTGCAATGAGTTGATACATGTTATCAGACATGATAAATCTCACTCTTCCCTTCACCTATACGATATAGCCATTTTATCATGACTTTCCTAGCATAAGTAAGTAGAGTAGTGTATTTATTCATTACGTGTCAACAATTCTCATCTATAAAATCATTAAAAGTAAAATCAGGTTATACAATACTTCAGCATATAATCTGTGCTCATAAAAACTCACTTCACTAGGTGTGATTGTGATAATTCTCTTAATCTAAACTTCTGAATTTTTCCTGATGCTGTCATTGGATATTCATCTGTAAACTGAATATACTTCGGAATTTTATGATAGGATATCTTCCCTTTACAATATGCTCTAAGCTCTTCTTCCGTGACAGATGCCCCTTCTTTTAATATGACCCAAGCCATTAGTTCTTCTCCGTATTTTTCATCCGGTACTCCGACAACCTGAACATCTTGAATTTGTGGATGCTCATATAAAAACTCCTCCACCTCACGCGGATAAATATTTTCACCGCCACGAATCACCATGTCTTTAATCCTCCCCGTAATGTCGATATAACCATCGTTATCCATAACTGCGATATCCCCTGTATGAAGCCAACCTTCATGATCGATTGCAGCATGCGTAGCTTCCGGATTATTATAGTAACCCTTCATAATTAAATAACCACGCGCACATAATTCACCTGGTGTACCAATTTGAGCTTCACCCCCAGTCACTGAATCAATAATCTTTACCTCTACATTCGGATGAGGCTTACCAACTGTGGATACACGCCTTTCAATCGAATCATCCGTGCTTGTTTGTGTAATAACTGGTGAAGATTCTGTCTGACCATAGCAAATCGTAATTTCACGAGCACCCATATCGTTAATGACCTTTTTCATTACCTCGATTGGACAAATTGAACCCGCCATAATCCCTGTACGTAGTGAGGATAATTCAAACTTTCCAAAGTCAGGATGATTTAGTTCTGCGATGAACATTGTAGGTACCCCTTGTAAAGCTGTGCACTTTTCATCTTGGACGATTTGTAGCACTAACCCCGGTTCAAACTGTTCCAACACGACCATTGTGGCACCACGTAATACAGAAGCTAATGTACTCATCACACAACCAAAGCAGTGGAAGAATGGTACTGGGATGCACAAACGATCATGCTCCGTTAAGTGAATATACTCTCCAACTAGCTGAGCATTATTAATGACATTATTATGTGTTAACATGACTCCTTTTGGAAAACCTGTTGTTCCTGATGTGTATTGAATATTAATAACATCATCTGGATCCAGAGATTGAAAACGTTCTTCTAATTCTTCATCCGTCACTTGCTCCGCAAATTCTACAAGTTCACTCCATTTATAAATACCCGGATAATCATTTTCACTCATAACTATCACACGTTTGAATTGTGGTAATTTTCCTGATTGAATATACCCTTTTTGGGAGTTCATTAGTTCCGGACATATCTTTTGGATGATATTAATATAAGAAGTACCTTTAAATTCTTCCCCTAGAATTAATGTTGTTGAGTCCGATTGCTGTAGCAAATATTCAAGTTCTTTTTCTTGATAATTTGTGTTTACTGTTACAAGAACAGCTCCCATCTTCCCTGATGCAAACTGACTAAGTAGCCATTCCCTCTTATTATCCGACCAAATGGCAATATGCTCCCCTTTTGCGATACCCATGCCGATAAATGCCTTCGCTAATTCGTCCGTCTCTTGATTAAATTCCTCATAAGTTTTTCTTACATTATTTTCTGGATACACATATGCTTCGTTATTCGGAAACGCTTCCGCTGTGCTTCGTAAAACTTCTCCAACAGTCTTATGTAATAACATAAAACATGCCCCCTTTGTTCGAAGTAATATCTTAAGTTATTTTATCACAAAATTCTGATTAATTAACTTGCAAAATGGTAAAGTTTATTAGTTATTATTATTTTTTCCAACACGGTATAGTTTATGTATACCTCGAAATACACTATCAACAGACTTTCTTTTTTATAAAGATATAAAAATACTGTCTCAAATAATATATTTAAGTCAAATCTATTGACTATATACTTAAACGTGGTAGAATTTTTATTAACTTCAATGCGTTGAAGCGACAAAGTGAACATTACGAGTGATGGACATAGTAGGTATTTTACAGACAGCAATTAGAGACTAAGTAATTGGTGCAAACTTAGGTCTGTATTATAGATGAATTACACCATTAGATATTCGTTATAAATGAAGTGGTTGGATTCTATTATTCAACAATTAGGGTGGTACCGCGGAGTTCTCCTTCGTCCCTTTTTATAGGGATAGAAGGATTTTTTTATGCCATTTTAATATATAGGAGGATTTCCATGTTTCGTATTCAATCTAAAATTACACCATCTTTTTTTGAGTCATTACTTCTTGTAGGCATCATTATTGCTACTATGGGGATTAGTATTGCTAAATTTGATGCAGTACCACATATACCAATTATTATGAGTATATTATTATTACTTTTTTATGGCTTAACCAAAAAAGTCCCTTATAAACAACTAGAAGATGGTCTAGTTGAAGGCTCTAGAGCTGGGTTAAGCGCTATTTTCATCTTCTTCTTTATCGGTATTTTAATTAGTAGTTGGATGATGGGTGGCACCATCCCGACAATGATTTACTTAGGCTTCCAAACAATTACACCACATTTCTTTTATGCTGTTGTATTTCTTGTTACTTGTATTGTAGGACTTGCAGTAGGTAGCTCACTTACAACTACTGCTACAGTCGGTGTAGCATTTATCGGCATGGCTAGCGCAATGGATATTTCATTAGCAATCACTGCCGGCGCTATCGTTTCAGGTGCTTTTTTTGGCGATAAAATGTCACCTCTATCTGATACGACAAATCTCTCATCTGCCATTGTTGGCGTAGATTTATTTGAACATATTAAAAATATGGGATGGACAACAATCCCGGCATTTTTTATCTCATTAGTTGTTTATGGTGCAATTTCGCCGAATAAAGAATTACAACACGCAGACAAAATTGATGCATTTCAAAACGGTCTGTTACAAACAGGTATGGTGCATTGGTATACACTAATCCCTTTAGTTATTCTTATCATTCTAACTTTGAAAAAAACACCCGCTATTTTAACATTAGCAGTTAGCTCTATCTCAGCTATTATCGTTGCATACTTCCATACGCAATTTGGAATTAGTGAAGTAATGGACATTTTATTTAATGGTTTCAAATCTACTACAGGTATAGAAGATATTGATTCCCTACTTTCACGCGGCGGTATTAATAGCATGATGTTCACAATCGGACTTGTCCTTTTAGCACTTAGCATGGGTGGCTTATTATTCACGCTTGGTATCGTGCAAGCACTATTATCAAAAGTAGAAAGCCTCTTTAAAAGTACTGGATCTGTTATAACAGGTGCAGCAGTTACAGCGATTGGAATTAACACATTAATCGGTGAGCAATACTTATCTATTCTATTAACAGGTGAAGCATTCCAAGCACAGTTCAAAAAGGTTGGCTTGAAAAGTAAAAACCTTGCACGTGTAATGGAAGATGCAGGTACCGTTGTAAACCCACTCGTTCCTTGGAGTGTATGTGGTATTTTCATCACCAATGTATTAGGTGTTTCAACTTGGGATTACTTGCCATTTACCTTCTTCTGTTTGTTATCACCCATCTTAACAATTCTATTTGGCTGGACAGGCAAAACACTTTCATATATTGATGAAAAATAATTGCTCAACTTCTTTTATTCTTTGATAGGGGCGAATTATGGTACACTAATGCCAACTATTAAACAATAAAGAAGGCGAGTAACAATGGATTATCAAGAAATGACACAAGCGTTATTGCAACGATTGTTAAATAAAGAATTAGTAACTGCTACAATTAGCCAACCACGTACAAAATCAAATGAAATTAAACGTATTAAATTAAAGCCAATTGAACTAAAAGGTATTTACCATATTCAACTTGAATATCAATATGAACGTATTTTAAAGCACGAAAATATACCGTTATCTTCTATTGAAATGACGGTTAATGAGCTATTTGAGCAATTCCGTCAGTTCCATGGAGAATTCACTAGTGAGAATATACAAATCCAACTATCCAAGAAAAACAAAGTACTTTGGAAAGTTAAACAAACAACAAATAAAACGGTCGACCTTTCACATAATCGCAAAAAAAATTACTTGTTAGATCCTGACACTGTTTATCCATTCCTTATCCGCCTAGGGGTGCAAACTGATGATGGTAAAGTAAAAAAACAAAAATACGATAAATTCAAACAGATAAATCGCTTTATCGAATTTATCCATGATTCACTTGACTATCTACCGAAAGACCGTACCATTCGTATACTCGATTTCGGTTCAGGTAAATCCTATTTAACTTTCGCACTTTATCATTATTTAAAAATTGAGCAAGGCTTGGATATTCGTGTAACAGGTTTAGATTTAAAGAAGGAAGTCATTGAGCATTGTGACCAAATCGCCAAGGATCTAGAATATGACCAACTTGAATTTTTGGTAGGTGACATTAATGACTATAATGATGAAACAGCTGTCGATATGGTCGTTACTTTACACGCATGTGATGTTGCTACAGATATGGCATTAGCTCGCGCAGTAAAATGGGGAGCGAAAGTAATTTTGAGTGTTCCTTGCTGTCAACATGAATTAAATACTCAAATTCAATCTTCACCACTCGATATTATGCTTCAACATGGTTTAGTAAAAGAGCGATTTGCTGCATTAGCTACAGACTCTATTCGAGCTGAGATTTTAACACTTGTTGGTTACGAAACACAGCTGCTAGAATTTATCGATATGGAGAATACACCGAAGAATATTTTAATTCGAGCTTACTTCACAGGTAAAAAACCAACAGTTACTCAAAAAGAAGGTTATGATGCATTTACTAATTTTTTATCCGCAAAGCCTTTTTTAGAAAAAGAATTAAAGGAATATCTCAGCTAATGATTTCTCCTATACCAATATTTGGTGTAGGAGATATTTTTCTAATCAGGTATATTGTAAGAAGGACAGTGGAGAAAAATCATATCACTCCCCTTATAAATGGTACACTTTTACTTAGAAAGGAATTCAATTCCATTTCATTGAATTTTTTGTCTTGTAAAGCATTGACTTTTCACTGATAATGATTATCATTATTGTAGGTATAAAATCGATTCGAAGAAAGTAGGATATCAATGAAATCAAATTCAAAATCATTATTAGCCATTTTATTAGCAGGAAGCGTTATCGTAACAGGGTGCAATAGCTCAGATGAGGAATCTACTGTTAAGAAATCATCAACTGAAACAACAACTAAAGATACAGCAGCAATTGACTTACAGACTGAAGTAGATGCATATAAAGAATTCGCTCTTAATCAAATGGACCAATTCACAACTGAAACGGAAAAATTCGTTACTGCTGTAAAAGCTGGCGATATTGAAAAAGCAAAAGCCATCTACCCAAATGCTCGTATGTTTTTTGAACGTTCTGAACCAATCGCTGAAAGCTTCGGTGATCTTGACCCTCGTATTGATGCTCGTTTAGCTGATTTAGAAGAAGAAGGTCAAGGAAAAGAAGATTGGAGTGGCTACCACAAAATTGAATTTGGATTATGGGAAGAAAATACAACAAAAGGCTATGAAAAAACAGCTGATCAATTACTTAAAGATGCAAAAGAATTACGTGCGCGAGTAGAAACAGTTGAAGTAACTCCTGATTTAATGATGACCGGAGCTATAGACTTATTGAACGAAGTTTCTACATCTAAAATTTCAGGTGAAGAAGAAATCTTTTCTCATACTGACTTATATGACTTCAAAGCTAATGTTGAAGGTGCCGAAAAAATCTTTACTATTTTAGAAAATAAAATCGAAGCAAAAGACCCTGAATTGGCTAAAAACCTAAATGAAAAATTCAAAGCAGTTAATGATCTGCTAGCTAAATACGAAACTAAAGATGGTTACGTTTCTTACACTGAGCTTACAAAAGACGATACAAAAGCTCTAGCTGAAGCAGTAAACCATCTTGGAGAACCACTAAGCCAAATGGGAACCATATTGGAGTGAGATTACAATGACTGAAACAAAAGACGAAAAAATCTTAGATAAAAAAATATCACGTAGAAAGATGTTGAAATTAACTGGTCTTGGAGCTGCTGGTGTAGCAATTGGCGCAACAGGTCTTGGGGGTGTCATCAAAACCTTTGGTATGGATTTCTTAGATGACGATTCAACAGCTACCAATAAGGTAAGTTTCTACGATAAGCATCAATCTGGAATCGCAACAGATGTACAAACAAATATCTATTTCGCCTCTTTAAACGTTTTAGTTACTTCTAAACAAGAATTGCAAGAGTTGTTCAAAATGTGGACACCTCTTGCTGTACGTTTGATGAACGGTGAAATAATTGGCGATTCAACAGCTAATGGCATGGTTCCTCCAAAAGATACTGGGGAAGCCAAAGGACTTGATGCAGCTAACTTAAGTATTACCTTCGGAGTTGGACCATCTCTTTTTGATAGAGAAGAATTCGGACTAGCTTCTAAAAAACCAAACGAATTAAAAGACTTACCTCACTTTCCAAAAGACCAGTTAGATGCTGCCTATACAGGTGGGGATATTTGCATTCAAGCATGTGCTGATGATCCACAAGTTGCATTCCACGCTGTGCGTAATCTAGTACGTGCGGCTTCTGGTAAAGTATCATTGAAATGGTCACAAGCTGGTTTTAATGCATTTCCTATTTCAAAAGGAAAAAAACAAACTCCGCGTAATCTATTTGCATTTAAGGATGGAACAGAAAATCCGATCACTTCTAGTAATAAAGATATGGATAAAGTGGTTTGGGTACAATCTGGTGAATCTAAAGGTTGGATGACTGGCGGTTCTTATTTAGTTGCCCGTCGTATTCAGTTACATTTAGAAACTTGGGACCGTACTTCTCTAAAAGAACAAGAGAATACATTTGGGCGACACCGTGATAGTGGAGCTCCAATCGGTAAAAAAGATGAGTTTGAAAAGATGGATATCCATCGAAAAGATGACAAAGGAAATTATATTGTCCCTGAAACTTCACATGTCTTCCTGGCGAAATCTGTCGATGCACGAATTCTTCGTCGCTCGTATTCGTACTCATCTGGCGTAATGGATGCTACAGGCTCATATGATGCAGGATTACTATTTGTTTCATTCCAAAAAAATCCTGAACAATTCATTAAAATTCAAAATAGTCTAGGCCGACTAGACAAAATGAACGAATATATTACCCATCGAGGCAGTGCCTTATTCGCTTGCTTCCCTGGTATACAAAAAGGGAGTTATATCGGTGAAGCACTTTTTAAAACGCTGTAGTCAAATTGCCGTTATTCTTGGAGTAATCATCTTAACATCATTACATTCTGTAAATGCTGCTACATCCTATAGTCATTTATATATTTCTATTAGTGATGCCATTATGAACTCTAAGCAGGATCAAGATAAAGAAGCAATCGATGCTATTAAAACTTTCCAGTCTGATTGGAAAAAAGCTGATGTTAAATCATCCGATGAAACAAAGGCAATCGAATCTTCATTAGATGAAGCTTTAAATGCCTCATCTAATGAAGATCGCCTTATTGCACTTACAAAGCTATCAAAAGCTTTAACAGCTTTAGAGAAAGCAGAAAATCCTGTAGACGAAATGGCAGAACGTGCTGGATTTTTAAAAACGATTACTCCTGCATTGAACTCGCTAGGTCAAACCATACAAACTGGTGACATAGAGAAAATTGAAGTGCAGTACAAACAGTTCAATACTTTTTGGAAAAGAACTGAACGCCCAGTCCGAGAGCATGATATTGCAGCATACGGACAAATAGAAACGCAAATGTCCTTTATGAGAATGACACTTGCAGACGACAATCCTAATATCGATTCATTAAAAGATCAATTCGACTCATTAAAACAAGCAATAGATAACTTTGCAGCCGGGAAAAAAACAGCTACTCAATCTAATACCTACTCCCTGCAAACATTATTAGATCTAATTGACGAGGCAAAAGATCAAATTGATGATGAAGAATACTCTAAAGCATCGGCAACTATAAAAAAATTCATCACTACATGGCCTAATGTTGAAGGGGATATTCGCACTAAAAACGCAAGCCTATATACGAAAATCGAAAGTGATATGCCTATCATCGCCAGCAATTTAATGAAAGATTCTAAAGATGTTAAGGACATCACATCTCAGTTAAACAACTTTAAACAGCAAATCCAGCTTATCCAAGGAGATCAGAATTATAGCTTCTGGGATGCTGCATTAATCCTTTTACGTGAAGGTCTAGAAGCTTTATTAATCATTATTGCACTTGTGGCTTTCTTAAAAAAATCTGGCCAAACACATATGGAAAGATGGATTTATATTGGGGCTGGCATTGGTATTGGTTTAAGTGCTGTAGCAGCAATTTTAATGTCAACATTATTTAACTCAACAACTATTAATACGAGCCGTGAAATGCTAGAAGGTTATATCGGGCTTGCAGCTGCTGCAATGATGATTGGTGTTGGTGTATGGATGCACAGCAAGTCCAATATCAAATCATGGAATAATTACATTGAAAAACAAATGAATCATGCGATGTCTAAACAAAGTGTATGGGCAATGGCCTTTATCAGCTTTTTATCTGTTTTCCGTGAAGGTGCTGAAACACTTATATTCTACGCTGGGATTGCACCTAAAATGTCGACTTTCGACTTCACTTTAGGGATTGGCATTGCACTTGCTATTTTAATTGTTGTAGCCATCGTATTACTGCGAGCAAGTGGTAAAATCCCAATCCACTACTTATTTGCTGTCGCAACCGTTTTAATCTATATATTAGCATTTAAAATTATCGGTGTTAGTATTCATACATTGCAGTTAACAAATGTGCTACCAACAACCATTATTAGTAATCTGCCTGTATGGGCCCCAATCGGTTTCTACCCTACAATCGAAACAATTATTGGACAAGTGATATTAATTGTTCTAGTAATTATTACTTTCTTCTACAAACGACATAACGAAAGAGTAGCTGGATGAAACTATCAAAAAGAGCGATTAGCCTAACGGCTGATCGCTCTTTTTATATTTATAATTCCTGTCTCAAAGCTTGGATGACATCAATTTTTGTTGCCTTACGTGCAGGTCTCCATCCTGAAAGTAATGCTACTCCAATACTAATCACTGAAGCTACAAGTATGAGTTGCCATGGAATATGTGAGAACACAATATCCGCTTCTTGGAATTGATTCGAATCAGTAGCCATATCGATAATAATCGGTAATAGCCAGTTCGATAAGAAACTAATGCCATATGAAATAACAATTGCAATCACTGTTCCAATAATACCAATCCAAGCACTTTCCATTAAGAATAATCGCTGAATCAATTTTGGACTTGCTCCAATCGCTTTCATAACGCCAATTTCACGTGTGCGTTCAGTTACTGCCATTGTCATTGTATTGAAAATGCCAATAGAAGCGATTAAAACCGCAATCGTCCCTACAAAGATTAAACCTACTTTAAATGCTAAGAATATAACATTTATTTCATCCAGCTGCTCAGTAACAGAGTAAACACTTAAACCTTTATCCTTCAGCTTGGTTATTACACCTTTTACTGCTTCTAAATTCGTCGCATGTACTTTTATCTCCGGATAGAACATATCTTTTTCAGATTTAATGTCTTTCGAATCTTTTACAGATGCCTTATAAATATTATAAAACTCGCCTTTTAGTTCATTACTAAATAGTATCGTATTTTGAATAAGCCAATCTTTTGCCGGTTTTTCTGATACACCAACCACTTTGAATGTTAACTCTTTATTAATCGCCTTATCATTATCAAAATCTTGTAGTTTTACTGAAATTGTTTTACCTACTAGCGATTCCTTGTAACCAAATTTCTTTGCTTGCTCAGTAGCAGTTGTGTCATTTTCTGCAGATTCCTCATTTAACTTTTCCTGCTCTTTCAAATCTGCTTTCGATAATAAATTCTCTGCAAAATGATAACCTACTACAATTTCATCTGCATTTTGAGGTAGACGACCTTCAGATAATTTACTCCCGATCTTTTCTTCGTTATCAAAATCAGTCATGTTTACTTGTACGCTATTTGTACGTTCCTCAAATTTTACGTTAGCCATTAAATTAGCATTTGTTTTTTCAATTACAGCCCTGACATTGTCCATTTTTCTAATGGCATCTACATCGATTTTCTTTTGAGGATCTCCGTATACTTCAATTTCAGTCACTGTTTGATCTGTTAAGATTTCTCTTTCTATTGACCCTTGTAAACCAAAACCGATGGATGCTAATACAATTAAAAACGCACATCCCATAGTAGTTGCTAAAACAGTTGTAAACACACGTAGCCTATTTTTCTTTAAATGTTGTCTAACAAAATCTACTTGATCCTTAAATAACATATTACAATACCTCCTTCACTAATTCGCCATCGTGCATTCTGAATTTGCGATGTGCAATATTAGCCACTTCTTCATCATGTGTAATAATGACAAACGTTAAATTCAACGCTTTGTTAAGGCTTTGAATAAGGAGTAAAATATCTTGCTCTGTTTCCGAATCTAAGCTTCCTGTAGGCTCGTCCGCTAATAATATAGGGGGATTAGTTACCAATGCACGAGCAATACTAACACGTTGTTGCTGTCCACCTGATAATTCATTTGGATAATGATCTGAAACGTTCTCAAGTCCAACTTGTTGTAATAGTTCTTTCACCTTAACTTTACGCTTTGCCGACGGGATACCTTTAATTTTCAGCGGTAATTCAATATTTTCAAATGCTGTTAAACCAGGCATCAATTGAAAATTTTGAAAGATAAAACCGAAATTTTCTAAACGAAACTGTGCATGAGTAATCTCACTCATAGATGTTGTTTCTTGACCGTTGATAACGATTGACCCATGCTCAGGTGTCATAAAACCAGCGATAGTATTTAGCAAAGTCGATTTACCAGATCCACTCTTACCAACAATAGAAACTATTTCTCCTTTTGCCACATCGAATGATAGATCCTTCAACACAGGTACTTTCTTTTCTTTTCCTTTTTTTCCTATAGCAAATGTATGACTCACATTTTTTATTTCTATCAATTTATTTAAGCCCCTCTCCACTTACTTACTGAAATTAAGTATACACGTAGATTCTTAAGGAAAAAGAAGGGTAAAGATGAAGAATTTCTTAAGATTAGATATAGTGGCGTTAAGGTTTTCAATTAAATTTTGATAGATGCAAACTTTTTGAGATACTTCCAAGTCAAAATATTGTAGTGTTTTCGCGATACGCTATATTTGTGAAGGAGTTTAACTGGTCATGACAAAAGAGGAAAAATACAAGCTTGTAGAAGCATTTATCATAGAAAATCAGCATTTATATTATCGGCTAGCATTTAGCTATATCAAAAATAAAGTAGATGCACTAGATATCGTACAGGAGAGCATTGTCAAAGCACTCAAATCAATCGACTATATAGAGCAAATTGAATATATTAAAACATGGTTTTACCGTATTTTAATCAATACATCTATCGATTATTTAAAAAGAAATAAACGAACAATTGCCTCTCCAGATGAAATTATAGATTTTCATTTACCCATCCAAGAAAATAATTTACATGATTTAGATTTATATGACGCCATTGATCATTTACCCATTACTTACAAAACCATTATCATCTTGCGCTTCTTCGAGGATATGAAAATCGATGATATTGCCGAAATGCTCGGGGAAAATAGCAACACAATTAAAACAAGGCTTTATGCCGCATTGCGTAAGCTACGCATAGAAATGAAAGAGGATGTGGAATCATGAGTAAAATTGACGACGCCAAAAAAAGATTCGACAATATTGAAATTCCTGATGAACTAAATTTTGTTGTCCAAAAAGCAATAAAGGAAGCTAATCCAATGAAAAACAATAACCGAAAAAAAATGAACCCTTTTAAAATTTTTGGACTAGGGGCCGCAGCTGCTGCAATATTATTTGCAGGTAGTGTAAACATAAGTCCAGCCTTTGCACAATCAATGTCTAACATTCCTGTCTTAAATTCAATTGTCCAAGTTATCACTATTCATGAAATAGCTGATGGTAACGACAATTCGCAAGCCAACATTTCAACTCCTCAAATTACGGGTCTTGAGAACAAAGAATTGGAAGCAACATTGAATTCAAAATACGAGCATGAAAATGCTAAGCTATTTGCTCAGTTCCAAAAGAAAATGGCCAAAATTGAAGAACGAGGCGGAGGACACTTAGGGGTAGACGTCGGCTATAAAGTATTAACAGATACAGAAGATTTACTTTCAATTAGTCGTTATACAGTAGAAACACAAGCTTCAAGCTATGAGACAATTCACAACGATACAATAGACAAAAAGAATGAATTACTCATTACTTTACCAAGTCTATTCAAAGATAATGCCTATATCGAAACCATCTCAAATTATATTAAAGATGAAATGCGTAAACAAATGGCTGCTGATGTTGAGAAAATCTACCTAATTGTAGGAGAATCAGATGCAAACGATGGCTTTGACAAAATTAAAGCAGATCAAAACTTCACTATTACGGAGAATAATGAGCTTATCATCTACTTTGATCAATATGAGGTGGCACCAGGCTATATGGGTGCTGTAAAATTCAAAATCCCAACAAATATTATACAAAAAGACCTTGTAAGTAATCACTATATTAAATAATAATAAAAAGCCTTGCACTCAGCAGTATTTCTTCTGCTGTTGTACAAGGCTTTTTAATGTTGTAATTTAAAATTTAATCATTTTCACTGGGTCTACTATTTCATCAAATTGAGCTTCAGTTAATAATCCTGTTTCAAGAGCTGCTTCTTTTAATGTTAGGTCATTTTTATGTGCATGCTTCGCTATTTTTGCTGCATTTTCATAACCAATATGTGGATTAAGTGCCGTCACTAACATAAGTGAATTTTTCACAAAATGGTCTAGTTTTTCTTCATTTGCCTCAATGCCTACTAAACAGTGTTCGTTAAAGCTTCGGATAACATCGCTTAACAAACTGACAGATTGCATGAAGTTGTATAGAATAACAGGCTTAAATACATTGAGTTCAAAATTCCCTTGGCTAGCTGCAATACCAATCGTCACATCATTGCCCATAACTTGAGTTGCCACCATCGTAACGGCTTCACATTGTGTTGGGTTTACTTTACCAGGCATAATAGAGCTACCCGGTTCATTTTCAGGAATGGTAATTTCGCCAATACCACTTCGAGGACCACTTGCAAGCCAACGAACATCATTGGCAATTTTCATCATATCTGCTGCCAAGCCCTTTAAAGCACCATGCACATGAACAATTTGGTCATGGCTAGTGAGCGCATGAAATTTATTTTTAGATGAAATGAAATGGAGTCCTGTTTCTTCATCTAAAGCTTTAGCTACTCTGTCACCGAATCCACTAGGTGCATTGATACCCGTCCCTACTGCCGTTCCTCCAATCGCAAGCTCTAGTAAATGCTCTTTGCTTTGCTTAATCATTTGCTCTGATTTCTCAATCATATGCAACCATCCACTTATCTCTTGACCCAGTGTTAAAGGTGTTGCATCTTGCAAATGCGTACGGCCAATTTTAATCGTCATTTTAAATTGCTCAGCTTTCGCCTGCAATGTTTCTTTTATCTCTTGTAGAGCTGGTAGTAAATCATTCGTAACAACAGTAATAGCTGCAATATGCATAGCTGTCGGAAATGAGTCGTTAGAGCTTTGAGATTTGTTAACATCATCATTTGGGTGCAGTCTTTCATCACTACCTTGTTTTTGCAAATATGCATTTCCAAGATGGGCGATCACTTCATTGACATTCATATTAGTTTGCGTACCACTACCCGTTTGCCACACGACAAGCGGGAATTCTCCATCCCATTTACCTGCCATAATCTCATCAGCTGCGTGTACAATGGCATTGGCCCTAACTTGTGACAGATTACCAATTTTAGCACTGACAGTAGCTGCCGCTTTTTTTAGAAGTGCATACGCATAAATAAATTCAATTGGCATTTGTTCTGTACCAATTTTAAAATTCTCCTTACTACGCTGTGTTTGAGCTCCCCATTTATGTGCTGATGGTACTTTTATCTCTCCCATAGAATCATGTTCAATACGATAATCCAAAATCATCCATCTCCCTTGTTTTTCTACGAAATTTATTACCTTTCTATTATTTATGATAACGCTTTCTTATTGAAATGTCCTAAATGCTGTTTGCATAAGAGATATAAAAAAACCCTGCACGCAAAAGCTAGTACAAGGTTTGAGAATTATATTAAGCTGGTGTTGGTGTTGGCGTTGGTTTAGCGTAACCTTCTTTATAAGCTTCATCAATTACATCGCGAATCTCTTTTAATGACTTACCCTCTTGCGCCATTTTAATTGATTGGATTGCTATTTCTACACAAGCTACACAGCGTGTCCCATGATCATCCCAAACGATTGAACCGTCCTTTTTTACTTCTTTAATAAAGCAGTTCATATTACTTTTATGGCCAGCACTTTCTCCACATCCGCAGTAGCAAGGTATCCATTTTAAAATTTCCGTTGCTTGACCTGTTGCTTTATAAACAAGTTTCAAATCTTCAGACTGTTTATCTAAAAAGCTTGGTAGAACTTCTGCTGAAGGTGTTGTCTCTTGAATATCACCATTGGCTACAGTGTGTTGATGTCCTGCTTCTACATTGTGTTGTTCTTGTTTTACCGGCGCATCTGCCTTGTCCTCACCACTACTGCAAGCAGTCAATAACATTGAACCAGCTAGTAATAACGTTAACCATTTAAATTTCATTACTAATAACTCCTTCATACACTTTTCCCCTATTGTACCTTAATAAGTATCAAAACTTTTATGACAAATAATTTACATTATCAGTAGGTAGTAAGCTTTTCTATATTGTTAAACAGATCCTCATCTTTTTATACATAAAAAACTGACTCATTTTCATGAGCCAGCTCTTTCATTTAAGCTTCTTCTTTTGGTTCTAAAACTGCAGTTGTAGATGCAGTTGACTTACCTTGAACTTCATCTGCCAATCTTTCGATACTTGGACGAATGGTACCCTTGCCTGAGTAGTTTTCTATTAGTTCTTTCATATCAATTCCTGATGTCTCTTTAAGAGATTCTTGTAAAGTAGACATTAAGTTGGTTGCATAAGCAGTGACTTTGTTAGCACCACTGCCACCTTCACCACCACTTCCTGTATCAACAACTGTTATTTTGTCGATATTTGAAAGCGGGCTAGCAACTTGTTTCGCATACTCAGGCATCATGTGGATAACCATATCGAGCACAGCTGCTTGGCCGTATTGCTCGAATGCTTCGGCAATTTTACGTTTCGCTTCTGCTTCTGCAAGACCTTTAAGGCGGATAATATCTGCTTCTGCTTCACCTTGTGCGCGCTCTGAGTCAGCTTTTGCAAGACCATCTAAACGTACTTTTTCTGCATCAGCTTTCGCTCTTGCTTCGATGCTATATTTCTCCGCATCAGCTTGAGCTAATTGTTTCATTTTATCTGCTGCTGCATTTTGCTCTATTGCATAACGATCCGCGTCCGCTTTTTTCTTCACTTCAGAATCGTATTGTTTCTCACGACGAAGAATCTCTTTTTCTTCTAATTCAATTTGTTTTTGACGCTCGATAATACGAACTTGCATTTCCTGTTCTGTTACTTCTTGTTTTGCTTTAGCTGATTCTAATTCATATGCTTGGTCAGCACGGGCTTTAGCGACATCTTGCTCGCGGCGGAATTCAGCTACTTTTAATTGGTTTTCTTTTTCTGCTTCTGCAATTTCAGTGGCACGTTCAAGCTCTGCTTTTTGCGCTTCTTTATCTGATTCAGCACGTTTAATACGTGTTTCCTTTTCGGCCTCTGCTGTTGCAATGTCAGCGTCACGTCTTACTTGTGCGATTCTTGGCTTCCCTAATGAATCTAAGTAACCGTTTTTATCACGTACATCCTTGATTGTAAACGATACAATGATTAAACCCATTTTAGCTAAATCTTGTGATGCAACACGTTGAACTTCTTGTGAGAATTTATCGCGATTTTTATATATTTCTTCAACTGTCATAGAACCTAAGATCGAACGTAGATGGCCTTCTAAAACTTCCTTCGCCTCATTCTCTCGTTCTTCTTTAGGTTTTCCTAAGAACTGCTCTGCTGCTGTCGCAATTTCAGAAATAGAACCGCCGATTTTAATGATTGCAATACCATCCGCCATTACTGGAACACCTTGCTCTGTATATACTTCAGGTGTTGTGACTTCTAGTTTACTTGATAATAAGCTTAATGGTTCCGCTTGCTGGAATACAGGAAGTACGAATGTACCACCACCACGGATAATTTTAATTCGATTTCCTGATTCGTCTGTATGTACATTTTTTGATCCTAAGTAACTACCAGTTACGATTAGCGCCTCATCTGGACCTGCTGTTCGGTATTTCGTAACATAAACACCAATAATCGCCAATAACACAAAAGCTACAATTCCTATAACGACTAATAACCCTATATTTCCAAAATCCATTTCATTTCCCCCTTTAATCTATTTTGAAAACATCGGCTCATATGCTCTGACATACACCGTGCCTTCTTTTACTTCTACTATAAGGACTTTTTGGTTATACTCAACTTCTTCATTATCATAACCTACAGCACGTTTTGAAATTAAACCATTTACAGTTTCAATAACAACTTCACCAAACCCATCAACAGGAATAGGTACGATCACCTTACCAATTTGCCCTGCCAATGACTCATCTGTATATGCCATTGATACTTCTGCTGATTTAAGTGGTAATAAGATAAAGAAATAGAGCAATACACTTAATACGGTAGAGATAATTGTTGCAATTGCGATGATCATGATACTAGAAAATGACGTTAAACTTTCCAAGATGAAACCAATTGCTGCAAAGAATGTTAGAAAAGAAAGAATAACCGCTGGATTAAAAAACGGAATACCTTCTCCAACACCATCAATTACATCTCCAAAAAATAAAAATAAGACCATGCATACTGCAAGAATTATTAGGGAATATAAATACACTTGTTGGATTGCTATACCAAACAGTTCTATTAGACTCACCTCTCATACTTATGTTATTTTCCTCACAATAAGTTATACGGTTAAGTAGAAGGAAAGTTTCGTTTTTTTTCAAATATTTTACACATTTTATTTTGAATTATTTCTAATGTTACGGGAATGTAAATTTTAGTCGAAATTATGTAAATAATGTGGGGATTCCTATTGCATTTTGATATGATTGTGTAGCGTTAAAAGAGATTGATAAGTTGAGATTCAACCTAGGAGGATTCACATGTTTAGCTCAAAAAAACAAGACCCTTTTTTTGCGTCGCTATTGAAAATTGCAGAAACAGTTAATGAAGCTGTACATTATGCAGATGATTTTAAAATTACAAGCATCGCAGATTTAAAAGAGCTTAGCGTAACATTAAAACAGTATGAGACCGATGGAGATAAATTAATTCATGAATTAATTTTCATGTTAAACAAATCATTTATGACACCGATCGAACGTGAAGATATTTTGGAATTAGCTGTACGTATGGATGATGTTCTTGATGGCATTGAAGGCTGTATCGCCCACTTCGAAATGTTCTCATTAACAGAGGTAGACGACTATATGCGTGATTTCCTTAAATACATCGTAAAAAGTACAGATGAAATCGTCGCAGCAATGGGACATTTAACAAACAAAAAACTGATCGATATGCGTGATCATTCCATCCTCATTAAAGACTATGAGCGCAAATGTGATGACGTTCTTCGCACATCAATTAAACAACTATTCTTACATGAAAAAGATCCTATTCGCATAATTCAATTCAAAGATATTTATGAACAACTTGAAGAAGTAGCTGATTACTGCCAAGATGTTGCAAATACAATGGATACAATTATAATGCGTAACGCCTAGGAGATGTAGATATATTGGATACTGTTCTATTTTTAACCATTCTTGTTGTAGTTTTCGCATTATTATTCGACTTCATTAATGGTTTTCACGATACTGCAAATGCCATCGCAACTGCTGTTTCTACACGTGCATTACCTCCTCGTGTAGCTGTCTTAATGGCCGCAACTATGAACTTTATAGGTGCAATCACATTTACAGGCGTAGCAAAAGCATTGGCCAAAGATATCGTTGACCCTTTTTCACTTGATAACGGGGTTGTCATTATTTTAGCTGCTTTGCTATCCGCAATTATTTGGAACTTAGTAACTTGGTATTATGGCATTCCATCTAGTTCATCGCATGCCCTAATCGGCTCCTTAGCTGGTGCAGCAATTGCTGCTGCAGGTTTTGCTGTTTTAAACTATGAAGGATTTATCAAAATTATTAAAGCATTAATCTACTCACCATTTATTGCTTTCTTTGCTGGTTTTATCATGATGTCCATTTTCAAAGTGTTATTCAAAGACTTAAACTTATACCGTACTAATAAAGGATTCCGCAGGCTACAGATTTTCACTGCTGCGATACAATCTTTTACACACGGTACAAACGATGCTCAAAAATCAATGGGTATTATCACAATGGCTTTAATTGCTGCTGGATTACAAACTGGTGACGATATTCCAATGTGGGTACGTATCGCAGCTGCAACTGCAATGGGATTAGGTACATCCATTGGTGGATATAAAATTATCAAAACTGTTGGCGGTAAAATTATGAAAATCCGACCTGTTAACGGAGCAGCTGCTGATTTAGCTTCTGCTGCTGTTATTTTTGGTGCTACACAGCTTCACTTACCTGTAAGTACAACACATGTTATCTCCACTTCTATCATGGGGGTTGGTTCGGCTCAACGTGTAAAAGGGGTTAAATGGGGCGTAGCAAGGAAAATTGTTATTACGTGGATAATCACTTTGCCAACATCTGCATTAATGGGAGCAGCTATCTTTTTTGTTCTCAACTTATTTATTTAATAATTACCATACTAGGTTTCCATTCGCTATCGGATGGGAACTTTTTTTATGTAAAAAATTTTGACTGTTTAACGACAAAGCTAGACAGTATGCTTTACACTAATCCATAGAGCTGTTTAAGAAAGGTGGTACATACATTTGCAAGGCTTATCTCGATTTATAACAAAATATTATAAAATAATCGCAACGATTTGGTGTGCATTGTTCATTATCTTTGCATACTTCGCTATTCAGTTACCTGGTCAATTGAAAGGCGATGGTTTTAAAGTTAATGGCGATCATCAAGCGGTTATGAACGAACTAACAGCAGAATTTGGACTACCTGCTGAAACTATATTTGTCGTATTTGATAAAGTCAAAGACGACGATATTAAAGCGACATTACAGAAAATCGAAGAGGTAGAGGAAATCGATTCTATTCAATCTCCTTTACAGAACTCGGAACTTCATAAAAAAAATATCTCCTATGCTATTTTAAATTTCGATAATACCATTGAGGATATGTCAATTGTAGTCCCGAAAATTCGAGATAAAATAAACAATAAACAAGGAGTTACTATAACAGGTGGATCGGTGATTTCTTCTGATCTTAATACAGCCAGTCAAAAGGACTTAGCTAATGCAGAAGCAATTGGTTTACCCATTGCATTACTTGTGTTATTACTAGCATTTGGTAGTGTTGTTGCTTCACTCCTACCAATTGTAATTGGTATCATTACCGTCATATCTGCGTTTGGCATACTATCTATGTTGAGTGGACAGTTTAATTTATCCATCTTCATTATGAATATTATTCCTATGCTTGGACTCGCACTCAGTATAGATTTCGCTTTGTTATTTATCAATCGTTATCGTGAGGAAAGATTACACTCTACCATTCAACAAGCTGTGCAAACAACTATTCAAACTGCCGGTCGCTCGATTATCTTTTCTGCATTTTGTGTCATGATTGGCCTCGGTGCGATGATTGTTATCCAAGTAGAAATATTCCATAATATCGCACTCGGTGGTACGATTGCAGTTTTCCTAGCAGTTGTTGCTTCATTAACTTTGTTACCCGCAAGCATATTGTTACTAGGTGATCACTTAAATAAATGGACGATTATTCGAGTGAAACCAAATAGTGTATCGCGTTGGCGTAGTTTTGCAACACTAGTCATGAAACGTCCCGTGACAATCGCTATTATTTCCTTGATTATCTTAGGAATAGGTATTGTCCCCGTGAAGGATATGAAACTAACCATTCCACAAATGGATGCTTTACCAACTTCATACGATTCTCGTACTTCTTTTGAGAAACTACAAAAAGAATTTGATTTAGGCAAAAACTCTACAGTTTATTTATTAGCAGAACGTGAAGATGGATGGGATTCCAAAGCTGGTTTAAATGACATCCTAGAGCTACAAAAAGCATTACAGAAAGATGCCTTAGTCCTCGATGTGAAGACCATTTTCACTGAATCTAAAATCAATCGCGTAGAGGACTGGCAGCAAAGTATGAAAAACCTTTCTGCTAGCGAGCAACTAAAACCCTTAAAAGAAACATTTATACATGATAATCAATTATTTATCCCCATTACATTAGATGCTAAAGGAGCTTCTACAAAGGCACAAGATTGGGTGAGAAAGTGGTCGAATAAAGATTTAAACATGAACTTTAAACTTGGTGGAGAAGCGAAATTTAATCAAGAAATTTTCGATGAAATTTCAAATAAAATCGTTATAGCCTTATCCATTATTATTGTTTCAACATTCTTTATTCTAATGCTTGCATTCCGTTCTGTGTTAATTCCTATAAAGGCTATTTTAATGAATATTATTGGCTTATCATCAGCTTTCGGAATCCTTGTATATATATTCCAATACGGAAATTTCGGCATAGAGGAAGGGACAATTGTTTTAATCATACCGGTTATTACATTTTGCCTGGTATTCGGCTTAAGTATGGACTATGAAGTATTCCTGATTTCAAGAATTCAAGAAGAATATGAAAAAGGCGCGAGTAATACGCGTGCTACGATTGATGGACTTACTTCTACAAGTAAAATCATTACATCTGCTGCATTAATTATGATTGTTATTACAGGTGCATTTGCCTTCACAGATGTAATGCCTGTGAAGCAAATAGGTGTCGGCATTGCCATTGCCATCGCTATTGATGCGACAATTATACGTCTAATGCTCGTACCAAGTCTGATGAAATTATTAGGTGACTGGAACTGGTGGATGCCGTTTCAAAAGAAATATCGCAAATAAAAAAGAGGCAACCTGTTAATAATCAGGTTGCCTCTTTTCATATTTATTAAAAGTGATTTGCATACCAAGCTTTTGCCGCTTTTAATTCATCATGTGTTAACTGATGACCATAATCGCTCCAATATACCTCTACTTCTGCCCCTGCTGCTGTTAGCAATCCTTCTAAATCTTTAGATTCTTGAGGAGGGCACATATAATCATTTTTACCAGCACCAATCCAAATTGGTAACTGTGGTAATACTGGCACTTCAATATCTCTTCTTGGAACCATTGGATGATGCAAAATAGCACCTTTCACGATTGCCCCATTTCGGAATAACAGACTACCTGCAATATTTGCCCCGTTCGAATAGCCAATTGCTACAACATTCTCCCGATTGAAGCTATATCGCACCGCTGCTCCGTCGATAAATTCAGCCAATTCCTTTGTACGGACCTCTAAATCAGCCATATCAAAAACGCCTTCTGCTAAACGTCTGAAAAAGCGCGGCATGCCATTCTCTACAACATTTCCTCGTACACCTAAAAGAGAAGCTGTTGGATCAATCTCTTTTGCTAAAGAGATTAAATCATGTTCATTCCCACCAGTGCCATGTAGCAACAACAATGTTGGCTTACTATCATCAGTACCTTTAATGAAAATATGTTGCACGGAGAATCCCCCTATCTATATTCTACAATCAATATCTTGAATTCGAGATAATTATAGATTGAACAGTACTAGGAGTCAATGAATATGCTTTGGAACCATGCTTAGAATGATTCTTATAAAATAGTTGAATTGAAAGGACAATCAATATAACTGCAAATATTACGACAGTAACTAATGCAATAACTGTTTTTTTACCAGACATAAAATTACCTACTTCCTTTAGCATTTTTGCGAGAACTATCCGACCTCGACATTGTATGCCATATTCAAAAATTTCTTCTTAATAATGATTAATCCAATAATCATGTGGAATCCACATTTTTGATACAGCCCCAGTTGACCAATGCTAGAGTTACCCGTAGCGATTAGAATTCGACGAACCAGCTGTTGCTTCACTTATGGCTTACTGAATAAGTGACGTACCAAAATTATATTCTTACCTTTTCCAGCTATAGCAATGTTCACTGCCTCGATGGTTTCTGTATTATGAATCAACAAAACGACCACCCCAACATCCTCACCCGCCATACTCGCGATATAATAATTACCATCGCGAATATATTGTGCAATCATGTGCTCAGACGGATCAGCTAGTAACAGCAAGTCCATTGGTGGTCGTTCAAATACCGCCAATAAACGATATTGTTAACATCATTTTTTAGACGGCTTAAAGCCTTCAGAATATAAATAGTTTTCCGCATCATCACGAGTTCCGAAGCTTTCTTCTAAATTGAAGCCATGATATACATTCCAAAAAGGATCTTCTTCTACTAAAAGAAGTTGGTCATCATTACGGTTACGCCAGCTTTGCTCAATTCTCACTTCAGGAACTACTTCATCAATTTCAGATAAGTACATAAGGGAATCTTCGATAATTTCACGTAGCTCTTGCTCAGAGAAATCACGGATATTTATTAAACCACGATCGTCTGCTTTATAACGTAGTAAATCCCCTACGTAAACAAAACCGTTACCGTTTGGGTGTAATTTTTCTACCACAATTTTTTTCTCATATTGGCTACCATCAAAGTGATAATTTAATCGTTTCATCGAAATTTCTTTACGAGTTAATTGAGGGAAACTTTCGATGATCGCTTGTTTTTGTTCAAATGTTAACATAATATACTCCTTTTTCGTTTGCATTCAACCTTTAGTATAGCATTTTTTACATATCAATTCGCTTTATATCAACATCTTGTCCATCTTTCGTCAATAAAAATACATCAGGATTTCTCATAGTTTTCCATCCTGTAAAACCAAATTTCGAATTGTATTTTGTAATGAGTATTGATAATAGATTGCCATGCGAAACAATTGCAGTATCAGCAATAGATGATTCGAGTAATTCTTTGATTAACTGTTCAATTCGTACAACTGCTTCTTTGCTTGATTCTCCACCTATGAACCTCAAGTTTTCATCGAGAAAAGTTTGTTCCAACTTTTCTAACCAATCATCAAAATTTTGTGTACTTAATACACGTTCAGCTAGTCTTTCATCCTGTTCAACTTCTATTTGCATTTTCTTGGAAAATGGTTCTATCGTTTGGATTGCTCTTGTAAACGGACTAGAAATAACTCTCTTTATATCGTATTGTTGTAATCTCTCTGCTAATTGTTTAGCCTGCTCAATACCCTCACTTGTAAGAGTTGCCTCTTTTTCTTGACCATAAGCCTTACAATGACGAATAATGTAAATTTTATTCATTAACACAACTCCCCTATCTTTTGAATAATATTATATAGTATTGACATACTATTTAGACAATACTATAATCACAAACAACAATAATTGAAACTAAGACAAGGATTAGTAAAGAATGACCTGTTTTTATAGAGAGAGGATTGATTGGTGGAAGATTCTCATTAACAGCTTCTTGAACCTACCTTCGAGTTCGTCATTGAAAAATGGCGCGGCGACAGTCGTTAACATGTTCGAGAGTAAAGCTTCGCTTTAAATAAGGGTGGTACCGCCGTAATGGGTCCCTTGTTTAAGGCGGGGCTTTTTATTTTAAAGAAGAGGTGTTTATAATGGCAAAACAATTTGTAAAAGACGTAACAGCAATGGATGAGGATTTTGCTCAATGGTATACAGACGTTGTAACAAAAGCTGATTTAATCGATTATTCAAGCGTTCGTGGTTCAATGATTATACGTCCTTATGGCTATGCATTGTGGGACAATATCAAAAATGAACTCGATACAAAACTGAAAGAAACAGGTCATGAAAATGTTTATATGCCTCTATTCATACCTGAATCACTTTTACAAAAAGAAAAAGATCACGTAAAAGGATTTGCACCGGAAGTGGCATGGGTTACGCATGGTGGGGACGAAAAACTACAAGAGCGCTTAGTTGTACGTCCAACTTCAGAAACACTATTCTGCGAACACTATGCTAATATTATTCATTCTTATCGTGATCTACCAAAGCTTTATAACCAATGGGCTAATGTTGTACGCTGGGAAAAAACGACACGTCCATTCTTGCGTACACTTGAGTTTTTATGGCAAGAGGGACACACTGCTCACGCTACACAAGAAGAAGCGCAAGAGGAAACATTACGTATGTTAAATGTGTATGCTCAAATTTGTGAAGAGTACTTAGCTATCCCTGTATTAAAAGGGCAAAAAACTGAGAAGGAAAAATTCGCAGGCGCTGAATCCACTTACACAATCGAAACATTAATGCATGACGGGAAAGCATTACAATCAGGAACATCACATAATTTTGGAGATGGTTTTGCACGTGCATTTGATATTAAATATCTTGATAAAGAAGGCAAACAACAATTTGTTCATCAAACATCTTGGGGTTTCACAACACGTATAATAGGGGCACTTATTATGGTTCATGGTGATGATCGTGGTCTAGTCGTTCCTCCACGTATTGCACCCACACAAGTAATGATTGTTCCAATTGCTCAACATAAAGAAGGCGTCCTGGATTTTGCTTATGATTTAAAAGAACGTCTTGGAAAAGTGGCACGAGTTAATATTGATGCTAGTGATAAAAAACCAGGTTGGAAATTCAATGAGTATGAAATGAAGGGTATTCCAGTACGCCTTGAAGTAGGACCAAAGGACATCGAAAATAATCAAGTGGTTCTAGCCCGTCGTGATTCAGGGGAAAAAATTATCGTGTCACTTGATGAACTAGAAGTAAAATTACCTGCAATGTTAGAAGAAATACAAAATGATTTATACAATAAAGCACTAAATCACCGTGAAGAAAACACATTTATCGTTCAAACATTTGATGCATTCAAAGCACAACTTGAAGAAAAACAAGGATTTATCAAAGCCATGTGGTGTGGTGACCAAGCGTGTGAAGATAAGATTAAAGAAGAAACAGGTGCAACTTCCCGATGTATGCCATTTAAACAAGAACAGATCTCAGAAGTGTGTATCTGTTGCAGCAAACCCGCAGAAAAAATGGTCGTATGGGCTAAGGCATATTAAATGCTGAAGCGGCTCGTATAATTGAAGATAGCCTAAAACCGCCACGTCCTGTGGCAACGGCTATACTTCAAAAACAAAAAGCACGTTGCATCTGCAACGTGCTTCCCTTATAAAACCTCCATTAATTTAACTAAAACATTATCCATATAGGATGCATTATGCTCAACAAAATCAGCGTATATAGCATTTTTTACAAGAGGTATCTTCTTTCCACCTTCGATGATTTCAAACCCCTCGACATATAGAGTTTTAATCTTACCTGAGTAGAAATCCTGCACTGTACCAAGCTCTGCTCGAACAATACCAGCAACCTCATCCTCTTGTAATTGAAATCCTACAAAGTCTACGTCACTAAATACATAGTACACATGGGCAAATTCCATATCAATCATCGGTGGCTGTTGAATACGCGTTTCAAATACCCCAAGCTTTTTCACATCATTAACCGTAAGTGGCAAACCAAGCTCCTCTTGTAATTCACGAATGCCTTCCTCAGCTCGTTCATTCGCTAGTAAATGCCCAGCGGCCGTTATATCAAACTGACTTGCATAATCCTTCTTACAAGCGCTTCTGAGCTGAAAATAAAGGTAGTACTTATCTTCTATCTTACTAACAAGCCAGCAATGAAAAGTCTCATGCCAAAAGCCTTTCGCGTGTACCTCTTCTCTAGATGCCTCACCAATAGGTTCATGTTCATCATTAAATATTCTTAATAATTCACTTTCCATATTTGGCACCTACACATTCTTTGTTGCAGCTGAACGAATTTCTTTACGATGTTCATAAACGCTTTTTACAATTACTTTCCCAACTGCATAAGCAGGTACACCAAGTAAAATACCTAGGAAACCTGCAATATTACCTGCAGCTAAAATGATTGTAATAACAGTCAGTGGATGAATATCTAATGATTTCCCCATAACATTCGGTGTGATTAAATTACTATCGATCTGTTGCGCTACTAATGTTACAACACACACCCAGATAGCTAATTTAGGTTCTTGTAAAAATCCGATGATTAGCGCTGGCACAAATGCAATCCACGGTCCAATGAATGGAATGATATTCATAAAAAAGGCAAAAACAACCAATAATAATGCGTAATCTAATCCTATTATTAAATAACCGATACACATCATAATAGCTAACAATAAACTAATTAGAAGCTGCCCTTGGATATAAGCACGCAGCACATCATCAATATCCGACAGTGTTTTCTTTATCCATTCACGACGGTTCCCAGAAAACAGATTATACATTGATGGCGCAAATTTCTCATGATCCTTTAACATGAAAATAAAGAAGAAAGGCACCAATATTAAGATAAATGCCCATGACAAAATAGTTTGTATTAGTTGTACTAAAAATACACTCGACATAACTGCGTATTTTTGAATAGAGTTTGCCATCTTATCTATGAATTCATTTACTTGGGATGGAAAACTTCCACGATTATCTTGGATATAATCAGCCATATCTGTAATTTCACGTGCTAGGTAAGGTGTGCTCTTTATTAAATGATTCAACTGTTCTGCAATAGAAGGACCAATCCACGAGACAATGCTCCCAAATGCTCCTACTAATGCAATAATAATGGTCAAAATACTCGCCCAGCGCGGAAATTTATGTTTCTCTAAAAAACGCTGAATAGGCTCTGTTATGTAATATAAAATTCCGCCTAGTAAAAGTGGCGTAAAAATTGCACTTGCAATAATAACCACTGGATGAAACAAATGTTTAATTTCTAAAAAATACTTAACTATTAATAAAACGAGTAATATACCGACACCTGTTTGAAACCATAACTTTTTCGTCACAAACTTCACTTCCTTATCGCCTAAATAGGCCCATTTTATCATTAAGTATACGATATTTTATGCAGGAAAAGAAATCTAACAGTTAGAATAGAAAATACAATAATACAAATATTCTAAAAAAAATAAATAATTACAGTGACATGAGTTGATTTTCCAGTTGGGTGTTGTTACGTTATTTAGTAGAACTTTACATAAAGGTGATGGTGTAATGAAAAGCAATTGGGCTCATGTGGCCAAGAAAGACTTACTACATCCATATACTCTCATTCTCACCGTATTACTTGTGAAGATAATCGCATTTCGTACGGTGATTTTCCACAACCGCTCTGTTACTCAGATTGTGTTACTAGAGTATCCAATGTGGGCTTTGGCACTTACTCTTGTCGTAGTGTTATTTAAAAAGCGTACATGGCTTGCTGTATGGATTTTCAATACTATTTTATCTACTTTGTTTATCGTCATATTGTATTACACTCGCTATTTTTCAACTTTACCGTCTTATTATGACGTCAAGCAAATTTATCAATCTCATTCAGTCGGTGGTACCGTTGCCTTACTTGGAACCCCTTATGACTACCTGTTTTTCTTAGATATTGTCTTGTTGTTGCCACTAATTCGTTATTTCACAAAAGACAAGCGGCAACTTTACTGCACCGGCGTTAGAAAAGGGCTACTTGCCTTCACTTGTATCTGTGTCGTATCGACAGCAAGTGCATTTAAACAGCCTCTTATTGATGTATCTTATTTCGCAAAAGAAAACGGTTACTTACAATCACAAGTCGTCCAATTGTACGCACGAAGCTTTGGTGTCGCACTTGCTACTCATGAAAAGTTAAGTGATGCCGATCTTGAAAAACTAAAGGGCAATGACTATGTCCCATTTAACCAGCACAAAACATTTGGCGTAGCTAAAAACCGAAACGTCTTTGTAATTCAAGTAGAATCGTTACAAAACTTTGTCATTAACCGTGATATTAACGGCCAAGAAATTACACCAAATCTAAATAAGATACTAGAAGATAGTGCATATTTCAATAATGTTTACCAACAAATCGGTGCAGGTAACACTTCAGATGCTGAATGGGCTATGCATACAGGACTTTATCCCGAAGGCATGGATCCTACTGTCAATTTGCTAAAGGATTCTAAGGTTGATTCCTTGCCCCGAATGCTAAGTGAAGAAGGTTACGGTACAGCCACATTTCATGCAGATGATATATCGTATTGGAATCGTAATAAGCTATATCCTGCACTCGGTTTTGATCATATTTATACTTCGGAGGATATTCCAGAACAGCAAATTATCGGCTTTGGCCCCGCAGATGAAGTTACATTTCGTTTTGCTGAATCACAAGTACAAAGCTTGTTACAACAATTCAATAGAGTTTACGCCAATATCATTACACTAACCAGCCATACGCCATTTAACATGCCTGAAGGCTACAAATACCTAGACTTACCAACGAAATTCAACGACACATATGTCGGAGACTATTTACAATCAGTTCGTTATACAGATAGGCAAATTGGACAGTTTGTTGCGAATCTTAAGCGTTTAGGATTGTATGATAATTCCGTTATTCTCATTTATGGTGATCATTCGGGTTTGCATGGAAAACCTGTAACAGAAGAAGACCAAGTGCTATTGGAAGATTTACTTGGTCATCCTTACAATTTGAATGATCGATTCATAGTACCTGTACTATTCACAGCACCAGGAATTTTTGACAATGAGCAAATTACACATCTTGGTGGTCAAACAGATTTAATGCCTACACTTTTGAATATACTTGGCATTGAACCTACTTCACAGCTTATAGGACACAACTTATTTCAATATGAACATAATCTACTCGGCATGCGCTATTACTTGCCTGGGGGCTCTTATATAAGCGACCACACGCTGTATATTGCACCGAGTGCTCAACATCCCGCCTCATTGTTAACGAGAGAAACGATGAAAAAGGCAAAACTCACAAACAGATCACAAAAAAACATCAATAATACACTAACGATACTGCAATACTCCGATCAACTACGTCGAGAGCAAATCGGACAATAAGTAAAGAAAGCCTTATTGAAAACTTAATTTCAATAAGGCTTTTTTATTTTTCTACGCTATAAATGGTCTTCTACTATATCAATTTATAAGCCACAATATAAATGCAAAAAAACTCGCCCTCTCAATCATTAAAATGATTAAAAAGGACGAGATATATACTGGTGCTGAATAGATATGTTCTATATGGCAATCAAGAGTTATTTTTGATGCTTTCATTTTACTCAATTCTCTTCAATACTTTTAATTTTAACTATTTAAATTTTTTATTTATCTAACGAAAGTAAATAGTTTTCTAGATACCTTTTACAATTTGTCATCCTCAACTGAATTTAGGTATTCCTCAATCGAATCAATGACAGATTCCACACACCCTTCTTCAAACGGTGATACTAGATTCGCTTCCGCTACAAGATTAGTGAAAGATTGTGAACCTCCTAATTGGCAAAGGTGGATATAATCTGCCCATGCTTCCTCGTGATTCTCTCTTGAACGTTTCCAGAATTGGAATGCACAGATCTGCGCTAACGTGTAATCAATATAATAAAACGGGCTAGCATAAATATGTGCTTGACGCTGCCAGAAACCACCTTGCTCTACATATTCAATACCATCATAGTCACGGTGTGGTAAGTAAATTTCCTCTATTTTCTTCCAAGCAGCTTTTCGATCTGCTGGTGTCATTTCAGGGTTTTCATAAACTACATGTTGGAACTCGTCTACAGCTACACCATACGGCAAGAATAATAATGCACCACTTAGATGAGCAAATTTGTATTTCTCAGTATCTTCTTTAAAGAATAGCTCCATCCACGGCCAAGTGAAGAATTCCATACTCATAGAATGGATTTCGCAAGACTCAAATGTCGGCCAAATATATTCTGGGATACCAATATTACGGCTCGTATATACTTGGAAAGCATGGCCTGCTTCATGTGTTAACACATCAATATCACCAGAAGTACCATTAAAGTTCGAGAAAATGAACGGTGCTTCGTAATCATCGATAAATGTACAATAACCGCCCCCCTCTTTTCCTTTCTTCGCTACTAAATCCATCAAATCATTGTCAATCATGCAATTGAAGAATTCAGCAGTCTCTGGGGATAACTCTTCATACATTTTTTTACCGTTTTCCACAATCCATTCAGGTGTTCCTTTTGGTGTTGCGTTACCTGTTAAGAAATTTAATCCTTCGTCTTGGTATTTTAATTTATCTACACCAATGCGTTTTGCTTGGCGTTCATATAATTTATTTGCTACAGGAACAATATAATCTCGTACTTGATCACGGAATTTTTTCACCATTTCAGCGTTATAATCAATACGATTCATTTGAATATAACCTAGTTCAACAAAGTTTTTATAACCTAATTTCACAGCCATTTCATGACGTACTTTTACAAGCTCATCATATATCTCATCAAATTTAGCTTCATTTTCCTTAAAGAAACCAAAGCTTGCTTCTTTTGCTTTTTTACGAGTTTCAGCGTTTGTCGATTCTCCATAAGGACCTAATTGTGCAAGCGTTAATACTTCACCATTAAAATCAATTTGGGCTGAAGCTACTAATTTAGAATACTCCGACGTTAGTTTGTTCTCTTTTTGCATCAATGAAATAAGCTCAGGTGAGAATGACTTAATTTGGTATTCTGCTAAATCAAATAATTGCTGTCCCCACTTCTCTTGCAATTCTTGTTTAAACGCTGAAGTTGTTAGAGCTTTATAGTATTCAGTGACTAAATCATCCATCTCAGGGTTAATTTCATCGAAATAGTCTCTCTCTTTTTGATAAAACTCATTATTTGTATCAATAGAAGCACGAATTTCTACTAAAGTAGATTGTGTAGAAAAATTATTACGTAATTCATTAATAGCACTGATCACTGCACTTTGATCTTCTACTGTTTGAGCAGCTTTAAATTCCTCTAAAAGTTTGTGGAATTTACTTTTAGTAGTTGTTAAATCTGGTTTTTTATATTCATAGTCTTTAAATGTTGTCATTGTATCCTTCTCCCCTTTATCTTTCGATAGTCGAAACGTTAAGCTTATTGTTCAATATTTTCAGAAATATTGCAACTATTATTGTCGTAATTAGTTAAAAAAAATGGTATTTAATTACTTATTTAAAATACTACATCTAAAAGACTTATGTTTTAGCTCATTTTGTGCTAACCTATTTTCATGCCTAATTATAAAGTGAGGTGCTTTACATTGATAGGTCGTAACGATCCTTGTCCATGTGGCAGTGGTAAAAAATACAAAAAATGTTGTGGTAAAAATGCAGTAGGAGATATTTCAACACTAGTAAGTGAAGATATCGATCGCATTGTGGAAGGTTTTGTAAAAGAATCTTTTAATACAGCTGACTATCATGCATTAGAAAAACGCAATCATCAATGGCAAAATGCATTAAATCATGCATTTGCAGACAGTTTAATAGATACAATTGCTATGGAAACATATATTTATATTGATCGCCCAAATTTGTGGAGAAACTATTTAAATAAACAATTAGCACAACCTATTCGTCCTCAAGTAAAAGATATTCTATCAGCTTGGTTAACACCGGCTTTCTTACTTGCAAAAGTTGAGTCGCAAAATGGCGAATTAATTACTTTAATAGATGAAGTATCTAAAAAACGTTATTTGATGACTGGCTCTCCATCTAAGAAATTCAGCGGTAACTGGTTATTCGGTATTTTCATGCCGGATAAGCGTAAAGGTGAAAATGGTTTAACTGCAACAAGTAGCGTTATTTTCATTCCAAATGACAAAGTGAACATTTCAAAAGCTTTACATAGCAAGCTTGAAGGTAATGTTACTGATTCATTTGAATTGTACAAAACGTTCCTAGAAGCTGTTACCCCAGAGATTCAATCAGACGTGGCAGCTACTGTTGTTGAAGAAGTACCTGTGACTAAAGCTGTTGAAGTAGAGAAAGCAGTAACAGAAAGTGAACTATCACCTTTCCAAACTGAAATTCTTGAACTAGTGCAGCAATACTTAACTGAATACAATCTGTCTGCTGATGCATTCACTGCCCTACTACAACAATATTTAGAACAAAACACAGTAAAAGCGAAAAAAGCCAATACTGTCGCTGCAGGTGCAGTGCTTGCTGGACAAGCTTCTGCTATCATTCCTGAAGGCGGTTTATCAAAAGTCAAAGATGTTGCAGCATACTATGAAGTATCCGCTTCATCTGTGTCAAAATATCGCGATCAAATTAGCGAATTTTTAGCACAATAACAAAAAGGCAATCCAATTAGGGATTGCCTTTTTATGTTTATTTTAATGCTCGAATAAATTCCTGCAACAATGGTACATCGTCAGAATATGCCATCGGTAAGGACGATAGCTCTTCACCTTTTTTCCACGCGATTTCATATATTAAATTGTCGGGATCTGCGATAACTTGCTCTCCACCTATGATTTCCACATGAAAATAATGTACATCAATCTCAATACCTAGCGCTTTAAGCTCGTTTGACTTCGTATAAAGTTCTCTTATCACTTTTACTTCATAACCTGTCTCCTCAAAAAATTCTCGACGGCAACATTCCTCAAACGTTTCATTACCTTCGACGCCCCCGCTAGGTACTGTCCATTTCTGATCTTCACCTGGTGCTGCTTGAAGAACCATCAATACTTCTCCGTTATCATTTAAGCTAACCCCTGCCGCACCTTGCCATTTATAAATACTCACTTAACAGCCTCCTATTTACTACCTACCCAGTATATATGATTTTACTAATGCAAAACGTTCACGAAAACGTACTTTTGCCTCAATAATTTTTGGCGTTTTCGCTGTAACTACATCTACTTTAAGATCCAATCGATTAGCAAGCATCTTAGCTCTTGCTAAATGATAATCGCTTGAAATGATTGTTAAAGCACTAATATCCTCATCCAATAGCTTTAAAGAATAAACAATATTTTCATAGGTATTTGTTGCTTTTTCCTCTATTATAATACGTTCAGGGCTTAAACCATGCTCAACTAGATATGCTTGCATAACAGATCCTTCCGTAGTATCTTCATCCGCCCCTTGACCACCTGACACAATCAACTTGACGTGAGGATATTGCTTTGCATATTGTAACGCAGCATCTAAGCGATAGGAAAGAGATTTTGATGGTACGCTCCCTTTCTTCACTTTGGCACCTAGTACAAGTGCATACTCATTGGAGCCATCCGCTTTTGGCTCTGCTCCATCTGATAGCCATATAGTTGTCACAACCCAAAACGTTAAACTCGCTACGACAACAATGCCTCCTCCAATCATTAGAAGCCTCCTCAATAAACCTTTCAATATATCAACCTCTTCCACTTTTTATTTTTAAACGTTAAAGGTTATGGAAAAGATTCACAAATGAAAGTCATTATAAATCTTTCTCTAGTATTATTTTATGGGTACCTTTTTTACTTATAAATGTTTCGATTACATTAAAACCATACTTAATATTAAGAATAAGCATCGCTCGGCGGTGATTTCTCCCAATCGTACGAATTGTTTTATACCCTCTCTCCTGTACTACTTTATGCTGTAGCTCCATTAGATGCGAAGCAATTCCTTGACCACGGTAATCCGGATGAACTCCACCAAGCCAACTATAAAACTTTCCTTCTTCCATCTCATACCCTAATTTGAAACCAGCTAATCTAGCATTATCTATAGCAACACAGCACAGCAATTGTCGCTTCACCTTCAGCTCACTCACCTCTAGCTCTTCACCTTCAAATACATGCTTATGAAGGTCTTGTATGCCTATAAGGATTTCTTTATTAGGAATGCCCTTGAAATATGTATAATTCATTTTTTTCTCTCCTTCTAATCATCGGCAAAAAGCTCATGTAAGATAGCTTGCCGATTATCTAAAAAACGTTTTGTTAAGATATAATGTAATGTTTCCTCATAACGTACTTCTTGAATAGGCTGACTATCAAAATCATAAATAGTTGCCTCTGGATAACCAAGTAAAATAGGTGAATGTGTTGCAATAATAAACTGTGCTTCCTGCTCTAAATCTTTCATAATACGCATTAATGATAATTGTCTAGCAGGAGATAATGCTGCTTCAGGTTCATCCAATAAGTATATGGCCTTTTTACCAAATCTATTTTTGAAAAGTGAAAGAAACGCTTCTCCATGGGATTGTTGATGTAATGATTTCCCACCGTATGCTTTTAAATGCAAAGGATCCGAATCGATATGTGAAGCAAATTGATAAAACGTTTCCGCTCGAAGGAAAAAACCATTCATCACTTTTGGTGACCAAGATAACCGTAAGTGGTTCCCTAATACAGATTCTGCAGCATGCACCTCATATAAATTATTGCGACCTCCACCTGCTGTGTTAAACTCGCATTTATCAGCAATACCCTCTAGTAATGTCGATTTCCCGGAACCATTTTCACCTACTAGAAACGTTACATTTTGCGTAAATTCTAATGTTTCAAGCGCTTGTAATGAAGGAATGTTGAACGGATAATCACTTAAATTTTCAGTACCATCTTTTAATAAAGTTACTTTCTTTAGAAACACGCCAAGTTCCTCCTTCTGAACATTTCCATAATTACATTAAAGATAACCTAAGAGCTATCGATGCTCCAAGGGTATTTAAATATTATCTGAATATAATGATTAGAATCTGCTTACATATTGTATTTTCATAGAGTACAACAGTAATTAATTCTCTAAAAAAGACTAGCCCATTTAATCTGAACTAGTCTTGTCTCAATCTATCTTAACTTCTTATACTTTTTTCTTTTAACCCTAAAAATCAACAATCCAATTAGTAAGAGTAACCCTGCAAATCCAACAATCCACCATTTTGAAATTGTGTTATTGCTTTTTCCATTTTTACTATCGATACTTACTTGATTATTTGTTTTCGCATATTCAGCATTAGTAAAAAATTGCTTGTCACTAGATTGTACAACGACCGTTGCCAATTCATCTGTGTTTATTACTTCTTGAAGAAAATTATTTTCAATATAATCTGGAGTTGACCCTTGATGATCCATTACTAGAATTGAATTATTCCCTTTACTCCAAGGGTTTTTTTGGATCCAGCTAAATTGTTGAACCGTTTCCGAAACAAAGCCCTCATCACTTAATACAGGTTTATTTCCCTTATATGAAACTATCAAATCATTCACATTTTTTTGTAACAAAGGTTGTTCATTCGGTCCGCCTATAAATATAACATTTGCATTTTCAACATCCTTAGCTGTTACTTGCTCAGCAGTTTTTAATTGTATAGTAGGTTGTTGAACACCTTGCAAAATAGCATTATACAACTTGAGTAATTGTTTATCTGAAACATCTGTTTTTTGGGGTAAGACAACCATAGTCCTCCCTTCCGTACTTACAAATGGATAAGGAAATGCAGCAAATGTAATCCCTTTTTGTTCATTAGCGTTTTGTATTATTGGAAATGTAATACTACTATCCTTTTCAATATAAATCCAACGTTTTTCATCTGTTTCTTTACAAGAATCATTCACGCTCAGACCAGTAGTTTGAAATTGCAAATCTATTAAACGGTTATCTCTAATAGCTTTAGCATCAATTGGTACACTTACATTGTAAATTCCATCCTTACTATCTGCCAAGGTACGTAGATTCACCGAATGCGGTATATTATTTACATATACAATTAACTCTATATTCGTACTAGTGTCTAATTCCATTTGCTCTTTTATAGATGTAATACTTTCGGATTTTTTTAATTTTAGATTGAGTGTAAATGCTTTATTTAGTTGCGTATTAGCTGAAACATAGTAATAATAATGCGCACTATTAGTACTCTGACTATCAAGGGTAATATTCTCTGCACCAAGTTGTTCTAATGTGACGCTTCCATTCTGTGTCAATTTTAACTGTTTTGGTAAATCCTTTACCGACAAATCTAAGCCGCTTAGTTGTTTTGAAAATTGTGGATTAGTTAAAATAGCCATTCTATCTTCTATATCAGTTGCCTTGTTTGCTGTTACAAACATTGCTGAAGTTTCTTGCTGTCCTTGTTTTATCGTACGAATTGATAAGTTAAGTGCATTTGCTGTTTGCTTCACATTAGCATCTTGCCATAGTTTTTTTATATTAGAATTTGAAAATTCAGAAGGTACACCGATAAATACTGCATTCTGATTTAATTCTTTTATTTTAGATTCTCTAATAATTTGTACTGTATTTTTTCTACCTGATTGATTTGTTAAGAAATTAGTCATCTGAAGTGCACTGTTTAACGTACTTGTTGAAGCCTTATCTGGTATTACAATATATACAGGTTGTTCCTCAGTTCCAACAAATTTAGTCGGATACTCCCCTAGCGTAACATCTGATTTTTCTACTAGACCATTCAACTGATAATATGAATTGATATTAAGTGTAAGCCAATTAGCTGAAGTACCTTGCTTAACACAAATACCTTCTTTTAGCACACCATAATATTTAACAGTTACAGCATGAACTCCTTCTTTCAGAGCATCACCTTTAATTGGAATAGTCATTTCACGTACAGGCTTGTCCCCATTAATTGCAATAGATTTCACCATTTTATTATCTATACTAACTGACAGAGACGATGGTGCAATTAGTAACTCAGAGTTTTCGGTATTCAATACAATTTTACTTTCTTTTCCTTTTGCATCCTCTACTAATTCGTAGTAAAAAGTGACCTCAGCTGCTGGGCCATTTAAAGTAATAGGAGAATTGGTAAACGGTTGTGGTTGATTGGTATCTTTAACATTATTCACTTTTACTCCATTGACTGAAATTGTAGTGTTAGCTTCACTTTTGGTTGGTGCCAAAGCCACAATAATTATGCATAATAAACTCGCTATTAATAACTGATATTGCTTCATTTTTTTTCCCCTTTTTCTTTTTGTTCAAAGCGCTCTGTTTTATACCATTTTACTTCTTGTTTAAATAACACCCTTTTCATCTCTAAAAATAATGAATAAACAACTAAAACAATCCACATTTGTGAATACGTAAAGTACATTAATATTACATAAAAGAAATTTGTTCGATTCATCTCTGTCTTTTCTATACTTAGCGTAATCATCACCTCAGCTAAGAATAAAAGGAATGCCAGGATCCATAGTGCAAGAGCTACATTTCCAATTGATAGATTTAAATCATAGAAGAGATTAATGATAAACAGAGTATTTGATAAAATAACACCGAAAAAGAATAGGAAGTACGTAAAGAAAAAGTAAAACAAATCAAAAATAATACTTTTACGTTTTAACTTAAAAAATTGACCCAAGAATTTAAGGACGACATATTGATTTCCTCGGGCCCAGCGAGTTCGTTGCTTCCACCAAACTTTTAGAGTTTCAGGCTCTTGTTCCCATGTTATTGCCTTAGGAAAGAATCGAATATGATAGCCTTTATTGTAAACACGAATAGTTAGCTCAGTATCCTCGGCTAATGCTTTAACATCCCAGCCACCAAGTTCTTCTACGATACTTCTTCGAATCGCAAAGTTAGTCCCTGGAATAGTCGCCACTTTGAACCATTTAAATCGGCCACCTTGCGCCATCCATTGAAAACAAATCGTTTCAATATTAATAAAACGTGTAAGCCATGTTTTTGCCGCATTAATAACTCGAAATTTACCAACCACAGCAGCTGCCTTCGGATCATTTACTAAGCCCATGACTAAATACCAAACTGACATTTTCTCCGGTGTATTATCTGCATCATAAACAACAATTACATCACTAGATGATTTTCTTAACGCCTCATTCAACGCGGATGACTTACCCTTTCCCTTATTAGGGGGCTCTGTTTCTATGACGCGAATAAAGGGGTACCTTTCTGTAAACTGCCTTGCAATTTCACCTGTTCTATCTGAAGAATTATCATTTATAACAATTACTTCAAGTTTCTCTTTCGGATAATGTAACCGCGACATTGCTTGTAAAGTTTGCCCAATTACAACCTCTTCGTTATGCGCGGGTATAAAAACACTTACTGTAGGTAAATCAACCATTTTCTTTTCCCACTCAGGAATAACACGCTCAAATGTCTTAAAGTGAAGATAGCCACCTTGCATTAAGAACATATGGTATAAAAGCATAATCCATATCAAAAATAGCGCAATGTAGAATAATATATTAGCCATTAAAATTTCGCTCCTCAAACAATCGTTTTCGCAGCTTTGTACGTAAGCTCACAACATAAATAAAGAATGCTATGACAAATAATGCGACGATGATTGCTAAAATCCATAACACCATTTCAAATGGATTTTCTTCCATCCTTTGCTTTACCTTGTCTGTCCATTTAATATGAGAGACTACTTTTAACTCTCCATCTTCCACTTGCTGAATCCTGATGTTTTCAGACTGTACAGTTTGTTTCGATTTTCGTAAATCGAGCCATTCTAAATTGGGTACCTCTTCCATTAAACTCACCATTTCAGGTAAATACTTCATCCCTAAATATGGATGATAAAAACCGCCAATGACTGAGCCAGGAACCTGCTGAACTTTTTTAATTTCCTCTTCCATTTCTTTCAATGGCTCCGGTCTACTCGGATCAATAAAGCCGATCGTTTCAGGATATAATGTCATATCACTTAGCAGTGATGGCTTACTTATCATTAATGGCACGCCCATTCTCTTCCACGTATCATCTGATAATTGAATTTGCCCAAATATAGATGTGAAGTGTTTTGCAATGATGTCATATCCTGTTGAACTCATTGCATAGTGTGGCGCTTCAAAGGAAATTGGGTACAATTTTAATTCTGTTAATTTTTCAATAGAGAGCTTCATTTTATCTTCAATATATTTCTTCTCTATCGCATCGATCGATTCCAAATAGTGTTGATATGCTTTCTCTGTAGAAAAGTCAGCTCTTTTTTTCATTTTTATAGGATCATCACTAGCGCTAATCGATGAAATTTTTTGGTTGTTTATTGAATCCCAAAACTCGAAACCTTCGCCTGTTTCTGTATGTCGATATGTATGTGTATAGCCATGAGCAATAACCATACCGCCTAAGCTTTGTAGATGCTGAAGTACTTTCACAAGCTCTTTATTATCTTTTAACTGCACTTGCTCCCCAGACTCACTATTCACATAAACAGGAATTAGTGCCATATAAAAAGGAATACCCTTTTGTGCTAAATACTCACCTGTTTCCTTCACAAGCTTCGGATTTGATATAGGAGAAATGTCTTCTAGACGTATATACCCCAGGTGTTTTACCGGTTCTTGCAAGTCTAGTAAATTAAATAATTCTCGAGACAAAATATAATTATCATTGGAAATAAAATTTGTCTTTGCTATAAAAGATGTATTTCCGTCTTTCACAATAACAGGATATTTAATATTTATATTAGTACCTTCAACTAGCACTTCACTACCTTTTGGAGGTTTAACATATTCGATAGTTATTAACTTAGAAAGAGGCTCTCCATCCAAAGTACGCAGTGATTGGCTACCGAAGAATTGCCACTTTTCAAAGCGAGGGAGTTGTTCAGCATTTTTACCAAAAGCAATCAAATGGCCTTTAAATTTCTTTATAGCATTAATAAATTCCGTTGGTAGCTTACTTCTGTCTTCTCCTACAAATACCACGACATCTATTTTTTTTATGGTTTCTACTGTTACTTGTTGGACACTCGACAACTGAACTTGATCAGATATTCCTGAAAAAATTGCCTCCAGTAATAGAGTATCTGATTTCGCAACACCATTCTCTGACTGATAAGCTATCAGTATTGTTGGATTCTTCTGCTCTGTTGAGACTGTAGCGAATGCAGGTATACTTTGAATGCACATCACAGTTATGATGAAAATCCCTAGAACCAACCTTTTATAATTCATGAGAAACCATCTCACTTTCAACCCTACTGATAATCTCATCATATGAAGTATCTAGTTTCGGCTCATATACAAAATAACCCGTACGGAATGTCAAAGTTACATATTTACCACTTAAAAGCTGGTGCGTTTTAATCTTGCTAGCAAGTTTACCGATTACTAAATCAATTGAATCGCCACCGGTTTCTGTCAATAAAATAGCAAAACGATCCGTATCATATCTAAATTTTTTATCTGTCAAACGCATTGCCTTATCCATTGTTTGAGCTAATCCCTGAAGCAATTGTTTTGTCTCTTTAGCACCATAAAGTCTATTAAAATCTTTTAAGTGGTCAATCTGTAATAGAATTAGAGTAAATGATTTACCATAACGATCTACACGCATCATCTCTTCTGTTATCGCTATCCCCATTCGATAGCTGTTATCAAAACCAGTTTCTACATCGACAGCGATAAAATTGCGTACTTCCTCTTGCAAACGCTGATTCAGCTTTTCCCGGGCAATAATAACTTCATGTAAACGCCCTGCAACTAACACCAGAATAATGATCATTAGCCCATAAACCAAAAACAGCTGTACCGGCATTGTAAAGCTAATTGCAATTGCATTATCAGTATAATTAAAATAAATCAAAACACTACCAATAACGAAGATGAATATTAAACTAAAAATCAGACCTGTTACTGTTCCTAATAATAAACTCACAATAATTAAAATGATTAAAAAAATATATAAAAGAATTTCTTCTCTCTCATAACCCAACATGAAATAAGCAGGAAATTGTAATAATAAAATAAGTATCGTAATTAGCAATAGAGATTGCTTATTTGCGTTTAAAAACCGCCCCATTCAATCCCTTCCTTTCTGCAATTAAAGGCAATAAGTTATCAAATGCATGTGTTTCTTGAGTTTCTACATCAATGTATCCTCCGTAATACTCCTGCTTTTTATTGCTTTGTTGTAAAATCCGCATTCTATTATAAAGTTGTTGAGCAAACTTCTTATCACCACGTTCTAATGAAAATAAGATTGCCAACGCATAAACCGAAGGAGCTTCATAATTTACTGTTGGCCTAAACGTCTCTGCATCATAACGACCAAATAACTTTCCTCCGTTTGTTGCAAAATCCTTTTTCAAGAATTGCATTACCTTATCCGTATTGCCTTTCCATTGTGACGAATGATATCCGACATATAGCTGGTCAATTAAGTTGATTTCTTCATCATAGTAATAATTAGCTTTTTCCACATCGTAATATTTTGGGTAAAATCCATTCTTAGAGAGCGGAGCCTTTAATAGTAAATTACGATTTGCTTCATATACATCAGACGATATTAATCCCGCACTTTGTAAATGATCAAAACCAGACGGAATGATATAGCTAATAGTCACTTCATTACTCTGCTTCTTACTTTTTAAATCTACGTAATCAACCATTAGCTTATTTTTTATCTGAACACTAACAAAACGTTCACCTAACTGTTGAGCGAGTTTTGTATAAGCTGGATTCCCCCACTGCTCCCCTGCATTAAACAGTGCATCCACAATGCGTAAATCATCGATAGCAGCATTAGTAGCTGCCTTCTCTTCTCCATTTAGCTCCCAAGCAATTAAATTATCGTTGGTTAAAAAAAAGCTTCTGAGCACTTCAACTTGATTCTGGAACTGATTATAGCTATCTCTTTCTACTAAATATTGCATCCATAATCCGACTGATTCAGATAAATAGTTATCAGTTCGATCTGTCAAATTAGTGCGTATACGTCCATCCTTTTGGATAAGATACTTTTGAATAAATGCTTCTGTTTCAACTTTAGGTACCTCTGCCTTGAGCACTTTTAATTGCTTATCTGATTGTTCAACTGAAGAACATGAGCTTAAAATAAGTACAGAAAAAAGCAATAACATTGATAGTATTCTCATATATAATACCCTTCCTATCGGGTCTACTAGATGACCAAAATTAGGGAATTTTGTTTCCACGGTTATCAGCTACCCTTTTATGTCATTAGTAAACATCAGATATATTCTCCCTATTACACATATATTGAAATAATATAATGGCATCTATTCTTAAATACCTTTCATGACTTAAATATTTTCAAATCTATATTATGATTCGATGTTTAATAAGTTTTATATTGTTCATTTAAAAGTTATTCATCTAAATAGAGATATAAACTTTCCGCTTTTTTAACACTTCATTAATTATTTTCAATATATTAATATAGGGGAAAATCGTTTTTTTAACCCATTTCAAACCATTTACTTACTATTTATCTCTATTATTTAATTCTATTTTACTATTCTTTACCTAATTTTCATAGTAATAAAGCAAGGAATGTGACTATAGACATTAGATAGTTTTAAATAACGGCAAAAAAATATAAATACACATTCTATCTTCCTACAAAAAGTGAGGTATCCCGAAGTCAAAAAATCGACTTGTGACATACCTCTTAGTTTTATTTTTATGTATCATTGCTCTAATTCAACATGTGCATATTCATATGCACATCCTTTTTCTATAGATCAATTATTGTTACTAACATTATGGAATCAGTAATATTTACTGTCCATGCCTCAAAAGTTCATAAAAAAGCCAGTGGCAAAATTGCCACTGGCTTTAAGTTGTCCAAGTAATAAATTGGATTTATTGAACCTGAGAACCCTCAGCTATTAAAGTTCAACATTGTGATAAACTTGTTGAACATCGTCAAGTTCTTCTAGTGCATCAATTAACTTTTCAAATTTTGCTAGATCATCGCCTGTAAGTTGGATTTCAGTTTGTGGTAGCATTGTTAATTCTGCTACTGTGAATTCCGTAATACCTTGTGCCTTTAAAGCTTCTTGTACTGCGTTGAACTGAGATGGTTCAGCATAAATAATTGTTGCTTCACCTTCATCAAATACGTCACGTACATCAACATCAGCTTCAATTAGCATTTCAAGTACTTCCTCAGCTTCTTTTCCTTCGATACCGAATACAGCTGTAGGATCGAACATATAAGCTACAGAACCACTGACACCCATGTTCCCGTTGTTTTTACCGTATGTAGCACGTACATCTGCAGCAGTACGGTTTACGTTATTTGTTAAAGCATCAACGATGACCATAGAGCCATTCGGTCCGAAACCTTCATAACGAAGTTCATCGAAGTTTTCATCTCCGCCGCCTTTAGCTTTATCGATTGCACGATCAATAATATGTTTTGGTACACTGTATGTTTTAGCCCGTTCTAAAACAACTTTTAATGCACCGTTAGATTCCGGATTAGGTTCTCCTTGTTTAGCAGCTACATAAATTTCACGTCCAAATTTAGCGTTAATACGGCTTGTGCTTTGGTCTTTAGCAGCTTTTTTCTCTTTAATATTGTTCCACTTACGTCCCATGTATTTTCACTCTCTTTCAAATAGTCTACATATAAATGACGCGCGGGCATTACTTTTGCCCACTTGAGGATAAGCCATTAATTTACTGTAGTATTATACACTATTTTCATAGCAATTAATATATTCGTCAAATGCGGAAAGGGGGCTAAACTAGTCTTCTTTCGTATTTTTCAGCGTTTTATACCCTTTTCTAGTTCCTATAAGTCTTTAGCATTGAAAGTGTCTCCACCTTCAATTGTCCCATTATGAAATCCTTTTTCAAACCATTTTACACGCTGTTTAGATGTACCGTGTGTAAAACTTTCAGGTACGACATAACCATGTATGACTCCATACACCTGCATAGTAATCCGCTTGGAGCTCTAGCATAACAGAATATTTATTGTACTCAGCTTGCGATACTTTACCATTCATCGTAATACATCTCCTTATTACTCTAACTTCATTTATTTTCACCCATCTATATATGCACTTAGTCACGAATAGTCAGAAAGCCCATTCTAGATAAAAATATAAGCTACTCTACACATCTCTTTCAAAATGGTAAAGTAGCTTACATTTTTTTTAAAGAATCCCTTTAATTATTGGACTTCTTTCTATCACCAAACTGTCTAAGCTTATGAGTTAGCCCAAACATTGCAGGTGTAAAGATTGGCATCAATAGTAAACTCATTAATACAAGCCCCACTATGACAACTAGTGCTACTTGTATCAACGTCAAAATGCCTGAAGGAATTAACGCAGCAAATGTACCACCTAAAATAACTGCTGCTGATAATACAACCGCACCGATATTTTTTGCAGCCACTATTATTGCTTCACTAGATTTCTGTTCAAGTTCATTGAAGCGCATCATCATGAAGATACTATAATCTACTCCTAATGAAATTAGCATAATGAAGCCAAAGAAAGGGACACTCCAACTTAAGGCATCAATATTTAAAATATATTTACTAATTAATTCGCAAATTCCAAGTGATGAGTAATAGGCAATAATTAATGAAGCAATAATAATTATTGGTCTCCAAAGTGAACGTGTAATAATAACAAGTACCACTCCAATACCGATGAGCATAATAATAATAGTCCTCGTAAAATCATTGCTCGAAATATCTTGTAAATCTAGATTTTGAGCAGTCTTCCCACCTATTGCAATTTGCGCATTTTTTAACTCGCCAGTTTTTGAAACTGATTCTATACGTTCATTGATTTTCTCAACGATATGCATTGCCTCTTTTGAATATGGATTAACATCAAGAACGACCATTAATCTTGTCATTTCCCGATTTTCAGACATATACATATCCAAGCTTCTTTGGAAATCCTCTCCCTCTAAAACATTCTTAGGAACAAAGAATTTCGCAGTTGATTTTGAGTTACTAACGTTGCCTAAATAATCTTGTGCATTCGCTAGGCCTGCACTAACTTCATCTAAACCATCTGTACTATCAGCAAGACCTTTTTGCAAAGTTTCCATGTGTTGTTGTAAATCAGAAAGTCCTGACTTCAGTTGCTCCTGGCCATTATTAATTTGAGTTAGTCCGTTTTGTAAATAGGGTAGATTACTAGCAATTTGCTCAGAACCATTTTCTCCTTTATCTAATCCTGTTTTTAATTCTCGTGCTCCATTTTCAAGTTGCTTCACACCCTGCTCAACATACGTTAAGCCATTATTAATTGTTGAGAATGAAGCATTTGCTTTATTAAATGATTTCATCGCGTTATTATACTGTGGCTCAATTTTATTCATTTGGTTTTTTAATACCAAGAACTCTAGCTGACCCGCTCGTGCTATACGTAGAGTAGTTCTTATATTTTCATCATTTTCTAATTCAGGATTTGTTTTAATCAGAGCCTTCATAGAAACTTCAATCCGCGCATACCCTTGTCTAGCGCCGATAATTGCATCACTCAATGATGAAAAATATTGTGAAAATGTATGAAGGCCTGTATATAAATCTGCATACCCATCCTGTAATTGTCTGGTACCAACAGACAATTTCGCGATATTGTTATTTAATTCATTTAAGCCTGTTTGAATTTGATCGGCTCCTGTTGCTCCATGTTGGAAGCCATTTGTAACTTTCTCCATAGCAGAGTTCAATGCTAATATTCCTGATTTTACTTCTGTAGTACCGTCAATTAACTTTTGGACATTTTCAATCCCACTATCATCGGCTTTACTAAGTCCATCCCCAGCAATTGATAAACCATTATGAATTGCTCCGATGCCATCCTGTGCGTTTCCTAAGCCACTATTAACTTGTTCAGTTTGGCGATTCAAGTAAAGTTCCTTCACTCGATTCCCTTCAGGTCTAGTTGTCGAATATACCTTTGATACACCATTTATTTCTGCAATAGCTTGAGTTAATTCATCAAGTGATTGTAGAGACTTTTGGTTATCTAAAGTCGTTCTTCCTTTAATGACGATATTTGTTGGAGATGAGAAACCTGGTGGGAAATGCTCTTCAATAACCTTAATCCCTTGTTTTGATTCATAGCTATCAGCAATCTCTAATAAATCATTGTAATTTAATTCACCTGAATTTTTCATAATAAATGGCGTACATATAATGGCTACTAAAAGCAACGCTAAAATGGGTCTATAATATGCATACTTCGCTAAAATTGACCATAATTTACTTTCACCATGTCCTTCGAAATTTCTGACTGGCCAGAACATTTTTTCACCTAGGAAAACCATAAAGAATGGGTTCAACGTGGTAAGGACAAGTAATAAGATCCCCACACCTACTGCTACGAGGGAACTTGCCTTGTATAAAGGAAAGTCTGAAAAGCTCAATGCTATAAAACCTATAAACACAGCTACACCACTATAAAGAACCGTTTTCCCAGCAGTTTTATAAGTTGCTCTTACAGCTATTAAACAATTGCTAGTATCTCTAAGTTCTTTTTTAAATCGGGTATACAGTAAGATGTTGTAATCTGTACCGACACCAAAGAGCGCAACAACTAGGAACACTTGTGTAAAATTGGAGAATGGAAAATCCCACTTGTCCACTAAATGTGCGATAGCTCCTAAAGAAACGATGTAAGCTATACCAACTGTTACTACAGAAATCAATGGAACTACCGGTGAACGAAAAACTAGAATTAATACAACTACAATAAACATAATAGCAATAACCTCTGTCTTCGCAACGCCATCTTGTGTAGACTTTGCAAAATCTCTAATCACCAAGTCAGTTCCAGTTAAATATGTATCTACATTATTCAATTGAAAATATGTATTTAATTCTTTCTCAACATTTGAAATTTCACCTTGCTTTTTATCTATTGTAATTTGCGTCAAGATGGTTGTCCCATCTTCTGAAACAAGCTGCGATTTCATTTCCTTACTGTCTGTATGCGACATTATGGATGTAATACCCAGATCAATTTGGTGATCTTTTAAACGAGTAATCGCTGTACAAATTTCTTCTAATTGCTCACCAGATAATTTTTTATCTGTATCACTATGGAAGACTGCAGTGAAGGAATAGTGTTCACCACTTTTATCATTCATTTCTTTCATCATCTCAGCTGCAATTCCACTTTGCACTGCACTACTTACATTCAAATGCCCTTTTTCTTTAACAAGCCGGTCCATATCAGGCATTGTCAAAATCATAACTATTGTTATAATTAGCCATGCTACCAATGCCACCGACCTAAAATTTATGAACATCTTCAACTCTTTACACCTCTTATTCTAAAAAAATTGCATATTATAAAACACTCTCGCATTCAATTATCTCCACAATTTCTCCGCTATTTTTAGCATATATTCCATATCTATTATAATTATTTGATAGATATAAATATATATAAACAATTTTATATTACTTTACATAAATTTATACAAAACAAAAAGCCTCCCTTGATAGGAAGACCTTTTTATATTCACTCTACGAGTCTCTTCAATTTCATTTTTTCAATTTAGTTTAATATACCTTTTTACATCCCAAAATATCAATTAAGGTTCCCTTATTTAACTATTGATATGGGGAAAAACTTAAGCTTCACTTCGCCCTTCACTGCGTTTTTTGAAATAAAGCCATATTCTCTACTATCAGAGCTTTCCAAACGATTATCCCCAAGAACAAAATAGCTATTAGAAGGCACTACTTTTTCATCTGTTATTTCTTCTAACGTAAAATCATATGTAAAATGGCCTTCCAATAAATTTTCTTTCTTCGTGTTTAAGTACGGCTCTTCGTATGCCTTCCCATTTATGTAAAGCGTGTCATCCTTCATTGCTACATGGTCACCAGGTAAACCAATTACCCTTTTAATATATTTCTCGTCTGAGTCCGGCGCATCAAATACAATGATATCGAATCTTTCAATATGACTTAATTTACTTATTAACACTTTATTGTTATCAACATATGTTGGCTCCATTGACTCTCCCCTAACTGTTATAGGTGCAATCAAAAACTGGCGACAAACAACAGCGATAATAACAGCAATGAGAATGGGACGTAACCAAGAAAGCAATTCTTTTTTTTGACTTTTTTCCACTTAAACTCTCCCCCTACTAAAGGTATTCCATATATTTCATTATAACTTAACATTAGTTATATTATCCCATTTACCAGCTCATTAACGCAATTTTTCACTACAACTATTTATACAAATCAACCAATTAATCCTTTTTCCAAGTAGTTGAACCTAAAAAAAGCGCCCTATCATATCAGATATGGCACTTAAAAGTAGTATTTCTTTATGTATTCGGATGGTCCTTTAATACAATAAGATGTTCTTCCGTTATCCCCAAAACATCATAAACCTTTTGTAAAGTCGTTTCACGAACTTTTATGTCTCCACGTTCAATTCGACTTACCGTTTTCTGCGTTACATTTGCCTGTACCGCTAATTCAGACTGCGTAAGTCCAACTGACATTCTTTGTTTAAAAATCAGTTGACTACGCTTTTCTGCCATTACTTCTAACGGAGACTTACCTCCAACTTTCTCGTCTTTTTCATAAAAATCAACAGTAACCATACGCTCCACCCCTAAAAGAAATTGTGTATTAACGATTCTTTTTCAGCTACTTTAAAGTTGATTTGCCCCCGCAGTAGGTAGATATACTCTATGTTGTTTTATAGTCACTAACTGATTAAAAATCAGCTAGCGTCATGAGCAATTTTCTCTTCTAGCTTCTTCTGTAACGTAGCTAATTGTTCTTCAAGAAGATGCGTAAATTCTTCTCTTCCAGCTTTACCTTTAGCCGTAATATAAATGGGTTCACCATAGATAAGGTAGCCCTTTTCACGAGCAAATACTTCACCCGGTGTATTCGGCCCAATATATGCAGCTGGTACAATTGGTGCTTTGGATAATTGAGCAATTGTAATCGCACCTTGCTTTAAAGAGTTTCCTTCCGCATTTCGTGTTCCACTTGGGAAAATACCTACTACTTCACCATCTTTTAACAACTTCATTGGTATTTTAATTGCACTTGGTCCAGGATTATCACGATCTACAGGAAAAGCATTCATCTTCGTAATAAACCAACCTAGTAGCTTATGATCAAAAAGTTGCTTCTTAGCCATGAAATGAATAGGTTTCGGGTATATAGAAACACCAAGATTCAAAATATCAATCCAACCTGTGTGAGTACAAGCTACAACATAACCACCCTCTGTTGGCACATTATGCTTGTCATAAACTCTCACCTTATTAAATAAACCTAAAAACTTTACTACAAAAAGACCTACAAATCTATACAATTTTCTACTCCTTACTTGCACTATAAATATCTATCTTCAGCGATATTCATTTACTGCGATTGTTACTATTTTGAAGAGCTCTAATATTCTATACTAGAGATAGTATCTACAAAAGAAATTAAATTCAAACGATAGCAACGAATAGGTGGTTCATATATTGAATCCATAATTCTACATTCCCCTACCTATTATTGTAATCGATATTTATAAAATTTGTACCAAATGTACAAAAAAAGGTTATAATTAATTGTTTTTTCAAACATTTTAAGTTGAATGAGGTATGTCTATGCGGAATCGAGCAGCTACTGTCATTATCCGAGAAGATAAAGTAGCTTTATTGAAAAGAAATAAAGGTCATGGTAACTATTATGTTTTCGCTGGGGGTGGAATTGAGCATGGCGAAACAGCTGAACAAGCAGCGATTAGGGAAACCTTTGAAGAACTAGGTGTTCACGTAGAACTCAAAAAATTACTCACAACCGTTCCATACAATGGTACACAATATTATTTCACAGCTCAAATCATATCAGGTGAATTTGGCACAGGAAATGGTGAAGAATTCACAAAATCTTCAATTGAAGGTGGTACATATGAAGCTGTCTGGCTACCCCTCACAAAAATAGGTGAATTAGATGTACGTCCATTAGAAGTAGTGAAGATTCTTCTGGCTAATGATTCTACTGACTAAAAAAGCATCATACTGTCTAGAAAACTAGACGATATGATGCTTCTTCTTTATTACATTTAACGCATTTGCTTTACTAAAAATCCTCCATTGAGCTTACTTGGTTCATAAGAGATAACAAATGCCTTTGGCGAGATGCCTATTATTGTTGCACGTAATTTTGCTTCATTTTTGCGCTTGGCTATTACTGTCATACTTATTTTCTTGCCATCCTTACCATCTGCAAACCATGAAGTGACGCCATACCCCTTAGCACGTAACTCTCCGACTAGTGCTGCTTCACTTGCATCAACTATTACTTCAAATAGTACATAGCCTAATGCCAGGCGCTGTTCAATTAGACTTCCCGAATAAACACCTAATCCCCAACCTAGGCAGTAAGCAGCGATATTCCACGGATTATCCAAATTGTCTAATACAATCGTTAATCCCATCAAATAGATAAATACTTCTACCATCGAGAGCAGGGACGCAACTTTCGGATAGCCTTTAATGACCAAAATCAACCGTAGCGTTGTTAAAGTCATATAAGAAATGTTAATTACAATGATTAGTAAAATCATTTCAATCATAGTTTTCAACTCCTAGTCGCATTCAAAATAGATTCTTTACATATTTTTATAGTTCCCGAAAAATAGATTTATACACTTAAAACTGAAAGAAGCCACTTGTAAAAATAGTAGCTCCTCGCATATCAATGATTTATTTATCTAGTTTTGTGATGTATTTCTTGTACAAGATTGTGGACAAGTTGTGGAAAACTACTTTCCAATGTTGCAAATGTATAACCAGCAGACTCTGCTTTTGATGTTTCCATATACCAAGAATCCGGAATATTATAAGGTGAAACATTTTCCTGTTCCGCTTCAGCTGAAACAATGGCCTTTTTACCGACTTCTTCTTCAATAATTTCTAGCATTTCTGCTAATGAATATGTGCCTTTTAATGTCGCATTTATAGGCCCAGTAACCTGCTCTTGTCCAACCCACTTCAAGAAAGAGCCTGCTTCATCAGATGAGATAAAGGACATACGTGCTTCTGTATTAACCATTCCTATTTCTTCTTCATTTTTCACATGCTCAACATGGAAAAGTAATCTTTCTGTATAATCCTCTTCACCAATTACAATTGGGAATCGGACTGCTGTTACTGGAAACGTTGCTTTTTGAAAAAATAGCGCTTCTGATAAACGTTTCCCTTCGCTATATGAAAATGCTTGTTGATCTCCCATTTGAATTGGATAAGTATAAGGATCAAAATCCTCTTCTATCTTAGCAACCCCATCTGCTGAATAAACTGATAATGTTGAAGTGAAAACATACTGTCCTACATTTTTATCAAAGATAGCACAAGCCACCGCTGCATCATCTGGTGAATAACAAATATTATCGTATACAATATCCCATTGTTCATTTCCTACTGCTGATTTTAGCGCCTTGGCATTTAGTCTATCTACTGTGACTTGTTGTACCTTATCACCGAAGGGATTGGCTAAATTTCCACGTGTAGCAATTGTTACTTCATGGCCATCCTCTACTAACAATTCAACTAATCTCTTGCCAAAAAAACGCGTGCCACCTAGTACTAAAATTTTCTTCATAATCTCTCCCCCTTATGAAATTTCTACCATTCTTATTTTAGCAAATATTCCGTCATTTATATATTTTTAACTACAGCAAAGCCCCCTGTACAATATGCACAGGGGGCTAGATATTATTTTTCTGCAACGGTAATGCTACCGTTATCTGTTTTTAAGAATATTGGTAATAGACCATTACCCAAGATTACTTTTTTCGTTTTCTCACCGAAAATTATACTCTTCCCCATATCCTTTTTAGTTTGAATCGTAGCATTATCTGGCTTTTCTTTTACGTATAATTGAATGCTACCATTGTCCGTTTCCAAAGAAATTGGTTTAGTGATAATAGGAATAAAAGCTTCAATACGGCCATTATCTGTTTCTGCTTCAATGGCACCTGTTACTTCTCGAATGTCGATTCGACCATTATCTGTTTTAACCTTAACTGTCTCTGTTTGTACATGATGTAACTCTATACGGCCATTATCCGTCTCACCCGTTAATGTTTTACATTGAACATCTTTTAACGTAATACGGCCATTGTCAGTTTCTACATGTAAGTTTGTAGAAGCACTATCTGTTAATATAATTCGACCATTATCTGATTCGATATGCATTAAAATAGCATGTAATTGTTCCGCTTTCGTTGCACCATTATCGTTATCAACTCGAATCATATCATACATACGTTTAGGTAATTTAATCGTCACTTTAGGTGCGTTGCCAAATGTTAAAATCACGCCAAACGTGAACCATTTTTTCTTCTCTTTAATAACGATTTTAAGTGTATCTCCGACAATATCCATTGAAATCAACTTATTGCTTAATTGATCTTTCATATCAACATATGCACGGTCATCTGGTGATGGAATAATATCTAGGTCTGCAAAATCAGCCTCTATACTAACTTTCGTAAAGTACTCCCCTTTAGGCTGTTCCTCCGTCACCTTCATATCCTCCTCACCATAAGCCTTTAATAATTCCTTAGCAATATGTGCTGGAGTCCCAAGGGCATCAATGATTGCGGTATCTGTTTTCCCTTCACTACGTCCATTTGAAAAATACTCGCGAAAATCACGAATGATATCCTGTCTTTCCTCTTGTTTTAAACAATCCAACTCTTTTTCTAGTGCTTGTAAATAACGTTCCTCATTCATTTTACATCCCCCTCATGGATTAAATGGTTTACTCCAGCAATAAATGAATCCCATTCTTGACGTAATTCTTCCAGATAAATTAGGCCCTGCTTTGTAATTTGGTAATACTTACGTGGCGGTCCTTCCGTTGATTCCTTTAAATAAGTGGTAAAATAGCCTTCTTTCGTGAGACGGCGAAGCAATGGATAAACAGAGCCCTCTGAAATTTCAATTTGATGTGAAATAGCTTGCACTAGCTCATATCCATAACGATCCTGATTTTCAAGTAAAGCTAACACACATAAATTCAATACACCCTTTTTAAATTGCACGTTCATACAGCTTCCTCCCTTCACTATTGTTTATTAAACAGTACTATATCATATGACTATTGTTCAATGCAAGGTACTGAATTTAATAAAAAAGCTATCCTTTTTTATGGATAGCTCAAACTAAACTGTTGTATCAAAAACAAAAAACATTTTAACTGCCGAAACACCATAAAACAAGATACCATTTGCTTTATATTCATGCGACACTTGTTTTACTGCAACTATGTCACACTTCGACTATATCACGCTGCGTTAAATCTATACAACAATATTTTCCAAAAATAAAAAACTACCCCACTTTTAGTGAGATAGCTTTCTTAATAGTTATGCTTTTTTATTCGAGTCTTGCTTTGCCAAAAATATAAAAAGTCCGATTAAGCTAATGATGTTCAAAATCGTGCCGCTTATAAGTAATATCCATTGCATCGTCAAAGGTAAATTACGCGTCATACCAAATGTGATACTAAGCGAACCGACAGCGATTAACACCATATATAATGGTAAACCTTTTAACAAATTACTTCGCCTCTTTATTTGAAAATTTCAGTTTTATTTATTTCGATAGTACCATGATAAATATGAATCTGCTAGTAAAAGAATGTTATTATTTCACTATTAAATACTATGTTTCTGCATGAAATTTTATATCTGCTCTTTTAGGTCAACTAATACACCGTTATTTCTAATTATTTATTGTACAGCTGTTTCTAAAAATCGAAATTCAATTCCGTCTTCATTTGCTTGAATTGAAGCTTGAATACCATTTGGTAAAATGAACATCGGATCTGTGTGACCAAAGTCAGCATTGTAAACAATCGGGAGATCATACCCCTCTGTAGCTCTTTGTAAAATAGCGTGTAATAACCCATTTTCGTGATTATCTCCAAAACCTACCGATGGATGGAACCGACCAATGACTAACGCAGAAATTTTTTCAAATACCTGCATATGTCTCAGTTGTGTAAAATATCGATCTATTGATTCTGGACATTCACCTTCATCATCTTCTAAACAAAGAATTGCTCCATCCACATTTGGAAAGTATTCTGTTCCTGCTAGAAGTAACATAACCCCAACATTACCTGCAATAATCTTGCCATTTGCTTTTCCTTGTTTGAAAATTTGCATACCAGTATTAAATTCTTTAAAACGCTCCCTAGTATCTTTTTTGTCCCAAGATAATGATTCCAATACACGATATGATGAACTGTTAATCTCAACAGTATTTGCCTCAACCAATGTATTTTGAAAATAATTATATGTATAATCCATCAACCCATTGAATTCACCGAACTGAGGTAAAATCGCTGGTCCTAAAAATGTAACGAGTCCTGTTTTTTCATAAATAGCGCTATTCAAAGCTGTAATATCACTATAGCCCATAAATATTTTAGGATTATTTTTAATTAGTTCATAATCGATTTTATCTAATAATTGATGTGAACAAGTCCCACCAATGGTCGTAATAATCGCATCAATTTTTGGATCACTAAACATCGCATGTAAATCCACCAATCTTTCAATTACAGCGCCAGCCATATAGTGGTCGCTCTTTGTCGCATTCTTTCCAACAACTACTTTATAGCCCATTTTCTCAATCGCTTCAATTCCTCTTTGCAAACGACCAGGACAATCAGCTGCTATACCTGAAGATGGCGCTATAATTCCGATTGTACTACCAACCTTTAATCTTTTTGGCTTAATAATAGCTATGAGAATTACCCCCTACAAAAATACTTTTACATATTCTATCACTAAATACGGAATAATCTACTTCAAAATAAAAAAAGCCGTTAGCTATATTATATCTTACATAAAACAAAAAACGTGCTATAAATCCTTCATAGGATTTATAGCACAGAATATAATATTACTTTTTCTTTTGGTCTTTTAAAAACATTTCATATAACGGTTTAAGTGTTTTTGAATTGACGTCGATGTCATTTTCGTACGCATATTTCACCGCATAGCCGAGTGCTATTGTCATTCCACCTGCCACACTCGCACCAGCAACAGTGCCTGCTCCTGGTACGAATTTTACTATTTGGCGGAAGATTGTTTTCCCAACGTTACCAACTATCGTTGCGATAATCATTTCCTTAGCTTTATCTTTAGAAATGGGCTTTCCATAAAGGGTAGATAACTTCAACATCATACCTACTTGTAAAGTTGTTAATGGTACGAAATCAGCACCTGGAATCGGTACTGCTCCAATCGCAGCCGCTGATGCACCTGCTCCTAAAATCCATTTTTTAGCAGTAGCCGACTTATCAGCCAGATGAGCTGCCATTAAAATGTCTTTTTTTTTGACCTCTAAAAGCTCTAACACCTTTTCTTGTAACATGGACATATTTTCACCTGTGCGAGAAGAAATCGGTGTCACTGGATACTGATAATTTGTATGGTCTTGTACATATTTCACAAGGCTTGGTATATCGTCGGCTGCATCAATTTTGTTAAGTACTAGAATAATGTCTTTATTGACCGCACTTATTTTCTTTAGTGAAGCAAGCTCCGTTTCTGAAAGAACAGTACCCGCTGCATTAAGGAAAAATAGCACGACATCTGCCTCATGGAAAAAATTCATCGTTAAATCCGAGTTCTCACTTTTAATATCATCAAGCCCTGGAGTATCGACGAAAACAATTTTATCTTTGTATATATACTTTCTGACATGCTGAGTTTCACCAGGATTTGCGCCCACTGGTGCCACATCGTCACCCATTAATTTATTTACTGTTGAGGATTTCCCAGCGTTTACATCACCTATCATGGCTATCAAAATTTCACGATCCAGCTGGGCATTAATTTCTTCTGACTTTTCTTCAAAAATATGATCAAATTCTGCATCTGTAAAAGGTTGATTTGTGTTCATCTGTTAAAACCTCCTGAAGGTTGGACAATACTTCTCATATTTTAAAGCTATAACAGACCTCTTAAGAATGCAAACTTTTTACTTTTTGTACTTTTAGAAATCCACCTTTAGCCTAACCTTTCTTATAGAGAAAGTAAATTTCTAGACTAATGCCCCTAACTACCACTAATCAGAGGAATTAAGAAAAAACTAAAAATACCAAGCCCGGTATAATACCAGGCTTGGTTCCTCAAAATCAGTTGTTTTTTTCAGTATAATAAGTCGTTAGCTCATTATAATATTTGTTTAATGAAGATGGAGAAACCTCAAAGTTTTCAGCAATTTCTTTCACTGTCATGCCAAGTGGTCCAAATAATTTTTGCTCTTCACCAAAACGAATGGCACCAGCTGCAATTGCTACAGCCTTACGTGCTTTCGGTTGGCGCTCTACAACATAATCTTCTACAATTTCAAGAACTGGTCTTGGGTCTTGTCCTTTGTCTTCTAAAAATTCTAGCACACGTAAAAATACATCCGCTTCAAAATCCGTAAATTCTCCGCCTTCAAAGCCAGCTTCACCTAGCTCTTTCCAGAAGCTCAGGCTATTTTCTTTCCAATAAGCTTCTTCGTCTAAAGCCGATTGTGCTTTAAAAGTTTCTGCTAATTTTCCGAATACAGCTTGATGATCTTTCGGGAAGAAAATCATACTTGATACCGCTAAATGATGCGATTCTTTATTTGAGCCGTCTGATAAGATAAAGCAAAATACATGCACGCCTACAGGCACAGGCTTGTCACTTTCACGACGCAAATGTACAACTTCATCTGTTAAAATATTTCGCACCACCATATAATTCTCTTCAATTGCTGTTATTTCAGCAACCATCATTGTTGGATGATCCCAAGTATTTAATACAGTTAAAGTCGATGGGCGTACTACTTCTTTTTTCACTTTTTGCAAATATCCTTGCCAAATATCCGTTCTATTATGGAAGAAATATGCATCTAATGCAATGGCTTCAATCATATCTTCTAATAAATATTTGCCGACTGCATCATGCCATTTCTTCGCTACTTCAGCAAACTCAGGAATGTCGCTACGTAACGGATACTTATCATAAAATGTTTGCAATACTCGTTCTAATTCTTCTGCGTATACGGTTTCTACTGTGACTGCTTCTTTCTTCTCACAGCATTTTTTGTATTTCTTACCACTACCACATGGACACGGTTCATTACGTCCGGGCATTCTAACACGTCCTTTATCATTTAAGTGCTTTTTTAGCATACCATCTTTCATGAAATTGCAAAAGGTTACACTATAATTAGCATTTTCATTACGCCAACTGAAAATCCTGTCGATTTATGGTATGGTTCTTATATGAAAAAATTAATTCCTTTACTCATATTACTCTTAGTCATTTTCATCTCTTCTAGTCAGAGTTATGAGCAGCAAACTATCGTACCAACATTACGCGAGTGGTTTCCAAATGAACCACTAAAACCTTTATTATCCCTATTAGAAATTCCCTATTGGGGCATAATTGTATCAGTAGACGAGCGCGGCTATTATTATTTTTTAGAATTCTTAATCCGAAAAGCTGCACACTTTGGCATGTTCGGATTGATAGCGATAACAATATTTATTGCTTTACCTAAACATAAATTCCGCCTATTCACCGCTGCACTTCTGACATTTTCATTAGCGGCACTTGATGAACTTCATCAATATTTTACAACCGGTCGAACGGCTACTTTTCAAGATGTGATGTTAGATACAGCAGGTGCTGTAACATTTCTCATCCTTTTAAAATTCATACTAGTACTTACACGAAGAAAATCCGTAGAGGCTTAATATCTCTACGGATTTTCATTTTATATAGAAGCTAGACTAAAAAACCAACTATATATATCTTATGATTTTCGTTTTGCTATCTGTTGAATCGGATCCCAAACTCCGTTATAAGGCGGTGCATAGGCAAGATCCAAATCCAATAAGTCATTCAGAGTCATTTCATGATAGAGTGCTGTTGCAAAAACATCAATACGTTTATCTACACCATTTCCACCTATAATCTGTGCTCCATACAATTTCTGCGACGTTTTTTCATAGATAAACTTCAATTGCATTTCCTGGTTTCCAGGATAGTAACCAGCAATATCTTTCGCTTTTTGCTTATGTGTTTCGTAATCGAACCCCAGCTCATCTGCCTCTTTTTCAGATAATCCGGTTCGCCCTAAAGTTAGATGAAAGAATTTCACAACAGAAGTACCTACGATTCCCTTGAACGTATTTGCACCTCCAGCCATATTCATCCCTGCAATACGCCCTTGCTTATTTGCTGTAGTCCCAAGTGGGATATAATCAGCCTTCTGTTTAATACGATGATAATGACTAGCACAATCACCAGCGGCATAAACATTTTCTATACTTGTCTCCATATATGGATTCACCAAAATTGCACCATTTGGCATCATATGCATACCGGTTCCATCAAGAAAGTTTGTATTAGGCCTTACACCAATAGCTGCTAGTACAAAATCAGTCCCATACTCTCCCCTATCCGTCACAACCGTTTGTACATGACCTTTGCCCTTAAAGCCTTTCACTTCTTCATTGAAAATTAATTCAATCCCATTTTGTCTTGCCTCTTCATGAATGAGCTCTGCCATATCTTGATCGAATATATCAGCTAACTGGCTACCAAGTTGAATAATGCGTACATTTTTGCCAAGTTCCGCTATACTTTCAGCCATTTCTAAGCCTATGTAGCCACCTCCAATGATGGTAACCTGTTTAACAGAAGCATCATTTAAATCATTTAAAATAGCTTTTGTATCAGGTATAGTTTTTAACGTATGGATCCCAGCTAAGTCAGAACCATCAAAGCCTGGGGAAATAGGGTTAGCACCAGTAGCAATAAGTAAACGGTCATATGGAATATGGAAGGTTTCATCCTTCTCAAGCACAACACCAGATACTGTTTTAGCCTCTGAATTGATATTTGTCACATTATGCCCTGTTCTAGCATCAATACCATATTTCGTTCTAAAAGTTTCTACACTCCGTGCGATCACATTGTCTGTCGATGGGATTCGTCCATCAATAACATATGGCAAACCACATTGTCCATAAGAGTAAATATGCCCTTTATCCAATGTCGTTACTTCCGCTTGTTTATCGCGACGTACAATTTCCATAGCTGCGCTCATACCTGCAGCATCACCGCCAATAATTACATATTTCATAATCATTCACCCCTGCTTCCATTATTCCCATTCTATGCGCGTTAAAACTACTTATTACATTTTGACATCTTTAGTTCTATCTACGTACCAGCTGTAAAACTCAGATGCGGCCCCGTGAGGCACATCAAGAATCTCCTTATGTAGCACTGGTTTTGCTCGGTTTACCGTTTTAATTGAAGCCAACTTGAAGTATCGTTGCAACTTCGAACGTTCTGTCTTCACTTCAATAACTTGACTACGCTTTGTAATAAATAATACGGTAGAAAATCCACCTGTTTTCATTTGAATAAATGACTCATTCAGTAAATATCGGCTATTTTTATAATCTAATATGCGTGAAGAATATATAATTAGAAGTAATACTACAGAAACCCACCACAATGAAGGCTTGAAATACCAAATTAATGACGTTGCAATTAGCCAAATATAGCTTGGACGAATCATACGAATCCAAAATGCTTTTTTCGGCAATTCATGCATACTTTCTACTACTTGATAATTTGGAAGTAACTCACTTATCAATGTATATGCCTTTCTAACTGGTAAAAATGGATAAAGTGTATTCGACTCTACCTCCCCAATCGTAGTGTTTCCTGCACTAATTAGTTTTACCTCAGCTAGTCCGAGAAGTGTCTTCATGAAAGATTGCGAAATCTCAACAGCCTGTATCTTCTCTTTGCGAATTGAAAAAATTGATTCATCTAAGACACCTTTTTTAATATAAACCTTCTGAGTATCCGATGAAATTTCATACTTGCCATACTTAATAAAGGTATGAACCATACCAATTGCAATGGAAATAAGTAGTACGCCCATTAATATAGCTGCTAAGATTGCCCACCCCCATCTCAAAGCATTCGTCACTTCATCTCTAAATACATCAAATTTAACAACATCATCTAGTTTAAGAATGATTGGAATTAAAATTAAAAAACTAAATGAAGTAAAAGACGCCTTCACCAAATCCTTTTTCGTCGGTGTAAAATGGATCACTTTTTTATCTTTTTTCTCTGGTTCTACAACCACAACCGACTCTTCAAACAACCCATCTGATGATTGTTCAATAATTTTCTTCTGTTCATGAGTTTCTGTAACTGCGCTCTCTATACTTTCTGCTTCTACTCTAGAAATCACGTCAAATGTAATGGAGCTTTCATCACCAACAGTCGCTGTTTCTAGAGTTAGTGACGTCACTTTAAAAATTTTATGAAAAACAGTCGTTTGGCGTTGGACATTCTGCACTTTTAAAAATGGAATAGTCCGCTCACTTTTCGAAAAAATCCCCGACTTAATATAGAAAGCATCATTCTTTATCACATATCTATATGTTATCCATTTACCAATACTTAAAAAAAGCATTATCACAACATAGGCTAAGAATATCCATTTCGCTGTTTGAATCCACCATTTTTCAGAACCCATATTTAATAAAAAAAGAAATATAAAAAAGATTATATTACTTTTAATAAGCTTATACAGATCGAATATTAGTACTAGAGGATGTAATCTTTTCAATGGTTGCGTCATCATTCCACTTCCTTAATTTTTGCGTAATGCGCAATTTGATCACGTAATTCAAATGCCTCTTCCTCAGAAATGGCAGGGATTACATGTTCTGTTCCCATAGTACCTATCTGAATTGAATACAAATTGTACTTGCGCATTAATGGCCCTTGAATTAATTCTACAGACTGTACCTTTGTCATCGGAACTAACTCATTGACTTCTTTAAAAGCTCCGTACTTTAATTGAATAAATTCCTCATTTACATCATAACGCCAATACTTTTGCATAAAACTAGGTTTAAACAGGATTTCCCAAATTGCAGTGAAGAAAGTCAATACTATAAGTCCTAAGACGATCCAACCAATCCATTCTTTCCACTCAAAGTGAATATGTAAATAGTAGAGGACTAAAAGCACAGCAATAATCCCTGTATTTGTTAATGTTTCAGTCATACGCCAAACCTTTACAGCTTCTCTCGAAATACATCGCTGTGGCGCTTCAATCTTTAAATACATCCAACCACTCCTTCTTTACTATTACGTCTAAAATAAGGAAAAAGTTTCTAAATAAAAATATCCCCCGCTAAAAAAGCGGAGGACAGTTTTATATTTTCCCAATTAATATGTCTAAATCAATCGTAATTTCGGTTAAGTTTGTAGCAGCTACATCACTTTTTTGATGCCACCCCATTGGTGTCATATGCATTAATAAAGGCACCAATTCTTGATTTATTTCTATTGTTTGTGTAATACGCTTTACTTCAACCTCAAGGAAATTCTCCTTGAACCGTTCGACAGTATGTTCATTTGAATAAGATTCCTTTTCAGATTCCGCAAAGAATAAAGCACGTAATTGTTGTAAATATCCACTTTGTGGTACGACTTTAATAACCAATCCATTCGGCTTCAAAAGTCGTTTAAACTCCGTGTAATTGGCAGGTGATAAAATATTCAATATTGCATGAAAGCTTTCTTGTTGATATGGACTTTTTGCTAAGTCACCGACACACCAAATTATGTCATTATAATGCCTTCCTGCTGCAATAATTCCTTCTTTTGCGATATCAATACCTACTCCAACAAAACCGTTATCAGATCGCTCCTGGAATTTATTTTTAATACTTTCTAAATGCGATCCTTCACCGCAACCCGTATCTAGTACAGCAACATTAGTATTCATCTGCTTAAGTAAATCACAAATAGCTGTATGCATAGGTGCATATAATCCACTCTCAATAACCAGCTTACGCGCTTCAAATAAATCTTTGCCATACATTGAAGTCGCAGCATGCGTCATAAAATTTACATAGCCTTGCTTTGCAATATCGAAAGAATGTCGATTATCACAAACAACAATACAATCCTCAGTCACCATCATCTCATCCCCGCAAACTGGACAAGCGAACAGCGCATGATTCTCTCTCATATTATTAGCACTCTCTACTTTTCTCGGCAATGCCATGCCTAACACCTCGTTCATTAATCTTCTTTACCAAGTATACAAAACAAAGTGTTGGTTGGCTAAAGATAAAATATCAAGGGTCTTGCATAACATCTTGATAATAGGGATACTTACGAACAATGAGTAATCTTTTTATAATAAAAAAATCACTGATGACTTTATGCCATCAGCGATTAAATTCTCAAGTAATACTAATCTATCACTTGCAAAACTCACATCTAATCAATTTACTTCGTTTTATCAGGCGCAACGAGAGCATATCTTTCCCAGCGACGACTTTTCCATCTAAAGAAAACAAGAATAGCTCGGAACCATTCATCCGCTGCAATTGCCAACCATACACCTATTAGACCCATATCTAATTGGAATACAAGTAAATAGCCAAGTGGTAAGCTCATGCAAACCATTGAGAAAAATCCGATGACTAATGGATATTTAGCATCACCTGAAGCACGCAATGAATTAATAATCGTAATATTAAATGTACGTCCTGTTTCTAACAAAATACTACACATTAACACTGCCGCACCAATTTTTATAACCTCTGGATTATCAGTAAAGAGACGCATTAGCGGATAGCGGAAAATAACCACCACTGTGACCATCACTAGTGTAAATATAATCGCCCATTTCAGACTAACCCACAATTGTTTATACGCTGCATCCTTTTCATTGGCACCAACGTAACGGCCAACCATAATCGCAGTTCCTGTTCCAATCGCTATAGCAAATAAATAGGTGAACATTGAAATATTATAAGCGTATTGCCGAGCTGCTAGTGATTCTGCACCTAAATACGTCACGTAGTATAAAAAGACAATTTGACAACCTTGGTACATCACCTGCTCAAATGCAGATGGAAGCCCAATTTGCAAAATCTTACCGATGTATTCTTTTGATAATGAAACGTAGTATTGAAATTTAATACGTACCTCTAGCGCTTGATACAATAGCCAGAAGAATACTAATAGAGCCAAAACACGACTGACGACTGATGAAATTGCCGCACCTTGCACCCCTAGTTCAGGGAAGCCAAATTTACCGAAGATCAAAACATAGTTCCCTATTACATGAAAAATATTCATTCCAAGCGATACATACATAGTCTGTTTGGTCCAACCATGCACACGAATAATCGCTGCTAACGAGTTGATGATTGCTTGTAGGAAAATTGCTCCCCCAACAATGAATAAATATTTACTAGCATACTCAAGCACATCACCTTGTAAATTCATTGCAATCATAATATTTTTCGAGAAAATCACGAAAGCGATGCTCATTATTGAACCAATAACTAAATTCAAGGAAACGGCTAGTGCTGAAATTTTGGCTGCTTCCAAATAACGCTTAGACCCTAAATATTGAGCAACAACAATCGATGCCCCGTTTCCTATTACTTCTAATATTAAAATTGCTATATGAATATATTGATTGGCTGCTCCTACTCCTGATACTGCATCATCAGACAATGCGCTCAGCATAAATGTATCAGCAAGCCCCATTAACATAAATAAAAATACTTCTAAAAAAATCGGCCAAGTTAAATGAAATAAATTTAATTTCACTTCAGGCTCTTTCACTGTTGCCGTTGTGCCCATCTAAACACCTTGCTTCCCACTATCAAATTCAGATAATTTGTATCTTAACATAGAAATCAGCTCATATCTATGGCTTAATGCCATTTATTACAATCTATTTACTTTGCTTAATTACACCTTGCTAATTCCAATATTTATGTTATATTGATGTTGAAAACTAAATCGCTTTTTAACCACTAGGGGAGTCATATAATTGGCTGAGACGTAGAGTGCTACGGACCCTTGGAACCTGATCTGGCTCATACCAGCGGAGGGAAGTGGCGCTATCAGTCTATTTTGTTTTATTGAAAATGATTGCTCGCCGCCTACTGACACAGATCAGGGGGCGGCTTTTTGTTTTCAAAAACAAATGAACTTGGGGTGCATAAAGATGACATTTTGTGAAGAAGTAAGACAAGAGTGTAATGATTTATGGGAAGGTAGCTTTCAACATCCGTTTGTAAAATCATTAGCAGCAGGTACTTTACCACTCGATATTTTCCAATATTACGTACAACAAGATGCTTATTATTTAACCCACTTTGCAAAGGTGCAAGCACTAGGAGCAGTAAAGGCAAATGATTTACATACTACACAACGTTTTGCCAAACATGCTGAATCAACTTGTATTGCTGAATTGTCACTTCATGAACAATTTTTTACTATGTTGGAAATTACAGATGAAGAGTTTGCTGCATTTGAGCCCGCACCGACAGCATATGAATATGTATCTCATATGTATCGCGCTACAAACAATGGTGATTTAGCTGATACTCTCGCTGCAATACTTCCTTGTTACTGGCTTTACTATGAAATTGGCGACCGCCTAAAAGATTCAAAACCTAATCACCCTATTTATGATAAATGGATTCAAACATATGGCTCTGAGTGGTTCGGAGAATTAGTAGAAGAACAAATTAATCGCATGAATGACCTTGCCAAAGACTTACCCCCTGCACGTATTCAACAACTAAAAGAACATTTCCGTAAAAGTAGTTATTATGAATGGCATTTCTGGGAAATGGCTTGGACGAAACAACAATGGACAATTGGACATTACGAAAAGGAGCTGACTAAATAATGGATCAACAACCTTTCCTTGAAAAGTTACGTGGCGAAAAACCGCTAGTCCATAATATTGCCAATATCGTTGTTGCCAATTTCCAAGCTAATGGTCTCCTCGCACTAGGTGCTTCTCCTATGATGGCGGAGGGAATCGAGGAAGTAGCTGAAATGGCTGCTCTTGCAGACTGTACAGTTCTTAACATTGGTACACTCGATCAAGGAACTGTTTTATCCATTATTGAGGCAGGTAAAAGTGCCAATAAAAAAGGTATTCCTGTTGTTCTTGACCCAGTTGGCGTAGGTGCTAGTGTGTTTCGTAAGAAATCCGTGACAACCATTTTAAAGGAAGTCCAAGTTACGGCTATCCGCTGTAATGTAGGTGAACTTGCTACACTCGGTAATATCGAATGGCAATCAAGGGGAGCTGATGCTGGTGAAGGTCAAATAGATGTACAACTAACTGCTAAACAAGTTGCTAAACGGCTTAACTGTATTGTTGCAGTCACTGGGTTTGAGGATACCGTAACCGATGGCCAAACGACAATTCAAATTGATGGTGGGCATGACTTAATGCCACTAATTACAGGCTCCGGGTGCTTGCTTAGTGCGGTGACAGGTGCATTTCTTGCTGTTTCAGATGGCCATCATTTGCAAGCAACAGCTAATGCTCTATCATTTTACAAACAAGTTGGAGAAAGAGCTGCAAAAACAGCCATTGCTCCAGGCACTTTTGCAGTTGAAATGATTAACAGTTTATATTCTCTTACTTCAGAAGATTTACGTGACAATATGAAAATTGTAGAAAAAGAGGATATTCAAATATGACAAATGTTGCTATGACAATCGCAGGTTCTGATAGTGGTGGTGGAGCAGGTATTCAAGCAGATTTAAAAACATTTCAAGAACTTGGTACATTTGGTACATCTGCAATCACAGCAGTGACTTCACAAAATACACTAGGTGTTCACGACGTTTATGCCGTAGAAGTGAACAATGTAGTCAGCCAAATCAAAGCTGTCCTTGATGACTTCCAAGTAGGAGCTATTAAAACAGGGATGCTTTTTTCAGCAGAAATCATCCACGGAGTAGCTGAAACATTAAAAAGTTATGATCTACCAATGCTCGTTATTGATCCAGTCATGATTGCAAAAGGTGGTGCATCACTTCTATTAAATGAAGCTGTACACTCGATGAAAACTGAGCTACTACCACTTGCAACCATTATTACACCTAATATTCCTGAAGCTGAAGTACTCACAGGATTAACGATTCACTCAGATAGTGATGTAGAGAATGCTGCAAATCGGCTAATTACAATGGGCGCTCAAGCCGTTGTCTTAAAAGGTGGGCACCGCGATACAAAAGATTATGCAGAGGATTTATTTTTATCAGCAAAAGGTGAACGATTCATCATGCGTTCTGAAAGAATCAGCACGAAAGATACACATGGTACAGGCTGTACATTCTCAGCAGCTATTGCAGCTCGTTTGGCACAAGGTTTTACTGCTTCAGATGCCGTAATTGATGCGAAACATTTTATCCAAGCCGCTATAAAGAATGGACTACAATTGGGTGCTGGCCATGGACCTACAAATCATTGGGCCTATCGTGAAATTTCAGAAAGGGCAAGAAAGGAAGTTATGATCATTGAATAGAGAACAACTTCAGTTATATTTCATTATGGGGAGTCAAAACATCGACGAACACGATCCACTCGTTGTTTTAGAAGAAGCTCTCCGTGGTGGCATTACCTTCTTTCAATTCAGAGAAAAAGGAGAAAATGCGCTCACCGGGGAAGATAAAATAAACTTTGCTAAATCATGCAAAGCCCTGTGTAAAAAATATAATGTACCTTTCATTATCAATGACGATGTAAATTTAGCAATCGCTCTAGATGCAGATGGTGTGCACGTCGGCCAAAATGACGCTAACGCAAATGCGGTCCGAGAAAAGATTGGTCTAGATAAAATTCTAGGTGTCTCTACCCATTCATTAACAGAGGTAACCGCTGCAATAAAGGCAGGAGCTGATTACGTAGGCATTGGTCCAGTCTACGCTACTACCTCTAAGTCAGACGCAAATTCCCCTGCTGGTACAACATTAATAGAACAAACAGCTGCTACGTATCCCTCTCTACCTATTGTTGGTATTGGTGGTATTACAATAAATAATTGTCAAACCGTGATCAGAGCAGGAGCAGATGGCGTTTCACTCATCTCTGCTATCACAACACATGAAGAACCATTTGTAGCCACACGACAACTACTTCATGTCTTACAACAGGTGGCGAAAATTTCATGACTTCACGCAAAACGACTATAGCCATGTTTGTCGCTATCGCCGTTGCAGGATCTGTTTTTGTATCATTTCCAGCAGGTATTGCACGTGCATATCCTGTTCAACATGCTGTAAATGTTCTAGCTGCTGTAATGCTAGGACCTGGCCCAGCTGTTCTTATTGCATTTCTTACTGGGCTTGTCCGAGTAATAACTGGCACCGGTTCCTTACTCGCCTTTCCCGGTGGTATGATTGGAGCTTTTTTAGCAGGTGTACTCTACAAACACTACGGTAAAGTCTGGCTAGCTGCTGTAGGAGAAACTATTGGTACTGGCATACTCGCTTCATTGGTTGCAGTACCCTATGCCAAAATTTTAATGGGCACTTCAGTTACTGCACTATTCTTTATGCCCGTTTTCCTTGTATCAAGTGTTAGCGGTGCTTTGCTTGGTTGCATTATCTCTGTTCGCCTAAAGGAAACAAAATTTGCTCATCAACTACAAAAACACTAAATATACCCACAAAAAAACTGTCCACAATCTCATTTGATTGTTAGACAGTTTTTCATTTAGGATAAGTAACTTAAAACTAGTCCAACCGACAATAAAAATCCAAAGAATGTATTCGTCAGTGCAGTGGATTTCATTGCAATCCCCTGTTTAGCTGGATCATTTACGCCCTCTTTAAAGGCCTTAATTGCCTGTATTGGTTTCGGAATACTTATTAATACAACAAGTAACCATGGACTAACCGTTCCAATAATAACAAGTACAATTATCCATAGATATGACACGATAAATGAAAGCGCTAGTAAATTCACAGCCTTTTCACGCCCTAAAAGGATTGCTAATGTTTTACGTCCTCCAATTGTATCTTCCTTAATGTCACGGATGTTGTTCGACATATTAATGCCTCCAACTAATATCCCAAGTGGAATTGACACCAAAAGACTTGTCATACTAACCGTTCCTGCTTGTATAAAGTATGAAATTAATACAAATCCAATTCCCATACTAAGACCTGCAAACAACTCCCCAAACGGTGTATACGCAATCGGGAAAGGTCCACCGGTATATAAATAACCGATTGCCATTCCTACCGCACCTATTGCTACAAGCCACCAACTACTATTCATACAAATAAAAATCCCAAGTACAACAGCAACTCCATATAACGATAGTGCAAAAGCTAGTACTGTAGAAGGTTTAGTACCATGACGGACAAGTGCACCACCAATACCTACAGAATCAGCTGTATCTAATCCACGTTTGAAATCATAGTATTCATTGAATAAATTTGTTGCAATTTGTAGTGCTAAACAGCACACAAGCATTGCTACAAATAATAGCCAGTCTATTCTTACATCAAACACAGCAAGTACTGTCCCAAGAATGACTGGTACGAATGTCGCCGTTAATGTATGCGGACGAGTAAGTTGCCACATCAACTTCGCTGTACTAATCTCTTCTATATTTTGATTACGATTTTGACTCATAATCGACTTCCTTTCATATTAAACTACAACTACTCTATATTAACTGATTTTCAGATATCGCGCCAAAGGAGAAATTTCTAATCAATTAAGTAGAATTTTTATAGATTACTTGATTCGCATAAACGACAAAAAAAGCTACTCCTAAGTCATACTTAAGAGTAGCTTTAATATCCATAACTTATTTAAAGACTTTCACTCTGTCTTCAACAGGAGAAAATTGTTTTTCTCCAGCTGCAACAACCGGTTTACCGAAAGGCATTTCAGCTAGTAATTTCCAGTCTAAAGGAATATTCCACTCACTTTTCACTGCATCATCAATTAATGGGTTGTAATGCTGTAATGAGGCACCAAAACCTTCTTGTTCAAGTGCAGTCCATACTACATATTGCACCATACCTGATGATTGTAAAGACCAAATTGGAAAGTTACCCGCATATGAAGGGAATTTTTCTTGCAAGCCCTTTACAATTGATTGGTCTTCAAAAAATAGCACAGTACCATAGCCAGCACCGAACATGTTCATTTTTTCTTCAGTCGGCGCGAAATCATCAGCAGGTACAACTTGGCGTAAAGTTTCGGTTGTAATGCTCCATAATTTTGAATGTTGCTCACCTAACAAAACAACTGCACGTGCTGTTTGAGAGTTAAAAGAAGATGGTGTATGTTTTACTGCATGTTCAACGATTTCTTGAATACGTTCATCAGATACGATGGCTTCATTATTAATTACATATACGCTACGACGTTCCTCTACAGCTGTTGCAAAATCTTTTTTAGTCATTATAAATCCTCCAATTAATGTATATTTCTTAACTAAAATCAATTATGATATATCTAGTTACGAATTGTAAGTAGGCACATTAATTAAACATAGTATAAAAAAAGATACTAATGGGAGGTTACGCATGTTAAAGGGACAAAAAAACCCGAGTCAATGCCAAATGGTTGTTGCATTAAACATGATTGTCGGCAAATGGAAACCTATTATTTTAGATCACTTATTACATGGAGAAGCACTTAGATTTAATGAATTAAAAAAACTCATTCCGGATATCACTCAACGAATGCTCACAATGCATCTACGCGAATTAGAAGAACACGACATCCTAACACGTACTGTATATCCACAAGTACCTCCAAAAGTAGAATACCAAATCACCGAATATGGCATGACACTACGGCCTATTTTAACAACTATGCAAAAGTGGGGCGCCAAGCATATTGAGCATATGAAAGAAAAAGAACAATAACCTGCGAACATCCTCCGCCCAGTTCGCATACACTAGGTAACGACTAGAAGCAGAGGATGTGAAATGATGTGTGGTATCACAGGATGGGTAAATTTCAAAAAGGATTTACGGTTGCAACAAAATGTTTTACATACCATGACTAAAACATTAAAAAAACGTGGCCCAGATGCGGAAAATATTTGGACTGAAACACATGCAGCATTTGGACATCAAAGACTCATCGTCATCGATCCAAGTGGTGGCGAGCAACCAATGACCCGCTCAAAAGGCGGCACTAACTACACAATGGCCTATAATGGAGAACTCTATAATACAGACGAATTGCGTCGTGAATTGCAAAAGCGCGGCTACCACTTTTCATCTAATTCTGATACTGAAGTTTTACTAATAAGCTATATTGAATGGCAGGAACAATGTGTCGATCATCTAAATGGAATTTTCGCCTTTGCTATTTGGGATAATATTTCTGAAAAGCTCTTCATTGCACGAGATCGACTTGGCGTAAAGCCACTATTCTATACAGAACAAAATAGCGGCTTATTATTTGGTTCTGAAATAAAAGCTATACTTGCACACCCAGATATTCAACCAATCATTAAACACGAAGGACTCGCTGATGTTTTTAGTCTGGGACCTTCTCGTACTCCAGGCAAAGGAATATTCAACAATATACATGAATTACGCCCTGCTCACGCACTTACATTTACAAAAAACGGTCTTCGTATTTGGCGATACTGGAATGTTAAAAGCTCAGAGCATACAGATTCCTTTGAACAGACAGTGACCAATGTACGTGACCTTGTGACAGATGCAGTGGAGCGACAACTCGTTTCCGATGTACCCCTTTGTACTTTCTTATCAGGAGGATTAGATTCCAGTATTATTACAGCAATTGCAGCAAATAAATATAAAAAAGATGGTAAAGAAGCTCTTCACACCTATTCCATCGATTACGAAGATAATGCTAAGTTTTTTGAATCGAATGATTTTCAAGTTTCCACAGATGCTTTCTGGATTCAAAAAATGACTGAAACGTTTAATACCGTACATCATTCAGAAGTAATTACACAACAAGAACTAATTGATTATTTGAAAGAAGCGGTACATGTACGTGATGTCCCAGGTATGGCTGATGTAGACTCATCCCTATTATGGTTTGCAAAAGTAGTTAAAAAAGACTTCACTGTTGGTTTGTCAGGTGAATGTGCCGATGAAATATTTGGAGGCTATCCTTGGTTTAAACAGTCTTTCTCCAGCTTCCCATGGATTCGATCAATTGATGAACGCGAATCTGTGCTACGCACCGAATGGCAGCAAAAACTCAATATCCCAGACTATATGCAAAATGCCTACGAAGAATCCATTGCCGAAACGCCTCGACTTGACGGAGAAGCACCACAAGACGCAAAACGACGAGAATTGTTCTATCTCAACATGATTTGGTTTATGACGACATTATTAGAGCGCAAGGACCGTATGAGTATGGGGGCAGGTCTTGAAGTGCGAGTTCCTTTTGCAGACCATCGCCTCGTAGAATATATATGGAATATTCCCTGGGAAATGAAATCAACAGGTAATATGGAAAAAGGACTTTTGCGAAAGGCAATGGAAGAGCTCTTGCCAAAAGAAGTGCTCTATCGACAAAAGAATCCATATCCAAAAACATATCACCCTGCTTATACAGCTGGTGTCCAACAATGGCTTAAAGAAATTCTCCAAGATAAAAACTCAATCCTACATGAATTCTTTGAACGGAAACGTCTAGATAGCCTCATAGAATCCGGTGGTACTTCATTTAAAGTCCCTTGGTTTGGACAATTAATGGCCGGTCCTCAGCTTCTCGCTTATTTAGCACAAATTCATACTTGGTTTGAAGATTATCAGATTCAGATTAAGGACTAAAAAAGGCGCTATTTTAGCGCCTTTTTTGTGTTTCCCTTAAAAATTGCTCCATCAAAATTGTATAAACTTCTGGCTGTTCATTATGAACTAGATGAGCTGCAAACGGAATTATTGCTGGATGAATATTGTCATTCTTTTGTGCATAGTTAATTGCGCCCTTCACTTCATTTACTTGACCTTCACCTGCTAAGTATAGGGTTGGGCAATTTAAATAAGCTAACTCTCTCGTTATTTCAAATGGATACCAATTCATATCACGAACCAAATCTAACATTTGAAACCAGTCAGATGTATGTATTGAGTTAAAGTAAGCTAAAGTTTCTTCATTTTGTAAAAGCTTTGATTGAAATGCAACATCCTGCTCATGCAACGATAACCAATTTTCTGGTTTTTCAGGAGTTATGCCCGAAATAATTAATGAGGACAACCTTTCTGGATATAACTTTGCAAAAACAGTCGCAACAATTGCACCCAGTGAAGCACCTACCAGGTGAACCCGACCTAATCCTAAGTGATCAAAAGTTTCTAATAGGTCTTTTGCTGATACATTAAAATAATTAGTAAAATCATTCGATGTGGATTGCCCATGACCTCTTAAATCAGGAGATATAACTTTATAATTCTTATTAAAAAATGCTTGTTGATATTCGAAATCTAATTTCCCTGTTTGCAAACCTGTATGTAAAAAAACAATAGTTTCTCCTTCACCGCTAACATTCGTATGCAATAGCATTTTATTTCACTCCCAAATCAAATTTTTAATGGTTCAACATGAATCGTTCATTTCTAATCAACACTTTATTTTAGAAGCTATTTACTCAAATATTAACGAAAAGCAACACACGCCTCGCCTTCCACATCTTCTCCATCTGCATTTTGAATCGTTTTAACATAATTATCCCTATCTATTCTCTTCATTATAACCAGATTGTTAATCATTGACAAAAAACAAACGATTAAGTATTATGTTTATAAATAAACAAACGTTTTATATCTAAGTTTAAAAATAGAAAACAAGAATTGAAGGTGTTTATGTATGGAGAACTCAGAACTATTTTGGAATGCATCAATCGATCAACTAAAAAAGGGCTATTCAGAAGATGCACATTGTTACACTTGTCTTCTTTGCGGCGAAAAAATAGAAAAGGGCATTATTTATCCTCAAAATGATGTACTTTATGAAGCAGAGAAATATATGCAAATGCACATTAAAGACACACATCAATCTGTTTTTGCATATTTAATCGGACTTAACAAAAAGATGACAGGTCTTACTGAGCATCAAAGCAATTTATTACGACTATTTTATGCAGGAAAGACAGATGCTGAAGTACAGGAAGAATTAGAAATCGGTAGTGCCTCTACAATCCGTCATCATCGATTTGCCTTAAAGGAAAAGGAACGCCAAGCGAAAACATTTTTAGTCATGATGGAGCTATTAAAGGAAAAAGATATGAATGCACCTACATTCGTACCTGTACACAAAACCGCTACGATGGTGGATGACCGTTATAATATCACCAATAATGAACAGGATGAAGTTTTAAATAAACTTTTCCCTGAAGGTACAAATGGACCTTTGTTACGCTTTCCGAAAAAGGAAAAACAAAAACTTATTATCCTACGCGAAATTACTAACCGCTTTGCTAGCGAAAGTACTTATACAGAAAAAGAAATTAATGCTATTCTCATGCCAATTCATGATGACTATGCTATGATTCGTCGTTATTTAATAGAATACGGCTTTTTAGATCGTAAAGCAGATGGCAGTGCATATTGGATTAAAAAATAAAGAAAGTAGGTAGCTCATAGTGGACCGTCAAAAAGAACTCAAACAAATTTATAAAGAAACTCCTATCCAATCAGGTGTTTATAAAATTACTAACACCACAAATAATAAAATCTATATCGGTAGTACAAATAATTTAAAGAGATTAAATGGTGTACAATTCATGCTTAAAATGAATAATCATACAAATAAAGCTCTACAAGCAGATTGGAACAAATTTGGTGAAGCTTCATTTGAAATTGAAATTCTTGAAATATTGAAGAAAAAAGAAGAAGGTTTCTTCGATGCGAAGAGAGAATTAGCAAATCTTGAAGAGCAATGGATAACTAAATTAGAACCATTTGGCGAACGCGGTTATCTTGATAAATAACCTTCTCACTTGAACTTTTCTCTCCTTTTTATTACAATATGGTTAACTTGATACAACAATGATTTCTAGGGTTCCGTAGTATGTTACTAGCCTGGTCCGAGAGAAATCTCATAGCCATATTGCTATGCCACGGAAGGATAAAAGCCTGGGAGACTACTGTTATTCAGTGTCTCCTGGGCTTTTTTTATCTAAAATTAGAAAGGATGAATGAAATGAATAAACATTGGTTAATTGTAATTGTTGCATCTGTTTTTGAAGTGTTATGGGTTGTCGGATTAAAACACTCATATGACGTTTGGACTTGGGGAGGTACTGTGTTTGCCATCGTCTTTACCTTTTATTTATTACTCGTAGCAGGACGTTATCTTCCTGTTGGCACGGTATATGCCGTTTTTGTAGGACTTGGTACTGCTGGCACTGTCATTACAGGCATTTTGTTTTTCGATGAGCCATTTAAAATCTCAAAAATTTTACTCATTATTTTATTGCTTGTCGGTGTAATGGGCTTGAAGATTGTCACAGATGATAAAAAGGAGGGTGCAGAATAATGGCTTGGATCGCGTTAATTGTAGCAGGATTTTGTGAGGTTTTCGGAGTAGCTATGATGAACAAATGGCAGCATGAAAAGAAAGCAACTATTATGTTAAGCCTAATCGCTGGCTTTACAATTAGTTTTTCTTGTCTCTCTTATGCTATGAACACAATTCCTATGGGTACTGCTTATGCTATTTGGACAGGAATCGGTGCCTCTGGTGGAGCATTAATTGGCATTTTCTTTTTTGGTGAATCAAAAGATTGGAAACGTATTGTTTTTATTACGATGGTGCTAAGTGCAGCAGTCGGACTAAAACTCGTATCTTAATTTATTTTCAGATAATTAAACCATTTCTATGCTTTATAGAATATAATATTTCCAAGCATTGAAATCTATTATAAATGAGGCAACCATATGGCAGAACAAGTCAAGATTGAAACAATGATGCCCACTGATTGGGACCAAGTTAGAGCTATTTTTATCGAAGGGATTGAAGGCGGTAATGCAACATTTCGCACCACTCCACCTACATGGGAGCAATGGGACGCTGGACATTTAGAAGAATGTCGTTTTGTCGCACGTGTGGATGGAGAAATCGTTGGATGGATTGCACTTAGCCCCTTTTCCAATAATATATTCCACAAGGGTGTGACAGAGGATAGCATTTATATTAGTAAGCGTGCTCAAGGATTGGGCGTTGGTACTAAGTTATTAAAAAAATGCATCGAAGAAAGTGAAAAGTGTGGTATTTGGACAATCCAGGCACAAATTTTCTCTGAGAATGCCTCTAGCATACATCTACATCGGAAATTCGGCTTCAAAGAGGTTGGTGTACGCGAACGCTTTGGTCAGTTAAATGGTATGTGGAGAGACGTTACCTTACTTGATAGAAGAAGTACCATTGTGGGTCAAGACTAAATAAGACACCGTTTCTATTAGGAAACGGTGTCTTATTTTTATATATTAGTAAGCAGTCCAACCTGCATCTGCAACAATTACTGTTCCATTAACAAAGCTAGAGTCATCAGATCCTAAGAATAATGCTACTTTTGCAATTTCATCCGGTTGACCAACTCGAGGGTTAATATTTAATCCTGACATTGCACGTCCTACACCAAATTCATTAATATTCGTCATTGAACTATTAATATTTGTTTCTACTGCTCCCGGTGCAATCGCATTACAGCGAATTCCATCATTTGCATACATGAACGCCGTATTTTTCGTGAAACCGACAACTGCATGTTTGGAAGCTGTATAAGCTGCTCCTGCACGAGTTCCGTTTAAGCCCCCTGCTGATGCGACATTCACGATTGTTCCCTTTTTCTTTTCTAAGAAAATAGGTAGAACTTTACGTGTCGCACGCATTACGCTCGTTGTATTAATAGCAAAAATTCTTTCCCATTGATTATCTTCAATATCAGCTGCTGCTTCGAAATTGTCCATAATTCCCGCATTATTTACTAGAATATCAACTGTTCCATAAAGATTCACTGTTGTATCGATTAAGTTCTGAATATCTTCTTCTTTAGCAACGTTTGCCACTACTGCTGTAGCTTCTCCACCATTAGCTTTGATTTCCGCTACCGTTACATCCGCAGCTTCTGCATTAATATCTGATACGATTACCTTTGCTCCCTCTTGTGCATATAAAGCAGCAATTGCTTTACCCATCCCTGAAGCAGCTCCTGTTACAACTGCAACCTGTCCTTGAAGTTTCATATAGACTTCCCCCTACTATTATAGTAATCAACAGATGTTTAATACACCTCATCCATTTATAGTATAATGTGGTTTAGATACGCCATTCAATCAGCAAATCATAGAACTTTTGTTGAATAACCAACAGTTGATTAGGTATTTGTTCATTAAGCCAAAATATTGAATAGCGGAGGCACGTTTATGTCTACAAAAAACACTATAGTTGATAAACGAATTATTAAATCTAAAATAGCGTTAAAAGAATCCTTGCTTTCTTTAATGCAAAATAAGGATTTCAAAGCTATCACTATAACTGATATTGTACAACTTGCAGATCTCAACCGCGGTACCTTCTATAAACATTACCAATATAAAGAAGAGCTATTGAATGAGATTATTGAGGATGTCGTGGCTGATTTAATTATTTCCTATCGTGAACCGTATAAACAAGTGAAAATTTTTGTAATTAGAGAACTCAATTCATCTGCTGTGAAAATTTTCGAACATGTTGAAAAACATGCAAGTTTCTACACGCTTATAGTTAAATCAAATGTTTTATATGGCTTTCAAAATAGAATTTGCATCGAGTTGAAAAGATTAGCACTAGAAGATCTTTCGAATATATACACTAACACTAACAATAAAATAGATAATAATTTACTTGCTAGTTATACTTCATATGCTATTTTAGGCATGATGATAGAATGGGTGAAGGAGGGGTTTCAACACTCATCCGCCTACATGGCAGAACAATTAATAGAGATTCTTAACACAGCACCTGTTAAAATAACTTATAGAACAAACTTAATTTCTGAATAGAAAAGTAGAGGAGCTGAATTATATGAAAACGCACAAAATCACAACACAAGAAGACTTACAAAAAGCATTTGATATTCGAGTTAAAGTATTTGTAGAGGAACAAAAAGTACCTGCTGAAGAGGAAATGGATCAATTCGATCATCTTGGAGGGGAATGCCATCATATTCTTGTTACAAATGATGAAGATCAAGCTGTTGGCACTGGCCGCATCCGCTTAGTTGAAGGTGTTGGCAAAATACAACGTGTCGCTATTCTTGAAGAATATCGTAACCTTGGATTAGGCCGAGTTATTATTCAGGCTTTAGAGGATATCTCTACAAAAGAATTAGGTGCTTCAAAAGTAAAATTGGATGGCCAAGTTCAAGCACAAGGTTTCTATGAAAAACTAGGCTATTACGTGGCATCTGATATTTTCCTAGATGCAGGTATTGAACATGTATTAATGATAAAAGAAGTTTAAGACTATAAAGAGCTGTCCCATATAACCTGGGACAGCTCTTTTTATACTTGTGACAATTCAGTAATCTGCTTACTTGGCTTAACTAACGTATAAATAATACCTGCGAAAATAAGTACTATTCCAGCAGTTTGTATCAAAGTAGGTCGGAAATCTAAAATCGCAATATCCAATAAAATTGCAATAACTGGATCAACAAAAACTAACGCAGACACCACAATTGTGGGCAACTTGCGTAAGCTATCAAAAAATAAATAATAAACAAAGCCAGTATGTATTAATCCTGTCCCTAAAATGTACATCCAATTTGAAGTTGTCAGTCCTTCAAATACCCCATAATCCATAAACGGTAATAAAATGACAATTCCAACCGCTGTCTGTACAAACGTCATTGCATAGGCACTTAAGTGAGTTATGCCCTTACCTACAAACATCGTTAATGCATAACAAACTGCAGACAACACGGCCCACACAAACCCTGAATTAAACAATGATTTAAAAGATGTAAACTGATCTAATCCGATAATAAAAATACTACCAAGGAAACATACAATAATCGCTAAGATCGCTTGAACTGTCATTTTTTCCTTTAAAAATAAACTCCCCAAAATCAACACAAAAATAGGCGCTAAATTATAAATCGTAATAGCAACTGAAATAGACATCTCTTGAAATGCTTTAAATAAAAACACCCAGTTTAATACTAAAAACACACCACAAATAAGTGTCTGCATTATTTCCTGACGTGACCACTGTTCTGTTTTATGACCGCCAGTAAAAAACCATATTCCTCCTAAAAAAAATGTCGCACAAATACAGCGGACGAATACTAGCTCCTCCGCTGGAATTCCTGTATTCACTGTAAAAAAGCCGATAGAGCCGAATAATGCCATCGCAATAGTCATCTTGAACATTGCTGCTATATTCATAACAATACAACCTTTCCTATATTTTTAATATTATGTTAATTATTTTATATCATAACATCTATCATACTCTTAACCTACCTTCAGTTATCAATAATTTCAAAACACTGAAAATTCTATATATAATTACTATTAAATATATTAAGTTGATTATTTATCCCTACTTAATAAACTTTGTTTTTAGTGTATTAAGAACTAATAATCATGTGCTATAATTATGCTTTATTGACTATTTTATTTAAAATTTAAATTAGAGGTGTTAAACAAATGCAGCAAATACAACAACTTTTCCCTAGTGAAGATGGGAATCTAGAACAACGTAAAGAGATTTTAAATTATATAGAAAAGATTTTCACATCACTTGACGAATTGAAAGACCCAGAAAAAAGCACACTAGGTCCCATGCAAGAAAGATCCGCTAATTTCTATAAAGAACTAATTGAAAACTATGAAGTTCCTGTTAAAGCAACTGGAATGGATAATGTAGTAAATGATTTAATCGAGTTAATGAAAGGCCATCCATACCATACAAGAAAGTTTGTAACAAACGTTCTACCAATGGCTAGTATTCCTGGCATCATCGGATTATTAACAACGACATTATTAAATGGTAATAATCTATGGGATGTTTACGGACCGGCTGCAGCTGAAAGTGAAGTAAAAGTTATTGGCATGATGTCAAAGCTTGTTGGTTATGATTTCACACAAAGCTGGGGTTATACAACTTGGGGAGGACAAGGGGCAGTATTTAGTGGATTACGTCTTGCAATTGCAAAACAATTCCCGCATGCAAAAGAAGAAGGTGTCCCTCGTAATTTATATTGCTTTGCTTCCGAAAATGCTCACTATAGTCTATTAAAATCTGCTGAAGCTGTTGGTATTGGTAGTAATAACCTTATTAGAGTTAAGGCAACTAGCGATCATTCGATGGATTTAAAAGACTTAGCAAACAAATTGGAAGAAGTTATTCATAAAGGCGGTATTCCTGTCTATATCGTTGCTACTACTGGAGCAACAGATAGTTTTGCGATTGATGATGTCAAAGCTATCAAAGACATCACTACTATAGTTGAAGCTAAATATGACTTGAAACCAATTCATATTCACGCTGACTCGGCATTGGGTGGATTCTATTCTTTCTTTAAATCTTATGATTTCAATACAAACCCACTTAAATTCGAAGACAATGTGGTTGCAAGCTTGCAAAGCATTAATGAGCGTATGCAACATATTTCTCTGGCTGATAGCTTGTGCTTTGACTTCCAGAAACTTGGACAAACACCTTACTTAACAAGCTTATTTTTAGTCAAAGAAGGGAAACACTTCGGATTACTTGATTTAGAAGACTTTGATACACCTTATGTTGGTAATAGAGGATATGGTAGTTATCATACAGGTTACACACTAGAATGCTCTCGTATGGGTAGCTCAATAGCTATTTATGCTGCTTTAACTGCTTTCGGTATTGAAGGTTATCAACAAATTTTAGCTAACTATGTCCGTGTAAACCTAGCTTTCAGAGATAAAATCCAAAAACAACTTCCTAATGTATCCGTTGTGAATGATTCAAATATTGGTCCGGTAACAGCATTCCGACTGTATCCAGAAGGATTAGATTGGACTCAAGAAAAAACAGGTACTTTTACATTAGAACAAGTACAAGCAATCAATAATTTAAATCAATCTCTATTTGAAATACTTGGTCATAATCGTGAAAATGTTTTCTTTGGTGATACAACGAAGGTTTGCACTATCCCGGTCATCAATTCAGTAGATATGATTCCTGTTGCAGCTGCAAAACTTTTTGCAATTTCACCTTATACAGAGATTCAACATTTAGATGAAATGGTAGCTTCTATATTAACTGCAATTCAAACTTTGGAGGATTCAAACGTTGAACTTGTTTACTAAATTCAGAAGCTCTATTATGTATAAATATGTATTTAGTTTTGTAATACCAATTGCAATTTTCTCAATCATTTTCAGCATTGCACTATACTTGTTCTCAACACATATTATTAATAACTATGTGATTGTACAATTTGAAAAAAGTCTTACTTTAATATCACAAGATATTATGTCAGATATAGACAAAGAACTTGTGATAAGCGCAGATAACAATAATGCTGAAAAATACAATGAATTACTTAACATTCTAAACAAAAAACAAAAAGCGTTTGGTGTTGAAAATATATATGCTCTTTCAAATTCAAATGGTAAAGAACATATCGTTGCTTTAAGTAATACAGATGATCATCAAACGGACTATACTTTCAATGAAAATATGATCAAGGCAGTCAATGATCAAAAAACTCAAACTAGTGAAATTTACAAAGATGAATTCGGGGTCCATAAATCAATATTTGTTCCGTTTATTGGTACAGATATTATTTTCGGAATTGATATGGATGCTTCCTTTATCTCTTCCCTAGAATCAACCGTACTAATGATTTCCATTGGTTTGACTCTTATCTTTATAGTACTTGGAGCACTCATCGCTTACGTCATAAGTAAACGGATTACGGCTCCAATCGTTTCTGTTGTAGGGTATGTAGAGGAAATTGCACAAGGTAATCTTACGTTGGAACGTTTAAAGACTAAAGGACAAGATGAGGTTGCACAATTGTCCGAAGGCGTTCAAAATATGGCAACCGATTTACGATCTTTAATCACTTCGATTGCAGAAAACGCTGAACAAGTCGCAGCTACTTCTGAGGAACTTACCGCTAGCTCTGAACAAACAAATGAATCGATTAAACAAATTACAGAATCGATGCAAGAGGTTGCAGCTGGTTCAGAAACTCAAACAAGCGCTGTAGAAGAAATGAATACGACCGTTGCAACGATTTCTACCAAAATGAATCAAATCGCTTCAAGCACTGTAGATGTTTCTGCAAAAGCTCAAGAGACTTCGGAAATTGCTAAAAGTGGAAATACCATTATCAATAGCGCTGTAGAGAAGATGAATACTACATATGATGCCATTCAAGCGACATCTGCCGTAGTAAATCGTCTAAGCGATAATACAAGGGAAATTGGTAATATCGTGACACTCATAACAGAAATTACAGATCAAACCAACTTGCTTGCTCTAAATGCTTCAATTGAAGCGGCTCGTGCAGGTGACCACGGTAAAGGTTTTGCTGTAGTTGCACAAGAAGTCCGTAAATTAGCTGAGCAATCTCGCGAAGCAGCAAATGAAATTAGAACTAGGATTGAAACAATCCAAACCGATTCATCAGACGCCTCTGAATCAATGGCTATCAGCCATGGCAACTTAAAAGAAAGTGCAACAACATTCGAAAATGCAGGCGAAGCTTTTGAGAACATTGTTACATCAGTAGATCAAGTAAATGCTCAAATGACTGAAGTGAATAACGCCATGGAGAATATGAATAAGGGTATTGAGGATATTGCCCAATCGATGGACCAGGTAAGCGTCATTTCTGTTGAAACATCTAGTAGCATTCAAAATGTAGCTGCTGCCTCAGAAGAACAATCTGCAAGTATTGAAGAGATCACCACCTCTTCAAATAATCTTGCTCAAATGGCCGAAACACTACACCGTGCCGTTCATAAATTTAAAATCTAATAATATTAAAACGCTCTATTGCCTTATTAAATTTCTGGTAATAGAGCGTTTTAAGTTTGCTTTATAAAATTATTCCAAACAATATTCTTGTATTGCCTTCCTTTTTTCCTCTGTCAGCCCAAATTCTTTTTCAAAAAATGTACTATAATTTCCATAACGCTTTTTAATGGCATCAAAAGAAGCTTGTAAATATCGCTCTTTAGCACTCATAATATCACCAAAATGATGTAATTGTTCTGAGTTTAAATGTTGCGATAACATAGGAATCATCGCATCTTGTACTGGCTTCATACAATCATTTGTTATTAAATAATCCTGCATTACAACGTCTTCATCTACACCTAAGACAAGTAAAATAAGTGCCCCACCCACACCTGTACGATCCTTCCCTACCGCACAATGATGTAATAATCCAAGATTTCCAGGATCCTGAATAATGTCCATTAAACGCTTATAGGATGGATTATCCAACGGTAAATGTCCATAGAGCTCCGTAAATACGTCCGCATTAACAGTTTGTAGAAACGCTCGATTATCCATTTCCTTCAAAGAAGAAGTCGGCATTTTAAAGCCTACGTCCCCTTTTGCAGGAATACGCTCATTATGTACATTTTCTAATTGAGGATCAGGCTTAGATTCTGCCTCTTTATCATCTCGATAATCGAAAACCGTTTTAATTCCTAAAGTTTTAAAAAGTTCATGATCAGCTGTAGTCATTTTATGTAACTCGCCCGAACGGTAAAACACTCCGTACTTCACTTTGCGACCATCTGCTGCAGGGTAGCCACCCATATCTCTGAAGTTCACAACTTGTTCAAACGGCAACACACGATTCCTATTATCTATAGACATAATATAACCCACTCTCTTTAATTTTCAGAATTTTCCATATACATTAGATTAGCATTTTTTAGAGTAAGAAGGAATATTTAAAGCCGATACTTCAAATCGATACTTTTAAAACGATAAAAGTATATGACAGTAAACTAATTACAATTTCCTACTAATCTCGCCATTTTGTATCTTTTAGACTAATATTTGTTGACTATTTATTGTTTTTCCATCAAAGTAATTATTATATTAAATCTAAAAAAGGGAGAAGGTTCCAAGATATGTCTGTCGGCAAAAAATTAAATATAGGATTCCTCAGTATTGTTGGTTTATTAGCTTTATTAATTGTTTTATCTTACTATCAATATTCTAAAATCCAATCACAGGTTGAAGAAGCCATTGATCACCGTTTTGTTCAAATAGAAATCGTAAAAGATATTCAATTTGGAATAGCAATGCAAGACTCTTCTTTGCGTTCTTATTTCATACAAGATATTGATGTAAGACTTGATAATTTACATACGTATCAAAACTTAGTAGACGATAAAATTGCTGAATTATCTCAGATAGTCCGTTCCGAAGAAATGAAAGGCTATTTAAAAGAAACCTCTAAATTTAACGATGATTTTAATATTGCAGTAGCAAGTGCATTGAAAGAATTTGATAATGGTAATAAAGACGCTGCAATCCAAATAGTTGATACAACTGCTACGAGCGCAAGTAAAGGTCTTCTAAAATCATCTAACAATATTATTCAGTACCAAAGTGAGAAGTTACAAATTACTGGTGATGGATTAAAAACTCTTCTTAAACAATCTCTATGGAGTTCAATAGCTGCTTTAATAGTTAGCTTAGCCCTAGCTGTATTTTTCATTAGCTTCATTAGAAAGTCGATAACAAAGCCATTAAAAGAAGTAGTTCAATCTGCTGAGATTATTGCTACGGGCGATTTATCTCAATCGGATATTACATACACATCTAAAGATGAGATTGGTACATTGGCAAACGTCTTCAACAATATGAAAATCAATTTACGAGGTCTCATCCATAATATTCAAACAAACAGTGAGCATCTCTCTGCTTCTTCACAGGAATTGTCAGCTAGTACTGAGGAAATTACTGCAGCTGGGAGTGAAGTAGCCATACGTATCCACCAAACTGCAGATATCGCTTCTATTTCTGCTTCGGCAGCGAAAGAAAGTGCTGTTGCAATGGACGAAACTGCAGCAGGTGTTCAGCGTATAGCTGAAGCAACACAAACATTACTTCAAAATACCGTTAATATGACTACGACTGCAAAAGATGGTGTAGAAACAATTGATGTGGCCCAAAATCAGATGCAAATCATCTCTAATTCAACTAATTTAATCGCTGAACTAACAGGAAAACTAAGCAAACAGTCAGAAGAAATTAGCGCCATTACGCATGTCATTACGGATATTACAGACCAAACAAATTTACTTGCACTTAATGCAGCAATCGAAGCAGCTCGTGCAGGCGAGCATGGTAAAGGCTTTGCCGTTGTAGCAGATGAGGTTCGTAAACTTGCAGAGGAGTCTAAAAAGTCAGCAATTCAAATCGTAACACTTACTGAAGAAATTCAAAGTGATACTAAAAACGTTGCTTCCGCTGTGAGTGAAGGTTTAACCTCTGTCAAAGATGGTGTTCGAGTTATTGGAGAAGCAGGAGTATCCTTCAAATCAATTTCTTCTGCTATTGAATCAATCACTGTCCAAGTGGAGGAAATTTCTGCTACATCAGAAGAAATTTCCGCTAGTGCTGAGGAGGTTTCCGCATCTGTTACTGAAATTGCAAGCGGATCCTCAGATTCATCGGATAATATAGCATTAATCTCTTCATCTATTGAAGAACAAACTACTTCGATGAACCAAGTTAACTCAGTTGCTGAAGATTTAAGTACAAATGCTCAAGAATTACAAAACATGATTCAAGAATTTAAAGTGTAAAACTATAAAAAGATGCCTAGGCCATAAAAAGTCTAGGCATCTTTTTTGTACTTTTTAAAACCATATCTAGACAAATGGTTAAAAAAGGTTTAGTATTTCAATAGTTACTTAACCTAACTAACTATACGGAGGGTATTTCGACATGCAACCACATCAAGCTTTTTTCCATGAATACCGAATGATGTACCGCCCTTTCATTAATAAATTGAACGTTTATTTGGCGAGCCATCAACTTTATAGCTCTCAATGGGCTATCCTACGATTACTCATTAACGAAAAATCACTTACTCTTGTTGAAATTTCTAATTCCTTGAATGTAGAAAAACCAACTACTACTAGAATGATTCAAAAATTAATCGAGCTTGGTTATGTAACTACCGTACCAGGTAAGGATAAACGTGAAAAAAAAGTACAGTTGACTTCATTTGGACACGATGTATGTAAAGATGTACAAGTAACAATTGAACAATTTCAACTTGATGCATTAGAGGGTGTAAGTGAAGACGAGCAAATAATCGTTAGTAAAGTACTCGAAACTGTACGAAATAATCTATTGAAATAGGAGATGCGAATGACGAATGTCTAAAGAAAAACTATGGACAAAAGATTTTATCATTGTTTCATTAATTAATTTTCTAATTACATTAATTTTTTTCATGTTAATGGTCACTATTGCATCATTTGCAAAATCAGAATTTAACGCCTCAACTAGCATGGCCGGTTTAGTATCTAGTATTTTCATTATCGGAACATTAATGGGTCGCCTAGTTACTGGTCGAATTATTGGCGACGTAGGAAGTAAAAAAACATTATTAATCGGACTAATTGCTTTTTCAGCCACTACCGCATTGTACTTCGTTGCATTTAATCTACCACTTTTACTAGCAAACCGTTTTCTTCACGGAGTCTCTGTTGGTATTGCAAGTACTGCAACAGGTACAATCATTGCCCAACTAATTCCTCCTACAAGACGTGGTGAAGGTATTGGTTATTACAGTATGAGCGCCATTATGGCAACAGCAGTAGGTCCATTTATTGGTATTTTACTCACTCAAATGTTCTCGAATTTCTATATGATTTTCTTGATCAATTTAGGATTATCTTTCATCTGCTTAGCTACTTTCTTACTAGTAAAAGTACCACAGCAAATAGCAACTAAATCTTCACAAATCGAAAAAGCTGCTACTCCAGGTTTTAAACTTTCAAACTTTATCGAAACGAAAGCAATTCCTATCTCATTCGTAGCTCTAGTCATCGGATTTAGTTATTCAGGAGTTATGTCGTTCTTATCATTTTATTCAGAGTCTATCAATCTAGTCACTGCAGGTAGTTACTTCTTCCTTGTTTATGCAATTGTTATATTACTCTCAAGACCATTTACTGGACGCTTAATGGATACTAAAGGTGCCAACATAATCGTCTACCCAAGTCTGATCATCTTTGCAGTTGGTATGACATTATTCAGTCAAGCAAGCTCAGGTATTATTCTGCTTTTAGCTGCCGCATTAATCGGTCTAGGTTATGGTAACTTTAATTCCATTGCCCAAGCACTTGCGATTAAAGTAACACCGAATCATCGATTAGGATTAGCAACATCCACTTATTTTATTTTTTACGACTTTGGTCTAGGTGTAGGTCCGTATTTACTTGGCTTCCTAGTACCTGTATTTGGCTATCGTCATCTATTTCTTTCAATGGTAATAGTCATCTTAATTTCAATTGTTCTGTATTATTTTCTACACGGTCGAAAAGATAAAGCTCTTTTACAAGCTTGATACAAAGAAAAGGTTTTGCCCCCACTTCAACGTTTGGGCAAAACCTTTTTTCTTTAAATACTATTTTTGAAAATTTTGATACCTATTAAAGAAATTTTAAAATCATCATACAATCACTCAAATGTAAGTTGCCAAGAAACACCGAATTGATCAACAAGCCAACCAAACTTTTTGCTAAATCCATAATTATCTAATGGCATTAACTCACTACCCCCATCAGATAACTTGCCGTATAAATCATCTATTTCCTTCTCTGAATCACAAGTAATATAAAGAGAAAATGATGGCGTAAACGTGAAATCGTGTTGTACATTACTATCGATACACAAAATCTCCTGCCCTTTCAATGAAAATGCAGCTTTCATTACGCTTCCCTCAGTTCCAGTTCCATTAGCCCCATAACGAGTAATATGCAAAACTTTTGAATCTGGTATTAAAGCAACATAATAATTCATCGCTTCCTCAGCATTCCCTTGAAACATTAAAAACGGTGTCACTTTTGTCATTTTCCTCACCCTTTCCCTTCACTTACTATCAGTGAAATTGTTATTACATATACCAACTACTCCGTATCTGTTATAGACTCATTTTCTACAACGTACTTCAATTTTGATAATTTGTTATTCCAAAATTGCTCATAGAAGGCGAGCCATTGCTTCAATTCTGTTAATGGTTCTGGTTGTAGCATATAGATTTTCTCTCTACCCACTTTTGTACCACGTACAAGCTCCGCATCTGCAAGTACATGAAGATGCTTTGCTATTGCTGTACGGCTCATATCAAAATGAGTAGTAATTTCTGCAATGGATCGTTCCTTTGTAGCTAATAAATGTAATACTTCTCTACGTGTTGGATCAGCAATCGCTTGGAACACACCATACTTTTCTGCAGCTGACATGCCTAGCCTTCAACCGCTTGTTTGAATTTATGCTGAACGATACCAACCCAACCTTGTTCCATGGTATCTCGAATGATAGAGCTTGGCTGTTGTGCTTTCGTTACAATAGTATCTGCATACTTCCATCCACCGTGAATAAGAGTAAATTCTGTTTTCTCTCCTAATGCTTTTAAAATGAAGGTCACAACCCAGCCATCAGTATCCCATTCAAAAGATAAGCGATTTGGTTCACTGATTTCGATTACTTTACAAGGTGAAGGACCAAATGGAGATTGCACTTGGAATTCATATCCTTTTTCTAATTTAAAATTATTCGGCATAAACCAAGCTTCAATTCCTTCTGCCGTCGATACATAATCCCACACCTTTTGAATCGGTGCATTTACGAGTACTGTTTGTTTTATATCTTGTAATGTCTCTTGCTTATTGTTTGTCATTGATATTCTCCTTTTCCTACCACAAATGTACAACCATTTGGTTTCGTATCAAGATTATATATAACCATTTAGTTTCATGTCAACAAAATAGATACGCTAATCTTGTAATTTTAATTATTTACCGAAGTACTATATGATTATTAGTTAAAGGGACTGTTATTAATTGGAGGGGCAAAATAAATGACCAGCATTTTAATTGTGGATGATGATGTAAATATTCTAAATTTGGTAGAGGTGCATTTACAAGATGCTGGATACCATGTATTTAAAGCAAATGATGGTATGGAAGCATTGCGTATTCTTAAAGGTACACTCTGTGATTTAGCAGTTATCGATGTAATGATGCCATATATGGATGGCTATTCTTTAACAAAAGAAATACGTCAGCAGTTTGATATTCCTGTCATCTTACTAACGGCCAAAAACCAAATTACGGATAAGGAAAAAGGCTTTGATTCCGGTACAGATGATTATCTTGTAAAGCCATTTGAACCACAAGAATTACTATTTCGTATTAAAGCATTATTACGCCGTTACGATAAACAAGTTGTTGATTCTATCGTTCGTTTAGGTGACATCTCAATAAACAAATCAAATTATGAAGTGCATATTGGTAATCGCACAATATTTTTACCATTGAAGGAATTTGAATTGATGTATTTTTTAATGTCTCATCCTAAACAAGTTTTTTCTAGAGAACATTTAATTGAACAAGTTTGGGGATTAGACTTTGCAGGTGATGATCGTACGGTCGATGTTCATATTAAGCGTTTACGTGAGCGCTTTTCAGATCTAACAGATACTATTCATATTAAAACTGTACGCGGGATCGGCTACTTATTGGAGGACAAAAGTATATGAAATCCCTCTACTTTAAATTCATTATGTTGACGATTGGTATTATGCTCCTAAGTGGCGTGCTATCATTCTTTATATCCAATACGTATTATCAACAAAAGCTAAAACCATTTAACGATGCAAAGAATACACAAATTGCATTAGATATTGCGGAGTTTGCAGAAAAACATCCTACCACTGACTTGAAGGATTATCTCGAAAATCTGTCGTTCATCGGTTATCAACTGTACTTGGTTGATACATCGCGGAAAGGCACTTATTTTGGGGCAGATTTTCGTGTGAAGGAACTACCAAAGTCTACAATCGATCAAGTATTAAATAATGAGGTTTACCACGGACTTCTTCATTTCCCACAAAAAACATTTGTCACTGGTTTTTTTGCAAATGAATTGAGAAATACGATTGGAGTACCATTAACACATGATAACAAAAAATATGCACTCTTCCTTAGACCAGACATAAAATTACTTTTCAATGAGATGCATATTTTATTTGGTTGGCTATTTGCGTCAACAATAATACTAAGTATTTTAATGGTAATCATCAGTACAAAATATTTAGTAAATCCTATTACTAAATTAACAAAAGCGACGAACTCGTTAGCCGAAGGGAAATTTAATGTCGAACTCGATATAAATCGTAGTGATGAATTAGGAAAGCTAGCAAATAGCTTCTCTCATATGGCAAACCAATTAGAACAATTCGATGATATTCGAAAAGAATTCATCTCAAACATTTCCCATGATATCCAGTCTCCACTTTCGAATATTAAAGGATATACAAACTTATTGGGAAAAGATGAACTACCCTCAGAAGATAAAGAAAAATATATTGCAGTTATAAATGGGGAAATTGAAAGACTCTCCACTCTAACCAAGCAACTACTACTCCTCTCATCTTTAGATCAGAATGAGGATATTATGAAGAAAAAACCATTCAATTTAGCAGAGCAACTTAAAGAACTTGTCCGCCAGTATCAATGGGCTGTTGGAGAAAAAGGAATTATGCTTAGTTATTCTCTACCAGATTTCGAAATAGTAGGCGACCCTTTACTACTTAACACCGTATGGGACAACCTCTTAACGAATGCGATAAAATACAATAAAGAAAATGGAAGCATTGATATAGCAATAGCCAAAAAAGACTCCTCCATTATCGTCACTTTCCAAGATAAAGGGATAGGTTTATCTGAGAATGAAATTGATAGGATATTCGATCGGTTCTACCGTGTAGATACTTCAAGAGCCCATTCTGTTGAAGGCTCTGGACTTGGTTTATCCATCGTTTCATCCATCATCAAATTGCATAATGGGAAAATTGATGTTATAAGTGAAGAAAATAAAGGTACGATCTTTTCTGTGACATTACCCATTCAATAATATTGTCAGTTATTATCTTGTGGACTTCTCCATAAATAATAACTGACTTTTTTTGTAATTTCTTATTCATCTTCCGTTCATATTCAAGATGTACATTATGGATGTAACCAAGAACAGGAGGATGAAGTAGATATGTTTTCTCTTTCATTAAAAGAAATTAGGTTTTTCAAACTTAGATATTTATTGATCGGTTTTATAATGTTTTTCGTTGCAGCGTTGGTGTTTATCATTAGTGGATTGGCAAACGGTTTGTCATCAGATAATGCATCTTCTATTCAGAACATGAATGCACATGCATTTTACTTAGACAAAGATGCAGACAATCGCCTCGATCGCTCTCGCTTTGATGAAAAAGTATTATCGGATATAAAAGACAATAAAAATCTACAAACAGTCGGTCTACAAATGCTTTCTTTAAAGGAAGTAAACTCAGATAAAAAAGTCGACGTAAGCATGATGGGAATTGACCCAAACAGCTTCTTAATGCCTAAAGTAACTGAAGGCTCAACTATTAAATCATCTAAAGGACCAACAATTGTTGCCGATGAATCATTAAAAAAACAAGGAATTGAAATCGGCGATAAGTTATACGAAGAAAACTCAGATATTACTTATACAGTAGTTGGTTTTACCGAGAAACAAACGTTCAGTCATACACCAGTAGCTTTTGTAAGCAAAGAAAGCTGGGAAAACCTTTTTGCTTCAACACAAAAAGTATCTTATAACACGATTGTTATAAAGGATGCTAATAAAGAATTACAAGAAGATGTTTCATCTACTATAAACAATGGGGTTTGGGTAGAAAAAGGCGATGTTATTAAAGGTATACCTGGTTACGATGCTGAACAAAAATCATTATTAATGATGTTGGCATTTCTAATCGTAATAGCTGTATTCGTTTTAACAGCCTTCTTCTATATTATGACAATTCAAAAAGTTAACCAATTTGGTGTTTTAAAAGCAATTGGTGCAAAAAACAATTTCCTCATTGGTTCTACAATTATCCAAGTAATTATCCTATCCATTGTAAGTATTGGTGCAGCAATCGGTTTTGCAGCAATCTTGCAAGCTATTATGCCAAAGGGTATTCCATTTGTCTTTGACTTTGGTTTAATCCTTATATACTCTGGTGTTTTATTTATCGTGTCGATTTTCGGTTCGTTACTTTCAAGTGCTAGCATTGTAAAAGCGGATCCTTTACAAGCTATGGGGAGGGCAGAATAATGACTAAAATTCCATTAGAATTAAAAAATATTCGTAAAGTATTTCAAGATGGTGAACAAGAAGTTGAGATTTTAAGCGACCTCAATTTCCAAGCAATTAAAGGTGAGCTTGTTGCTATACTCGGTCCATCAGGTTCAGGTAAAAGTACAGTATTATCTATTGCAGGCGCACTTTTAAGCCCAGATGGCGGTGAAATGATTGTTAACGGTGAAAATATAGCAAACCATAATGACAAACAAAAAGCAGAAGTACGCTTACGTTCAATCGGCTATATATTCCAAGCTTCTAATCTAGTTCCTTATTTAAAAGTAAAAGATCAGCTTAAATTAGTAGCTGATCTTGCAGGCTCTTGGAATAAAGAAACACAACAGAGAGCAGATGAACTGTTAAAATCAGTTGGTCTTGATCATCGTGCAAATCACTTTGTACAGCATCTATCTGGTGGTGAAAAACAACGTGTCGCAATTGCACGTTCATTAATGAACAACCCTGATATTATTCTTGCTGATGAACCAACTGCTAGCCTTGATTCTGAGCGTAGTAGCGAAATCGTTGCACTCATTGCAAAAGAGGTAAAGGAAAAAAATAAAGCAGCTGTGATGGTAACGCACGATGAAAGCATCTTATCTTATTGCGATAAGATTTATGAAATGAAAAATGGCCAGTTAACATTAAGAACAACTTAAATAAGGAGACACGGTTCATTACCGTGTCTCCTTTTCAATTGACTTTCATTCTAATTTTTTATAAATTTACTTTTTAATATATATACCTCTTTATTATCTGATAGTTCTTTAATCAGTTTTTGAGGATTCTCGTTAAGTTCCTCATAATTGTGAGGTTCTGTTTCATTAGAATATCCATGAATCATATAACCTAAAATCATTTCAGACTCAATATTTTTCTCATCTGCAATTGTGCTTTTCCATACTGTAAAAGTCGGATCGGATGCCATTTTTGGAAGCTGAGTTCTTATACTACTTGAGTTACTTCCATTACCAGAGGTTACACTCAAACTTAATATATTTTCTGAATTGGATTCGGCTTTTTTAATTGTATTCATAATGATGGTACCACTACCTTTTACTTCAGAGTTAAGGAGTAAAACTTCTGAATCGGCTAGCCTCCCCTTTTCATATGCCTCAACCCATAATCTTAAGTGATTGTACGATTTATCTATTTGGTATTCATAAATAAGATACTGTTCCGTAGTTCTATCTAATATAGTTTCTTCCCTTGTGGTTAACTTAGGGTATTTCATCATATTTTTTTCTGTAAACATAACTTTCTGTTCTATCGGTTTATCTATAGCTTTTTCTTCAATACTACAAGCACAAAGTAACAATATACAGCCTATTAATGCTGCTCCTCTTTTTAATGCGCTCATTCATCCCCCGTCCTTCTATAAGATGCATGACTTGCATCTCAACACTCAAATAGCGATTCGAATTTCATTGGAAGTCCCAAGTTCTATAATATTTTCTTCAGAATCATTTAGATTCTAATACTCTATATAAAATTTCCCCTTTATTTTGAGTTTAACTTAAACAATCTATAGAGGTGCAAAAAATCGAAAGTAGTAAATACATATTATAATTTTCACTTCCTCTAATTTGTAAGTCTTAGAATTATTATTCTACCTAAATAAAAAATACCCTCTAGATTTAGCAATCTAAAGGGTATTTTTTATTTAGCTTTTATTTCGTTCTCTGTTAACCACTTATGATTTTCTACTGCTTTACCACCCGTATTTGGTTTGTAATTAACCATATATACTGTAGTTGGTTCTGCAGAGTCAATTTTGGCAGCAACACCATACATACCTTTCATATGTGAAGCCATTATCTTAACTTCAGTACCAGGTTTCAGTAAATTATCACCCGCATCAACAATCTCTTGTTGAATAACCCACTTATGATTCTTCACTTTTTCCTCACCATTTGTAGGTGTATATGAAATAGCATAGGCATTTGTATTAAAAGCTCCTACTATTATGGCTTCTGCACCCTTCATACCGTCCGTATGACTTGTTTCGATCATCACTTTACTTCCAACTTTATATTTTGGATTTTCTTCTTCTTTTAAATCAGCTGGTAGCTCCGCAGATACAGAATGGTCCATCTTCATTTCTTTATCATTTACCTTCGTATCTACTTTTTCTACTTTTCATATTACTCTACATCCTCCTAGTTGAAAAAAAGTTGTTAATATTTTTCTCAACTAGAATGTACCGTTCCCTATATAGCAAATTTCAAACTTTCTAACACCATTTATAAAAGCTTAAAATCATTGTCTAGCCTGAACTCCCTAAAGCTATCATAGTTAAATAATCCTTCCTATTTAACCTAATTTAAAATGTTTAGCGATTTGCATATACACAACGCCTTCTAATTTCGGCATACTCTTATTAATTTTCAATGCAAAATATAATGTTTTCATAAAATGAAGTGTACAAGTCCTTGCTTTAAAATACGCTGGATCATACCCTATGCTATATAGATGATGATCTAGCTTATCAAAAATTTGCTCAGCCCATTCAACGAATACTTCTTCTGATACACCTTTTTTCATCATTTCTTCTATTACTATGATTAAACGCTCTTCTTCATCATCTATATAAACAGCATTTTTCCATAAGCAAGCTTTAATTGCTTGCAATATCGGTGGTGCCATACGCAGTTCAAAGGCTGGATGACGAACCGTTGCGGCAGCCAAATCAGCTCCATGCGCAATACTGTGTGCCCATCCCTTACCATCTAAAAACCCTCGAACATCACGTTCTTTTTGTAAATAATGACCGCTTTTTTCTAAATATGTAGTCAATGCCGCATTAGGCAAGAATCTTAATTCTGCATCTGTTGTTAAAATACCAGTCAACAACAACGCTGAAAAAGATCGCGTTAACACTGTATCAGTCTGTTCATCACCCATTTGGAAAAATAAATAATGTTCCGATACAATCTCTTTATACAAATATTGCATTTGCTCGTATGATAGTAACTGCTCCCCAAGCATCTCCATAAATGTTCTATAAATCAGTTGATCACGTAATTCTGCATCGACAGCACCTATTTCCTGTAGCATATTGGATAACAACTCGTCTCCCTGCTCAGCAATCAGAGTTTTACGTTCTAATATAGGCATCGATACCCATTCAATTAAAATCTGCTTTAAATCCATAACATCCTCCATTAATTCCCCTCATTTGTCACTGTGTACATTATGCCATGAACATCGAAACAGCTGCATTAGAAATAAAAAAGCCACCTACCATTCGAACATTGATAGGTGACTTAGATATTGCTACAATTAACTCTTTATAATTCATATAACCATTTCTCAGCCATTTGTTTAAAGTCATCTCTTCCCGTATCGATTATTCTCATCTACTAATCTCCCTCTAATAAATATGTTCTATCTTCATTAAATTCACACCACCAAATGACAACTTATAGATATCTGGCATTTGTAGCTCTTTCCAAAATGCAAAATCATATTTTGCATCAAAGTAATTCATGATCAACACCATCAGATTCCCATGTGTTCCAATCACAATATTTCGATCTTGATAAGTATGCAAAACTTCCATCAAACCTTCTATACCTCTGGATTGAGCTCTATAATTGGATTCTCCTTCATCAAATGCGAAATCTGGTTCTTGCCAAACTTTTGTTATTGCTGCAGTAAAATCCTTTACTTCTCCTTGAGCTAGTCTACGTTCTTGAAAAGTCTCATTCAATTTAATTTCAGCTTTATTGTATTTTGCTAGAGGCTCAATTGTTTGAACCGCTCTTCTATATGGGCTAGATATAAATGTATCAATTTTCTCCAATTTAAGCTTTTCTAAAATGGGCTTGGCATCTCTTAGTCCTTTTTCGGATAATGGCCGTGTTAATTCATCCGGTGTATACACTGAATGCGCATGCCTTACAAAGTAAATATTTGTTGTCATCTCGACATCTTTCCTCACTATTCTGGTTTACTGTCATAAAAAAATTCCATATGTTTTTTATCCTGTATGTAATAATCCATTCTATCTTGTAATGTACCTGTATGAAATTCGAACTTGTGACCATCTAAATCTGTAAAATAGATAGATTTCTTATCCCTTTGATCTCTTTGTCTACCAGATAATATATTTACATTTAAATTTCTAAGTCTTTCATACATGGCATTGATATCCGAATCTTTTATTGTGAATGCTATGTGAGTATAGGACTGGTGTATTTCATTGCGGGATATGCCTTCTTCTACGTTTAATGCTAGCCATATACCACCGACATCAAAATATGCTGTAGAGCGCCCTTTTACTAATAACTTTGCATCAAATACATTTTGATAAAATTCAATTGATTTTTCTAAATTTGAAACCGAAAATAAGAGATGATTTATACCTTGAATATTCATGAAAACCGCCCTTTGCCAATTCATTTTCATATATAAACATTAATTTATTTTCTCAACAATGTGCTCAATTATTTCAGTTAAATCTTTGTTCTCCGTATTAATATAATACGAAAAGTCATTGTTTTCGTATGCTGCTAAACATTTATCTGTCTGCTGAAAACACCAATCCCCCATAACTTCTCCTCTCTCTAACAAACGTTTATGAATTGTCTCTTTAGTGGCTGTTAAGCAGAAATGATACACTTCATTATCTACTTGATATAAGCCATCCATGATTTCAGTGAAGTATTCAAAGTTCCTAATAGTCATTGGGACAATCAATGTCTGCCCATACTGCTCATGAAGACATCTAGCTGTTTCCACAAATAACTTTCTCCATAAAATAAAATCCTGAAAATCTCCACTAGGAGCCTCTTTTTCTTTTATATCATTTGGTAACATATGTCTGAGCATAAATCCCACTACTTCCGGGTCAAAAATAATACTCTCTTCTAAATTCGCATGCAATAATTCAGTAACGCTTGTTTTCCCAACACCAAAGGCGCCATTGATTAAAATAATCATAGTTTCTCCTTTTTTATCTTTAGACTTTTTTATTTACAAATAAAATTAAAGCCCTGTAATTAAATACAGGACTTTAATTCATTTAAGCTATAAGGATAAGGATTTTCTTTGTATTATATATTCAATAAAACTTTAAAAAATCCTCTATTATTTTTGCAAATGAAATGGAACTGTGATGAGGACTACATTTCTCCGATACAGCAAAGAGGTGTGTATTAACAGACTCGACTGATTGTGGAGAATATTTTGCCAACCTTTCTTAGGCAAAAATTGTGGAATGATGACAGAGACTTGATAGTTTGACTTACTCGCTAGTCTTTCAGCTTTGTCTATGAATTTCGTTAGTGGTTGCACAATACTGCGATAAGGAGAGTACAATGTCACCAACTTCACATCGGGTTGCCACTTCTTCCACTGTTCCTCAAACTTTCTCGTATCCTCTCTTTCAAATGCAATATATACTGCAATAATTTGATCAGCATTCAACGATTGGGCGTAATTTAGTGAATTTCTTACAACCTTCGTAATGCCTGCGACAGGAACAATAATAACATTACCTTCGATTGGTGGAACTTCTTCATCAGCTATTAATCTGAGCTGTGGCCCCACCGAATCGTAATGTTTTTTTATACGATGGAAAACAAAGATAATGATTGGTAAGAAAATAAACACTGGCCATACTGCAGGCAATTTTGTCACGAAAAACACAATTGTTACAACAAATGATATCGTCGCTCCAACTGAGTTGATGATTAGTTTTGTTACCCAGCCTTGAGGTTTTTCTCTTATCCATTTCACAATCATTCCCGTTTGAGATAATGTAAAAGGTATAAAAACCCCAACAGCATACAAAGGAATTAATTTCTCAGTAGTACCATTAAATACGATGATCAATAGAATTGCTGCCAAACTCAATAAAATAATGCCATTAGAATACCCTAAACGATCTCCTCTTATTTGAAACATTCTAGGAATAAATTTATCTTTTGATAGATTCACAGCTAGTAATGGGAACGCAGAATACCCTGTATTTGCAGCGAGCACTAATATCAACGCTGTTGTTCCTTGAATGAAGTAATAAACCATATTACGCCCGAAGCTTGCTTCAGCGATTTGGGATACAACAGTTGATGTCGCACTCGGTGTAATACCGTAATAATAAGCTAGGAAAACAATGCCTGAAAATAAAATCGCAAGCAAACCGCCCATTGCCATTAAAGTTTTCGCTGCATTTACAGGTGCAGGTTCTTTAAAATTTGGAATAGCATTCGAAATGGCTTCGACACCAGTTAAAGCAGAACTACCTGAAGCAAAAGCTTTTAAAAAAATAAACAAGCTAAGCCCTGCGACAGGGGTACCAATTGAAGTATGCAAATCCGCTGGAACATTACCTGTCAAAACATTAAAGATTCCTACTCCAATCAAGATTAATAACGCTAACACAAATAAGTACACTGGATAAGCTAAAACAGAAGCTGATTCCGTCACGCCTCTTAAATTCAAAATCGTTAGTAAGATAACAAATACAATCCCAATCTCCACATTATAATCATGGAGACTTGGAAGCGCTGATGTTATAGCATCTGTTCCAGCAGACACACTAACAGCCACCGTCAAAATATAATCGACTAATAAGGAACCACCGGCAACAAGACCTGGATTAACCCCGAGATTTTCCCTAGATACAACATAAGCCCCTCCCCCATGAGGATAAGCATAAATAATTTGGCGATATGACAGTATAAGTGCTGTTAAAAGAATGATGACGCCAATTGCAATAGGTATTGAATACCATAGCGCTGCTGTTCCAACTGTAACTAATACGATCAATATCTGCTCAGGACCATATGCTACAGACGATAGAGCATCTGATGAAAGGATAGCCAATGCTTTCGTTTTATTTAATCTTTGTTCACCTAATTCAGTCGATTTCAATGGTCTACCAATCAACATTCTTTTCAATGAGGCTTTCATTTTTCTCACCCAATCTAGAGGATTTTTTACTTTTAGAGAACAAAAAAAGCCTACAGGTCATCAACAAATAGACCTGTAGACATTAGGGTTCCTGTCTAACAAGCTCCATCTTCCTTCTCATATAACGCTTACGGGGTTAGCTGTCGGATTCGGGCCTTGAGTAGCCCTACCTTTTTCAAAGGATTCACCCCTAGGATTACATTACAATCCGTAAATGGGTCCCCCGTGTATTTCACTTAAGCGATTTAGAAATTTGAAACTTATGTAATATTACTCCCAAGTTATAAAAAAGTAAATAAATTTTTTTTACAAATAAAAAGTGACTTTTCTCAATGAGAAGTCACTTCAAACTGAAGACATACTATTCTAGTTTACTCGCCTATTTTGGTGGGCTTATTAAATATTGATAAAAAATTATTCGTATCTAATGAACAATAGACATATCTCTAACTTTTCAATTAATCAATACTAAACTAGTTCATCCCCCGGAACACCAATATTAGATTTTCTCATTAGATATGTAATACATAGCGCCAATGCTATACTCACACAAAGTAAGATTACTTTAGCATCGACATAATCAAATAACGCACCAAAAATTAATGCGCCAATAGGACCTGTTCCAACCGATAACGTTTCTATAATACCAAATACCCGTCCACGGTACTCATCATCAATTGATCGTTGAAGCACTATACCAATCGGCGTATTCGCACAAACGCCCATTGCTGAAAACAAGATCATTAACACCATATAAAAAATGAAGGTACTAATATCATTAAAATTCATAAATAAAGGAATTGTAATACTAGCAACGACTGCACACATCATAAACGCAGCACGCTTAACAAAATGCAAAGGTGATTTCAAGTCGCTACGAGTAGATAAATAAATAGAAACGACAAGCATACCAATCGCTCCTGCCCCTTGAATAATACCTACTTGAGTTGACGGAATACTTAACTTTTCAACTAAGATAAATACGAGCCCCACACTAACGGCAGAAAAGAAAAAGTTCATCCATAGTGTGGTCATCAATAACGTTTGCACAAGGGGCTTTGTACGTAAATATTGGAATCCTTCCTTCATGCTCGCTACCATCGATTCTTTTCTCTTCTTCACAGGTACTTCAAACAATGTAAAGTCCATTGTTGCTTCCATACATAGTGCAATTACATAAGCTATAAACATCGTCATTAGGAACACTTCCATTGAGACAAAACCAAATAACATGCCTCCAATAGATGGACCACCAATTGCGCCAATAGAATGTGACACCTGATTAAAAGAAACCGCCTTCTGTAAACGTTCCTTACCGACTAAATTCGGTATAGAGCTTGAAAAAGCAATCCCATTAAATGCTCCGAATGTAGAAAAAATAGCCGTAATTGTATATATAGCAGGCACTGATATTCCGTACATCACCGTATAAACAATCAAAACACCAACTGACAAACTAATGCCAATCATACTTGTCACAACAACACGCTTTTTTGGAAAGCGATCCGCCACATACCCTGCAACTGGCGCTGCTAGAGCACGTGGTAGTACATTAAATAGAATATTCGTAGCAAAGCTAAGTGCTGAACCTGTTACAGATAATATGTATAAACTCATTCCAAAGTTAAACACGCCAAAACCAAGTGACGTCACCATCTTACTCACTAGAAAGGTATACAAATTGCGCTGTGCCTTTCTCGACTGACTCTCTCTCAAATTACTCTACCCTCTAACTTCCAATATTTTTCGGTTCCCGTAATAATTTATTTTACGGTTTGAAAGTATGGAAGTCAAAGTACCCTTTAGATCTATTTTCCATAAAAAAAGTACAACAATTTTTCAAAAGAAAACACTGACCTATTTCCTTTTCCTATCACTTCCACATATACTACATGTGATTTATTTTATAGGTCATTTTGCAACAATTTCTTTTTGTACCTTTTTAGTTAATTTTTCAAAAACTAAATTATATGAATGTACAATTAAATTTTCGAAAATATCAACAGACAAATCCGATTCCAAATATAATGAATTCCAGTGTGTTTTGTTCATATAATACCCTGGAACAATGCTCTTATAAGTCTCACGCAACTCTACAGCTCGATTAGGCTCACATTTTAAAGTTATGATGGGCTTTCTTTCAGCATCTCCACCTAACATTGCAAACATCTTACCACCTATATGATAACGTTCCGCTTGCCAATCCTCTTGATAATCATGCGTTATACCCGGTAAAAGTTCACAAAGTTCCTGTAATTTTTCTTTATCCATTAATATTACTCCTTTTATAAAATCGGCAGTTTTGTAAAGAACCAATATAAAGTTTCTAAACTATTATAAATTCTCCTATTTATTCATTACGATAAATTCTGTTGAGTCATTACTAAATTCCATCATCTTAACAAAGCCAAGTTTTTCATACAAATGAATAGCCCTATGATTAAATTTAGCAACAGTTAAACGTATTGGTAAAAAATTTTCATTTTGAATATGGTTAAGTATGAATGCAAAGAAGGTATAACCATTCCCTTTACCAGTTAATCCAGGCTTCATTCCTATACCAATATCAACTCGTTCCTCTACATAGGCACCAAATAGAGAACCAATTGGTACTTGCGCTGACTGTCCAATACAATAAAAGCCGACCAATTCTCCATTAGCATCTGCTACTGAATAATATGGATTTTCTAGCATTTCATTTAATGAATCTGTATCTAAATCATTGTTATAAAAATCATATGGGGCTTCATATCTCCAACTTAAAATTTCCTTTGCAAGATCGATATTCATTTTACCAACAAATAATTGCTGCATCGAATCACCTCTTCCAATTGCTATAAAACATTCTTATTTACTAGTTATTTTTAATCCACTCGATTAATTATAAAATTACTATTACAGAAATAAATTAATCTAAATAAACGGGTGCCTGTGGATTATTTAGATTTGTAAATACCCAATTAATTTGAGATTGTGTATTCCGAGCTTTTGATATGGTTGGCAATTCATTTTCAGAGAAAAACGCCACCGCATTGGTTTCAATGCCCTTCATTGGTTCTCCACCAATTATTTCACATTTTATAAACATTTTATAAACGTGATAAAGAGATGGGGGATGTGGATGGCACTTCTTATCTAGTACGCCTAATAACTTAACTGCCTTTACTTCAAACCCTGATTCTTCTTTTACTTCTTTTACTGCTACTTCACTTGGCGTCAGCCCAATATCAGCCCATCCTCCTGGTAGCGCCCAATCACCATCAGTATTTTCTCTAACCATTAATAATTTATTATCTTGAAAAATGACTGCCCTAATATCTACTTTCGGAGTGGCGTAACCAGTTTCATTCGCAAATAGATCCTTTATTCTTACCTTATCTATTCCTGTTTGATACGACAGCATTTCCACGCTAATTTCCTTTATTAACTCAAACCTTTCCAAGTCGTAGACATCTTTTGAATAAGTTAACCCCGCCTGTGCGATAGATTGAAGCTGTTTCGCCCATTCAAGCCATTTAGGTTCCATTGATCATCACCATCCATCCTAACTAATGTCATATAATTACATTCAATTATATAAAATACCTGAAAATTTGTATATTATTCAATAAAAGAATTTATTTGGAAGGTATTTAATTGAAATGGATTTTCTACATTTATCACAAATAAAGCGAAGATCGCCGCACCTTACTTTCTTCTATCCCCCCTAAATTTCCTGGACATTCTATGTAAGCATTCAATTTCTCTTTTGCTATAGTGATAATAGAACTAAATTGATTAACTATTTTGATAATTTATTCTAAATATCTCTTTATAGAATATAACGGATTATAAAGGAGGAATTCAAAGGGATAAATTAAACATTGTCTAGGAAATATTGGCCGAGACATTACTTTATTCATTATGATTTGCCAAGCGTCGAGTGAAATTCTTTTATACAAAAAACTAATATGAAAAGGATGGATAATATGCCGAAAATCGAATTAGGTAAATACAAAATTTTATCATTTTATAATGATTTAGAGGTTGTTCCTCCTGGAGTAGATCTCATCAAAGCAAGAGAAATTTGGACAGAGGCTTCCGAAGGTAGTGGAGTCGTTATAGCCATTTTGGATACGGGTATTGCCACACATCACCCTGATTTAACAGATGCCATTATCGGTGGATATAATTTCACAGATGATGATAATGGTGAGCCCAGCATTTTTGAAGATCATAATGGCCATGGTACACACGTTGCTGGAATTATAGGAGCTAGAAATAATGGCGTGGGTGTTATAGGTGTAGCACCTAAATGTAACTTACTTATTCTAAAAGTATTAGATAAAAGAGGGGCCGGTTCTTATGATCAATTAGTTGAAGCTTTGGATTATGCAATGAAATGGACAGGTCCTAATGGTGAGAAAGTAAGCGTGATTAATATGTCGTTAGGCGGTCCTACACATACAAATGAATTATATAAAACGATAAAAAATGTATATGATGCAGGTATTATTATTGTTGCTGCAGCTGGGAATGGCGGTGATGGCGATTCTGAAACATACGAAATTTCATATCCGGCGTTTTATGAAGAAACGCTTTCAATAGGATCTGTAAATAATGATTTAGTTCCTTCTGTCTTTTCTCATACTAATCTAAACCTAAAATTCATGGCACCTGGTGAAGATATTTTATCTACTCATTTAAATGGGCAATACGTAAAACTAACCGGTACTTCAATGGCAGCTCCACACGCTTCTGGAGCAGTTGCACTAGTTTTAAATCTCATACAAAAATATGATCAAATGCTACTCCCATCACAAGTTGAAAGATATTTTAGTAGTCATTCAAGAAAAATGGATTTCCCTATCAGTCAAGTAGGCAATGGCTTTATCCAATTAAACTAGGAGGGGTTATTATGGGAACCGATGCGGATTGGGTTTATTTAATCTCAAATTTTGGATTTCCAATTGTAATGACAATATACCTTTTGATACGTTTTGAAAAAAAACTAGAACGATTAACAGTTGGATTAGACTATCTCCGTGAAGTAATTGTTCAGAAAAAAAAAGGGTGAATTAAACAATAGAATCTCTTGTCTTAACTTATCAGACCATGATTATGGGAAGGGTCATAATATATGAAAACAACATCGACGATTACTAGACAATTCATAATGTAGAAGAGCAATATAGACAAATTATGACCCTTTCAATGTAATGTAGTAGTTAAAATTCACCACCCAATATCTTTCTTATAAAAAGCTGGAAGTCCCATCACCAAAAATCTTTATTCATTTTTAATAATGATATGCGTTTTCCAATAAAAATGATAAAAAAGATACATTTTCATTTCAAACATGTGTGTTATCGTTAAAATTAACATAATCACTAAATTAACCCATAAACTAGTAGCATAAATAATAATTCAAACACCACTTTTACTCCCAAAAAATTCTAAATTTCATAATACTATTTCTCGATTAATTTGCTTTATATTTCTCTTTCACATGAAAGGAGGAGTGTAGATGATGACAGTTAGAGAAGAAGAATTTTTCAAGAAATATGATGCTATGATGAAACAGCCTATTATGAAAGAATTCTTAAAAAGTGGTGATAATCAACGTATTTTTAATAAGGCAATCAATGACATGGACAAAGAAAGTATCGAACAACTAAATGCATCCTTTCGCAGATACTATAAAAACATTATTTTAATTTCTTATATCTCAAAAACTATCCACTTTTCTGCGATTGAATTTGATAAAAAATTACGTAATTATTATAAAAAAAACCTTCCTATTCCCGGTGTAACTGAAGAATCCATCGCTCAGGAAAAACATCTATTAATGGATCTTCTAATGTCGACCGATGAGGATACGACTTTTATCAATTTCCAACGAAAACAAAAAAACATTAGTGACTATATTGCCAATGCTCATCTAAATTCTAAAATGAAGTTGCTATCAAATAAGCAATTACGCATTTTGGAATTAATCTACATTCATAATATTAATAACAAACAAATCGCAAAAATATTAAACGAATCAGAACAAACTATTTCGTATAACCATCAAGCTGCTTTAAAGAAATTAAGAAATGCATGCAAACAGGAAAAATAAAATGGGGAATTACTTATTCAATTCACGTTTGTTAGAAAGAAACGGGGGAACATGATGGAAAATCAAATCTTGCATGAAGTAGAAAACAAAGACCTAGAGCGCTTACTAGAACTCTTTAGACCTGCTATTAAGAAAAGTTTGATTAACACTCGCATGCAAGAGCGAGAAGATTTGGAACAAGAGATTAGTATGAAAATTCTAGAGAAATTAAGTTATTTGCAAGAAATAAGAACACCAGATTTTTTTGAGTTTATCGAATATCATGTAGATTAATTTAATATGAGCTGATTCTATAGTTTCATAATCATAAGCGTCCCTCTTTACGAAATGCTCATGATTTGGTTCTAGTAAAGAATCCGCAAGATCACTTTGGTAAGCCCAAAATTCAAAAATAAGAGGGAACGTGTCCATATTGCTGATAAGTCTTCCTACAATTGAATTAAAGATGGATAATCTCAGAAAAAGGCAACGAATAAAGGACGAGTTATGCTGGTGCTAAAAAGTAGTGGGCCCTTACCATAACTATGCCTGAATTTGTTGTCTTTTATAATTAGTTTACTTAATGAAATGAAAAAGAACTCATTTTGATAAATTACTACTCAAAATGAATTCTCCTATAAGCAACCAGATATTAAATCTTTTTAACGAATTCCGATTTTAATTTCATTGCTCCAAAACCATCAATTTTACAATCAATATTATGATCGCCTTCAACTAAACGAATGCTCTTTACTTTTGTCCCGATTTTCAATACAGAAGAGCTACCTTTTACTTTAAGGTCTTTAATAACAGTAACCGAATCACCATCGTTTAATACATTTCCATTAGCATCCTTGATGACTTTTGTATCTTCACTTTCTTCAGATTCTAAAGTCCATTCATGCGCACATTCTGGGCAGACAAAAAGACTCCCATCCTCGTAAGTGTATTCTGAATTACATTTCGGACAATTTGGTAAATCTAACATCGTGTTTTTTCCTCCGTTCGTTTTGGTCCATTTTCCCCTAAATAGATTTATAGTGCTCCGTATAAATAGCTATTACGAGCTGGACATACTAAAATTATATAAGTTGTTTCTTGCATGCTTATATACTGTCATAGTCCTTTCAGATTTACAAGCCTTCCTTCAATTCCCGTTTTCACCAAAATGAATTATCATTTATTCTCTCCTCTATAATTCTTTTACACCCCATTTTTATGCAAATAAAAAACGCCCGATTCCCCAGCTTTAAGGCTGCATTTTCGAACGCATTAATAACAATAATTTTATTGCTATTTAGTATTTAGTATTTGATATAACTCATCAAGCTTTTGAATCTGATACATTGGCATAATTTCAGTGTTATTTGACTTCATATGTGGATTAAACCAACATGTATCAATGTTTGCTAGCTGCCCACCTTTAATATCCGAACTGAGGGAATCTCCGATAATTAAAGTATCTTCTGCCATGAAGTTAGGAATTCTTGCGAAGGCGTAATCAAAGTATTCCTTCATCGGCTTTTGAAAACCTGTATCTTCTGAAACGAAAATAGCTTTAAATAGCGTATGTAACCCTGAAGCTCGTAGACGTTTGTCCTGTGTTTTGGAAACACCATTTGTCACTATATATAAATTATATTTGTCTTGTAGGCTTATGATTAATTCCAAAGCACCCTCTATAAGCTGATGTCCTTCTTCTAAATGAATTCGATAATTTCTTTCTAATAAGGCTCCATCCACTTCTTTACCATATTCTTTAAATAGAAGAGAAAAGCGCGTATTTACTACCTCATCATGACCAATTTCACCCTTTTCAAAAGCACTCCAAAGACCTTGATTAATTTCCTTATAACGCTCTTCTATCTCTTTCGTTAAAGGTAATTTTTGATCTTTAAAAAGTAAGTATAATGCCTCTTTCTCCGCTGCTCCGAAGTCTAATAACGTATCATCTACATCAAATAATAATGTCTGATATTTTTTCAAATTTGCTCCCCCACTTCTGCTGTTCTACCACCAAATTTATAGACAATTATACCACCAGCTATGACTAGTACACCTAGTAACTGCCGGAATGTAAAAGGAACTTGCTCTAAACCAAACCACCCTAGTGAATCCCATAATAATGCGAAACAAAGTTGTGATGTCAGTACAATTGAAATGGCATATGTCGGACCAAGCAATTTAATACCATTCAAAATGCAGGTAACGACACCAACACCGATTAACCCGCTGAACCAATACCATGGTTGCATATTTTGTAAATTAAATAAGTTTCCACCCTCAACAATTAACCCCACCATCAGTGATGCTAAAAACCCCAGTCCTAACACCAATGTTGTTGAAGCCCAAGAACCTGTATGTTCATTTACTTTGCTATTAAAAATATTTTGCAAACCGACTAATGAACCTGCTACAAGCGCTAATATTAACCCTACAATCATCATTGTTACTCCTCACTACGTTTATTTCATTCATAAATATTGTGATTGGCAAGCGTGCTCAATGCCTCACGATTTGTTACATTGATTGAGTCTTTTGTACGTTCAATTAATCCTTCGGTGCATAATTGCTGAATAACTCGATTGAGATGTCTGTAACTCGTTCCAATTAAATCCGCTACATCCCTTAAACTATTTGTACTTAGTCCTCCATCATATTGTGCGTCGGATTCATCAAAAGAAATGGACAACAAATAACTAGCTAATCGTACTTCTACTGGATATAGCAAATTAAAGCTAAAAAAGTTTGATTTTATATGAAATTTCCTTGAAATGGTTTCGAGTAAGAATTGCAATAATGGCGTATAATCGCTCCCATACTTTTTTAGCCATTGATATTGAATACCGATCATAATAACAGGCGAAACGGCTTCAACTGTATTTATGATATCTATATCTTGAACGTATTCAATATCTCCAATGAGATAAAGTGGATTCTTAAAAGAGAGGATTAATTTTCTACCTTCCAAGGAGGTAGTAAACACTTTGATTTTCCCCTTCACAAGTATATAAAGATAATGCGACGAATCTCCCTGCGAACAAATATCTTCACCTTGGTCGAAGCTATAAAGCGATAAATGCTCAATTAAAGATTCATTGAAAATAGATTCTAATTGATAAGCTTTTAAATAATGATTGAGTTGCTCACGATTCTCTATTTTCTTCATGAACCATCTACACCTCCTATACTTTCGTCTTAATCATTCTAAAATTTTCTTATAAACCTAAAATAATAACTCCAGCTACCATCATTCCAATACCAATAAACTGTGGTAACTTCATCTGTTGTTTTGCCACACCAAACCAACCTTTAATATCAATAACAAAAGTTAAACCGAGCTGGGCAATGAGAACTGCTGATATAGTTAGCGTAACACCAATCTGATGAATCGCCGAAATATTACTGAAAATAATTATGGCGGCAAATGCCCCACCAACCAAATAGTATGGTTTTACTTTTTTGAACATTTGCAAGTTGCCATCTCTGACAAAAAGGAATATTAGTGAAGCTGTTACAAATCCTATTAATTGTGTTATTGTCGCAGTTTGCCAAGTACCAATATCTTGACTAATCCGTGCATTAGCTACCCCTTGTAGCGTAATAAAGGCTCCACCTAAAAACGCAAAAATAATTCCCCGCACATTCCTCTCCCCCATCCAAACTGTTCTCTCTATTAAAAAGCACATACGCTTATCTTGAAAAGGACATATGTCCCTATTGTATTTAACTACATATAAAAACCCCAAAAAGGGATTATTGAGCATCCGCATTTTGAGGCTATTTTTGCTATATTAATTAACAACTTGCTTTATAGATGCTTATGCTCTACACGCCGAACAAAGGAAAAACCTGCTTCTGGACGATTAATTAAATAAATACTGATTAATATCAATACTAATCCTAACAATAAAGAATATGTAAATGGTTCATTTAAGAACAGCGTACCAATGACAACTGCAATTAATGGTACTAAGAATGTAAAAGAGGCTACTTTGCTTGATTCACCAGAACTCATTAAATAGAAATATGCAGCCGTAGCACCTGGGACTGCGATAACCGCTCCAAATAATAAACAACTAATATAACTAATATTCCATGTTATATCTGAAATATGTTCTGTTGCTATACCACCCATACTTAAAATTGTTCCACCAACTATACTTTGGATTGCAACAAGCCATAACCCATGTACTTGTGAACTTGTTTTTTTCACATAAACAACGCCAACTGCCCAGCCTATACCGGTAATAAGTGCTAACATTATACCGAATAATGATACATTACCTGTAAAACCATCCAACGACACTGCAGCTACTCCTAAGAAACCTATAACAAGCCCCACTACTTTAATGGCAGATAATGATTCGTTTAGCCACATCCAAGCTAAAATTGGCACTAACACTGGTTGTAAATAAACAATAACGGAATATAGACCTGATGGTAAATATTGTAGACCAACTGTTTGAACTCCATTAAATATAACGGTATTCAACAAGCCAACAATCACATAAACTTTCCAATTCTTTTTCCATTCGATTTTGCGCCATTGTGGTAATAATATTCCAGCTAATAGAATACCACCAAATAATGTACGCATTCCTGCATATAACAAAGGCGGCGTATAATTAAGAGCCATTTTATATATCGGCCAACACATTCCCCAAGCGATGACCACAAATGTAATTAATAATGCGGTTTTTGCACGTGATTCTCTCTGCATCCCTATATCTCCTTTTACTTTTGACAATGTTCCAAAATGATTTACCTGATTTTTTAGAATCATCTATCTATTATTTTGGTATCCATTATTATATCTTAAGATAGTATTCTTCGTAAGTAAGGTTAAAAATGTTTTACATATTCATCTATTATGGGGAGAAATTAAAAAGAGCCATTGAGAGATAATCCCCTCAATGGCTCAATAAATATAATCTAATTTTCTATCATTACAATGATGCGCGATAAATATCCATTACATCTTCTTTATTCAGTTTTGTAAAATTACCGAATTCACCATAAATCATCGCTTTGTCTGCCATAACCTCTAGCTTGCTATCATCAATATCATAATCAACTAGTCGTGACGGGGCACCAATGCTGTTCCAGAATTCGCGAAGTTTTTGAATACCTTCTAATCCTGCTTCTTCATCAGTTTTCCCTTCAGGATCAACACCAAATACTCTTACAGCTAATTGTTTAAAGCGAGCTGGTTTGACTTTTAAATTGTGTTCCATCCAATGAGGGAATAGAATCGCAAGTCCACCGCCATGAGGAATATCATAAACTGCAGAAACAGCATGCTCAAGATTATGAGAAGCCCAGTCTCCACGATAGCCCATATTTAAAATACCGTTTAACGCCATAGTACCGTTATATAAAATCGTAGAACGATACTCATAATTTTCAAGGTCATTTAACAGCTTTGGTGCAGTCTCGATAACAGTTAACAGTAATGATTCACACATACGATCTTGGAAAAGGGTGTTTTCTTCAAGATGGAAATAATGTTCTAACACATGTGACATCATATCTACCATTCCGTAGATCGTTTGATCTTTCGGAACAGTATACGTATTAACAGGATCTAAAATTGAAAATTGCGGGAATGTCACAGCACTTCCCCAACCATATTTTTCGTTTGTTTCCCAATTCGTTATAACAGAACCAGCGTTCATTTCAGATCCTGTTGCAGCAAGAGTTAAAACTGTTCCGAATGGAAGTGCTTCTGTTGCAAATGCTTTATTAACTACTAAATCCCATGCATCACCGTCATATTTTGCACCTGCAGCAACAAGCTTCGTACAATCAATTACACTTCCGCCACCAACTGCTAAAATAAAGTCAATGTTCTCAGCTTTACAAATCTCAATTCCCTTTCTAGCTGTTGAAAGTCGAGGGTTTGGTTCTACCCCAGATAGCTCAAAAACCTCTGTGCCAATTTCATTTAACATATTCATTACATTGTCATATAGGCCATTACGCTTAATACTTCCGCCGCCATAAACAACTAATACCTTTTTACCGAATTTTGGCACCTCAGTTTTCAACTGCTCTAACTGTCCTTGTCCAAAAATAAGTTTCGTAGGATTCCAAAAAGTGAAATTTTGCAAAATAAAAAACCTCCTTATTCTCCTTTCATTATATATTTTATTTCTAAAAACTAACAATCATTTGACTGCAAGTAAGAGACAGCGCCCTTCTTGCTTCTACAAGTTTCTTTGTCTCCTTTGCATCACTATCTTCATCAAAGTAGTTAATGGCTACATGTGCCCGCTCAGTTCCATCGGATATCAATAAACTTTATGGAGGCGGATCTTTTTACATTACAAATAACTATTCTCTTTCAAAATAAGAAATCCCTATAAAACACTTAATGTTATATAGGGAATTTTAGAAAATTTATTATTTTATTTTAAGTACTTTAGTTTAAAATACAATTAATTTTATTAAAAATCGTATTCTGCATCTTTTGCTTTACGAATTTCTGCATATGCATCCACAAGCTGTACTGTATCATCTACTAAACGCTCTATACGGAAAAGAACATCATCATTCACAATTTCTTTTCTGTGGAAATCTTTTTCTTCTATTTACGTAAAGATTTTAAAGCGCCACTCCAAGCAACGACTTGGTCTAGCATATCGTTAACAGATGCTGCTTGAACATCGGCTGGTTTGAAAACAGTGCCGTTTTCAAAGTCAGTAAATAAAGATAATGCAGGATGTACACGAACATCTGCAACTAATAATTCTCCAAGAATTCCACGTAAATGTTCTGCCGCACGCGCCCCGCCTACTGAACCATAACTTACGATACCTGCCGCTTTATTGTTCCATTCAACACGTAGTAAATCCAATGCATTTTTTAATGCGCCTGTAATACTATGATTGTATTCTTGAACAATGAATACGAATCCATCACAGCCATTAATTTTCTCAGACCAACCACTAATCCCTTGAGTATCACCATTTGGGTCTCCTAAAAACGGTAATTTAAAGTCTGCGATATCAATGATTTCATATTCTGCATCTCCACGTTGATCAGCAAGACCTTTCACCCAATCTCCAACCTGTGGACTTACTCGACCTTCACGTGTACTTCCTAAAACAATACCTATTTTCAACATATCATTTCCTCCTAAATTTTCTTCTGTATGTTTAGTAGCTTTTCCAAATAACTTATCAATAAAACCCAATTCTTTCACCTCATAAAATAAATACTTGCCGCTCTCTTACTCTTTAATAAATTCTTTTGTGCTTCTTACTGTATCAATTGGACGAACTAGTTTTTCGATTTGCTCACGTTTTGGTTCTAAAAATGGAGGTAACGATAACTTTTCTCCAAGTGTTTCATACGGCTCATCTCCCATAAAGCCAGGGCCATCTGTTGCAAATTCAAATAAAATCCCTTGTGCAACTCTTACATATAAGGACTCAAAGAAATGACGATTAACGTAGCCTGACGTATTAAATCCGAAACCTTCCATACGATGAATCCATTCTTCTAGAACAGAACGGTCTTCTACTCGGAATGCAGTGTGATGAACTGATCCATAGCCTTGCTGCGCTTGAGGAAGAATAGCATTGAACTCTACGACAACTTGTGCACCGTTACCTCCCTCACCAACTTCAAACAAATGGAATGATCCTTCTTGAGCAATTTCTTTAAACGCCAATGCTTTTTCCATCATTTCTTTAAAGTAATCAAAATTAGCAATTCGGATAAAGACCGGTCCTAATCCTGTAATTGCATATTCTAAAGGAACTGGCCCATCTTGCCATGGTGTACCACTAGCTACTCCCTCATTGTTCTCATCCGAAATTAGTTGGTAGCGCTGATCGTCAAAATCCACAAAAGAAAGAGTCTTTTTGCCAAACTGTTCAATAATACCAGTATGTGCTACTTCTAATCGATTAAAGCGTTTTACCCAAAAATCTAATGCTGTATCATTTGGAACACGGAATGATGTTTTTGAGATTTCATTTGTACCGTGTACCCCTTTAGGAATGCCAGGGAAATCAAAGAATGTCATATCCGTTCCTGCACTCCCTTTATCATCCGCAAAAAATAAATGGTACGTTTGAATATCGTCTTGGTTAACTGTTTTTTTCACTAAACGCATTCCTAAAACATTTGTGAAAAATTCGTAGTTTTTTTCTGCACTACTTGTGATAGCTGTTACGTGGTGAATTCCTTTTAAATGGTTCATATTATATTCCTCCATTATTATATTTAGTTTATCTTCTAAATATATCTCGATTCCGAGATATATGATTAAAAAATTTTATATATCCTTTGCGTGAAGGCCAACTTTCTTAAGAAGATCAATAAAAATTTCTAATTCCTGGTTAGATAGTTCTTCAAAGATAGCATTGACTTTCTCCTCATGCTTAGGGAACGTATTATCCATAAAGACTTTTCCTAATTCAGTAATTGTTGCATAAGTTACTCGCCGATCATCAGGGCAAGCTCTTCGACGTACTAACTCTTTTTTCTCTAATTTATCTACAACATAAGTAATACTACTACTTGCAATTAAAATTTTCTTACCAATATGTTGTATAGGCTGTTCACCCTTATGATAAAGCAATTCCAAGACTGCAAATTCGGTTTGATTTAAACCATACTGTTGCATGTCTTTTCTAACAACATCTTGAACAGACTGTGATGCTCGAAGCAATACTGTCAGTGCTTTAAGATTATTATTTATTTGCATCATATTTTTTTCCTTTCAAAAATACATTTATCTCGAATTCATTTATCTTGAATTTAAGATAAATTTAACAGAGATTTTTTACATTGTCAACAGATTGGTTTATAGATTATTGCCATGTACTAAACTTTAATAACAACCACTGTAATTAAAGTTTGTTAATTTTTACTTCAATCTTTTTGCAAAAAGAAAAAGCCTGTTTTGAATAAAAGCATCAAAACAAGCTCTAAGTACTTGTTGTCTGTTAAATTACTCCCTTACAGTTATACTTAATGAGCATCAGGGAATACTCTTTTTACTGTATTCGAAAATTCTTCAAAAAATCCTTCAACCGGCTCATTCGCTCTGATTTTTTCCCCATATTGATTCATTTCTTTAACAAAATCAGGATTCAATGACACATATACATTTTTGAAATCAGCATTTGCAGCTCTTGCTTGGTCTGCAATCTTATCCTCAACCGTTTTGTCTCCATTTACGCCCTTTTTTAGCGTAACCGCTACATAAGCATTTTTATCCGTTACAATAACATTTGCTTTTTCTACTTCCTTCATTTCAGCAATTTTATCTGCAACGTCATCCGCCAATTCTAATTTATGTTCATTTTTAGTCGGTGTTTTTTCTGTTGTTGTTCCCTCTTCCTTAACCGTTCCATTTGCATTGTTCGTCGTTTTCTCTTTGACTGTTTCATTTGTGGCCGTTTCATTTGAAGTCTTGCTCGTTCCACATGCAGCTAAAGATCCCATAAGCAGTACCACCATAGATAGTTGTAAAATTTTACTCAATTAAAATCCTCCTTTTTATATGTCAGTAAGGTTAGTTTGCGCTATTTTTAATTGATTATTCCTTGCTTTTGCAGACTTACGAAAATTTTATTGAAACATTGCTCTGTTTAGACAATTGCTGAAATCAATTATCCCTTTCCATTCTTTTCATATTTATAAACCCGCAAAATTAATTAACAATTAAGAAAAAATGTCGATACAGATGATACCTATATTGCGCATACTATAGGAAGAATTAACTCAATATAGGTATTAAAAATATTCACGGAGATGAATCATGAAAAAAATCAAAATATCACTTAAAAGAAAATTAATAATACTTTGCATGCTTCTATTGATTATTCCTACAACAATCATTGGAATCAGTACATACTCTACTTCAAAAAAGGAACTAACTGCTTCTGGCAAAGAGGAACTACAGCAAAGTACACATATGGTTATTGCTATGATTTCCGTATTAAATCAGGAAGTTGAAGCAGGAAATCTAACACTAGAAGAGGCTCAAGAAAAATTAAGGGTTGAATTATTCGGAAAAAAAGATGCCGACAATTTACGACCAATTAAAGATGAATATACAATTAGAGATAACGGTTTTGTTTATGCCGTCGACGAAAATGCTGTAAACGTGATGGATCCTCGAAACGAAGGTGCCGAACTCATGAATACTGAAACAGAAGATGGTGTATTCATCGGGAAAGAACTTTTAGATACTGGAGAAAAAGGCGGTTATTTTACTTACAAATGGATGAATGCAAAAACCAATAAAATTGAAGGGAATATAGTCTATGCCGAGAAAGAGCCTAATTGGGGCTGGACAGTTGCCGCCAAATCGTTTGAAAAAGAGTTTAATAACGGTGCCTCAAAAGTTGCGATCACAACTGGCATTATTGGGGGAGTATCAATAGTTCTAGGAATTATCATCGCCTACTTTTTCTCTAGAAGATTAACGATGCCAGTTATTCAAATCAGTCACGAGCTAAATCGAACAGCTTCCGGCGATTTCTCTGGGGACAATGTGAAAGTTACTACAAATGATGAAATTGGTCTACTGACGCATGATTTCAATACTATGAAATCCACTATGAAAGACCTTCTTAGCCAAATCAATCAATCAACAGAACACGTGGCATCCTCATCAGAACAATTAACGGCTATCGCAGATGAAACAAGCAAAGCAACAGAAGAAATAACAAATTCAATTCAGCTTATTGCAAATGGCTCAGAAGAAAGCACTAACAGTCTACTAGAGAGTTCACAATCTCTGGAAGAAGTAACTTTAGCCATTCAAAATATAGCCGAAAATGCTGCAGATGTTTCTGAGGTCGGTGCAATGATTATGACCCAAGCGCAACAAGGTAATCTTTACGTTGAACAAACAGTAAAACAAATTAACTCAATCAATCAAAAAGTTAATGAAAGCGGAGATGTACTACGATTACTTGATTCAAGCTCAAATGAGATTGGCAAAATTTCTAATGTAATTACTGATATCGCCGATCAAACAAATTTACTTGCTTTAAACGCTGCTATCGAAGCCGCACGCGCTGGCGAACATGGTAAAGGATTTGCTGTAGTTGCAGAGGAAGTTCGGAAACTTGCGGAACAATCTCAAAGATCTTCTAAGCAAATTTCAAATTTAATAAAAGATATCCAACTTAACATGTCTCGCTCAACAGAGTCCATGAACCATGTTAAAGTTGAAGTACAAGATGGACTAAATATTGTCAGCAAAACCGATACAAGCTTTAAGGAAATCGTCGGTGAGCTAGAAAACATGAAAGAAAAAGTAACAGATATGGCTGCTACTGTAGAGGAAATGTCCGCTAGTGCACAAGAAGTTGCTGCTACCGTCGTCAATAATTCACATGCTACAAAAGAAGCGTCTGAGCATTCTCAAAGAGTTGCTGCAACAACCGAAGAACAATTAGCAGCGATGCAAGAAGTCACATCTTCTACAAAATCGTTGTCTAATCTTGCAGTTGAATTGCAGGATTTGGTTAACAAATTTAAAATGTAAGATTGATGATAATTACAACTCTAAAGGCGACATTTCGTTCAACATGAAGAAATGTCGCCTTTAATTATGTTCTATTTTTATTTAGTTAAATATCTCATTAACCACTCTACCGGACCCCTTGAGTATTTTCGCTTCCAAAGTCCACTAAATAAAATACATAATGAATAAAATACAATACAAAAACTATAAATAAAGAATAGTGATTGATGCTCAGCTCGACCAATCCATTCTAAAAAACTTACACCAATTAGAATATGTGCGATGTAGTGTGTTAACGTCATTTGCCCAGAAGCAATGATTGATGTAACAAGTTTATTTTTTGAAAATCGCTCAGTGATATATAAGGAGATGATTAAAATGATAAAGGCTGAGCCACTTGCAGAGATAATATAAAGAATGCTTGGCAATATAGGACCTGTATTAAATAAAAACTCCGCTACTTCAGTTGTTAAAATGGAGGCAGTTTGTGAAATCAATATCTTCGACAGAGATTCTGAGAACACAAGAATTATCACGCCTACCATTAATAATTTGCGACGTATACGATTACTTCGCAGATCAAAGCTGCCAATGACTAACCCAACTAATATAAATGCAAACCATGGGAAAATTGGATGGTACCCATTAAAGAATAGATTACGCAAAAATCCATTAATCGTCCAAAAATCCATATAATCCATGTACAATGCATAAGGATTCCACCCTACAAACACATCAAATGTTAACTGTAACATTTGTGCAATCGTAACAACTGCGAGCACAATGTATAGGAGTATTTTTTGTTGGAAACTAATTAAGAATGCGATGAAAAATAAATAGACACCGTAATAATGGAGAATATCACCTGTCCACCCTACTAAATACAATCCCAAACCTACTATAAATAGAAATAATGCTCGTTTCCAAATGACGATTCGCATGTCCCCGATCAATTGATCATTGTTTCCTTCTCTTGCCTTACGAGTCATTAGCGCGATTCCGATACCCGCCAGCAATACAAAAAGTGCCGACGCTCGCCCTTCAAAAAGTGCAGTCAAATGAACTAACCAATCAGGTCCATTCGTCCCTGCTCCAGTAATAACAGTAAAATTCACAATGAACATACCGAACATTGCCAAAGAACGAGCGAAATCGAGGCCTGTAATACGCCTTATAGTTTTACTCACATAACCCATCTCCTAAATGGTGATATCAACATCTTTCTCATAACAATTAAGAAACTAAAACTCTTCGTTTGTTTTTTACCTATCGTTAGGTAAATTATGATTGAATGATGTCCGTTTTTCAACATAAAGTCTTAAGCAAAAAAATAATCCTAAATGCTATCAACTTCTGATAGCATTTAGGATCCTTAGGATATATAGATTGTTACGAGTTTGAATTTAAATATTTAAAAATGAATTTCGTATATGTTAACACTTTCAATTTGCACAAGCGATCCCTTTCTTAATCATTCTAAAAATTAACGCTCATTTTACAACACTAACCACATATCCTTCATACCCTTTAGATCCTACTGTTTGAAGAGCCGTAGACTCGATGCTAGGTTCGCTTTCTAATAAGCTTATAATTTGGCGTATGCCTTGTACTCGTTCATCTTCGCTTGTCTCGTTAATTAGCTCTCCATCACGTACTACATTGTCTGCAATAATAATTGCCCCTGGCATAGCCAGTTCTAATGCCCATTTTAAGTAATGAGGATTATTGGGTTTATCTGCATCAATGAAAATTAAGTCAAATGGGGCTATTCCTTTTTCGCAATGTAGCAAGTGCCTTACCTACAATTACTGCTACTTTATCCTGACACCCTGCTTGCGGAATATTCCGTTCCGCTATTTTTTCATGTTCGCCCTCTGCCTCTAATGTATATACTTTTCCCTCTTCAGGTAATGATCGTGCAAGCCATATAGTGCTGTATCCGCCAAGTGTACCAATTTCTAATATATTCTTTGCCCCTTTAATCTTAGCTAAATGTAGCAAACCCTATCCATGCTACATGTTATTTTGAGGATCTTTATCCCCGTTACTTATAACGGAATGAATTCCTTCTATAAAAGTATTGATGAGAACTGAAAAGCTTTTATCAATATCAAGTGGCATTCCAAAGCCACCCATTTGTTCAATTGATGAAAATCCATGTAAAATACTTCGCAACCCTCTAACCATATGAATCGCCGTTTCATCGTTCAAATTGTAGGCTTGTAACACTTGAACAACTAGCTGTACGACTGACTCCTGGACACGCTGTAATTCTTTATCGTTAGCATCCACGAAACGATTACTAGCTTCATACAGCCCAGGGTGAGTTCTGACAAAATGAATATATGACTCACTTACTGCACGCACTGCATCATCACCTGCTTTTCCGACTGCTGCTTGCAGCATATATTCATGTAGTTTTTCAATTCCATGAATAGCCAACTTCTGCTTCAATCCATTTAATCCTTCAAAATGATTATACAAAGAAGGTGGTCGTACCCCCAATTTCTCTGCTAACAAGCCTAGTGAAAGTTGGTCTACCCCATTCTCGTCAACTAGTTCTGTTGTTTTCTCTAAAATAATTGATAAATCTAATTTCATACGTCGAGTCATTTCAATATCACTTCCTATTTGGTTTATCAAAATTTCATTTCTGCTTCAGCTATTGCTTGCTCCATTTTAGTTCTTGGTTGTTCCAGCATATTACCATGCCCAACAGCAAGTAGACTAGGTTTATAACCAATTAATTTCTTTGCACTTTCAAGAGCTATATGTTTATCCCATGTAGCTAAAGCTGGGAAAGGAAATAAAGGATTCATTAAACCTGATACTACTACTTTGCCTCTAGTAATGAGGGCATCACCTGCAATTAGACTACGATTACGTGAATCAAAAAGAGTTATGGAACCTGGTGTATGTCCTGGAGTGGCGATCACTTCTAATGAACCTATACGATCTCCATTCTCTAATAATAAATCCGGTTTGGTTTTAATGTTCTTTGGAACCCCACCACGAATTGGTGTTTTTTTTTCATTTGGTAACAAGGTGGAGTTTCCGTCCAATAATAGGGCATCCCTAGAAGAAATGCTTACTTGAGCATTAGGCAACAATTCTTTTAGCGCATCTAGTGCACCTATATGATCATTGTGTGCATGGGTAAGGACAATTCTAGTAATCGGTTTTCCTATACTCTTGGCAGCATCTATTATTCCCTTTGTACTGAAAGGTAGTGCAGCATCAATCAATGTAAGTTCATTTTCCTCCTCCACTAAATAGCAATTTACCGGAAAAATCCTTGGCATAAAAGACAACTGAAATACTGTACCAATTTTCGTAATTCTCATCATTTATCAAACTCCTTCCGAAAAAACTAACTTAATTATCATAATAACTAATAAGATTAGTTTTTGCAATATTATAATTTATGTTTTAGGGATAGAAATTATTAGGCAATAAATAAAAATAAATCCACTTCAAAATTAATCGAAGTGGATTCTTACTTTGGAACGATTATAAAATTATTTAATCAAGGGGAATCTCAATTGTTTTCATTTTATATTTCTCGCTACCTTTTGCTTCCCCTAAACTCAAAATCATTGTCGGTTCAATGTAAAGTTTTGTAGCCCTTTTATCAATGACTCCTATTGATTGACTCCATTCAGTAGTTACACCATTATCCATACTTGAACCTCCATTATCTACAACGTGATATACATTGCCGACATCATCACGAATAACAAGTGTAGGACTTGCCAAATGCCATTTTTTTAATACTCTCGATTCAGTGATTTGTTTCATCTTAATAACCGTTGAAACATCCGTTTTACGAATCTCATTAATAATTAATGTCATGCCTGCATCTGTTATAGATTGATTTACTAACTGAATTTCATCTTTGACTTTCTCTAGTTCAAAATTAAACTTCCAATCTCCATTAACCGTTTCATTCGTTGTATTATTTGTAAAACTTTTAGGAGACCACTGTACTTGAACTTTTTCTAGATCTTTTTTGAAAGTTGGGGTTACACGTGCTAAACCTACATATTTCGTTGGACTAATTTGTTGAAGCGAATCTCCTCCACCAATTGCAACACTACCTTCAACGTCTATGAACTGTCCAACTCTTGGATTTACTCCTAAATCATGTTCTGTTTCTAATGCGTAAGTAATTGTAATTGTATTACCATCATATACAGCATTTTCAATCATCATTGTAATGCCATTACTTATGTCTAATTGTTCAATATCCGTTGCGTAGTCTGAATATTGTTCATAAAGCTTATCATTGTCAGAAGTAAAATAATTGACGATACCTTTTATAAATGGGAATTGTGATGCTACACTCGGTATCGCAAAACTAACTGTAGTTGCACTTCCAACTAATATCATTAACGCTACTACTGCAATACGCCAAACTGGACGTTTAATTTTCGGCATTTTTTTATTAATAATACGCTGCTTCATACGAGTCTTTTCAATATCCGTTACATCCATTGGTTCAATATCTTCCACATTTAAATTTGCCCACTTTTTATATTGTTCTGTCATGTCCATCGCTCCTCCAACCTCTTTGTTAAGGAATACGCTAACTTTCTCTTCCCACGGTATAAGCGGTTATCTACTGCTGCTTTTGATATAAAAAGAGCGTCTGCAATTTCGCCGTTCGCCATCTCTAGGAAATACTTCATTGTGAATATATCTCTGTCTACTGGTTCCAATTTACTTAGCTCAAACAGCAATTCATTTCTCTCTTCACGCTGCAAAACCTGATCTTGGATTAAATTTCCTGAAGTAAGATTATCTGTCCCATCAAGCACCTGCTCTCTCGCTTGTCGCCTCTCTAATACTCGGTATTGGTCAATGGCTTTATACTTTGCAATCATGCCAATCCATTTTTTGAATTCGATTGCATCACCCTTAAATTGCTTCGTATTTTGCCATATTGATAAAAAAACATCGCTCACACACTCTTCGACTAAATCCACTTTTCCAAGGGGGTGTAGAATTTTATAAACAATTGCTTTTATAAAAGGCATATAAGTATCGATAACATATTCAAGTGCCGCTTCATCTTGCCTCTTTAATCGTTTAACGAAATTTTCCTCTGAAACTCTCATGGCATGATCTCCTTTTGAATTGAAAAAGCTTTTTCACTATATACAACGAACTCAACTTATTGATATTCTCATATTTTTTAAAAAAAATACGAAAACATACAAATTCCCCCGTCTTAAACCCAATTTACTCTAAACACTAAAAAAGCATCCATTTTGAAATGGATGCTTGATTTTTAAAACATTAACTATAATCTACAATATCTTTATTGAGGGGCCTTTGTCTGAAGCAATTTCAAACCCATCCCGATAAATTTTATGCCTGTAATCTTGTTCAAATACATTCCCATTCTTTCGCTATCTCCAATTTTCCGGGAAATAAATGCGGAAAAATAAGCAATAAATAAACACCCTACTAAACCAGTGATTGTAAATGTGAGCCCTAAAATCATAAATGGTACAGGACCAGCAGCCTTTGTATCAATAAATCGCGGAAGAAACGCGATGAAAAATAAAGCAACTTTAGGGTTTTTAAGACTCGTCAAAAGCCCTTGTATATGTATTTTCCTTTCGTTTTGTTTATTAGACTTTGAAGAATCCAAGCTTAAATTTGTTTTATCAAGTAATATTTTAATGCCGAGATAGACTACATAAATCACACCAACTATTTAAATAATATTAAATAGAATAAGTGATTTTGTAAGTATGATTGATAACCCAAAAGCAACTAACAACGTATGGATTAATACTACACTACAAATACCTAATACAGAATACACGCCTGCATTTCTCCCTTGAGCAATACTTCTCCCCGCTATATACATAGTGTCTGCGCCAGGAATTAAATTCAATAAAATGCCTGTAATCAAAAACACCTCAATATTAATTACTCCATACATTATGACACCTTCATCATTTTCTCTTTATTCCAAATGTGGAGAAAACGAACTTAAGTTTTTATCTATAATTGTTATGGGTTGGTTGAAACAGATCCTCATTACTTTTTCTAACAACAGAAAAATTATCTACATTGTAATGACCATGAAGTATTTCATTATGGTGGTTTATTATCTTTTCAGCAGATAAGGTTGAAGAATCTGTTGTTGAATGACCATCTTCTACTAAAGTAACATCGAAATCATTTATTGTTGCTGTTCTAACAGCAGTATCAATACAATGTTCTGTTTTACATCCCATAATAACAATGTGCTCTATTTCATGATCTTTTATAAATGCCAGTAATGGCGTTCCATAAAACGAATTTGTTGCCTTCTTATCAAATACCTTTGAAGTAACAGGGACTTTAATTTCCTTATGGATTTGAAATCCTTTACCTTCACCTTCAGCCACATCTTGATCTCTTATAAAGACAACCAATGCATTCGAATCTATCGCCTTATCTATAACTGAATTAATACTATCCAATAGGTTCTCTTTATTCAAAACACATTGCTCTTTTTCGTTACCATCAATTAATTCTTGTTGCGCATCAATTACTAATAATGCTTGTTTCAATAGCAAAACCTCTTCTCATTCTAATTTAAATATCTACCTCATCAAACAATTTCCCTCTGTTATGATTCATAATTACCTCTTCTCTTTTGTAAGGTTAGAAGCACTATATGAGTTAAATTATGTTTCATTTTATATTTCGTTATTAAATCACCATAATCCTCTTTAACAATACTACTGTCCTTCAACTTGGTGCTCATATGTAAAAAAACTGCGAGTATTGATCTCACAGTTTGTAACAACTATCTATTTTATTCAAAGATTTTTTTATACGCTTTTATGAAGAAACCGTTCTTATTTAAAGAATACTCCCAATTTCATTATACAAACCTAAACGTTCAGCGCGATATGCTCTGGCCCCTTTTGGAAATCCTGCCAATAGCACCTGAAAACAGCCAAGCTGCTAGCATAAGAGCGAGGGAATTTAAAAATCGTTCACCCATAATTTCACTTACAGGTTTAAGTTGGGGTTCTGCTGTACTAAAAGGTGATTTAGGGACTTCGATGATTTTTAGAGATAGTTAAACTATTAGTAAGGCAACATTACTATCTACTGAAAGATGGTTTTTTACAGCCTCATTCTCAAAAGATATCATATTCATAAAAATCACAAAAAAAGCCCCCCAAAAACAGGTGAGCTTTTGCATCAAAAAAATTGATTTTATGCTTGCATTTCTTTTGTTGGTCCCATTACACCTGGCACTGTTAATCCGGCTTGGCGCAATAGTACTGTCATTTGACCAAGATGATGTATTTGATGGTCAATTACTGCACGTAATAGTTTACCGCGTGCAATCGGTCCTCCGAAACCATTAACTTCTTCAAGTAATGCTTCATCTGTTAATTTTGCTGCTTCTACTTTATAAGCCTCTATTACTTGCTCGTAAGCATCAACTATTTCAGTTACTTCTGTAGGTGCTTCTTGATCCCGGCCAGGTCCTGGTATCTGAAGTCCTGCAAAATGGCCAAATGCTGCTCCCGCACCAACTAAATGCCAAGCTAACCATCCAAGTGTACTATGTCCTTCTACAATACTTTGACCTAGCGTGTCATTCGTCAACACTTTTAATACACTCAACGTATTTGCTGAAGATGCAGACCAATCTTCTAGAAAATCTTCTACTTTACGATACATATTCTTCACTCCTATGCTAAATTACGTTCTACAAGTTTATCATAACGAAATGAACATGAGATATGCAATTTTAAGGATTTAAGAGATACATTCTTTTGTCTATAATCTTTTAATAACTTAGCAAAATAAGTTATATTAGCTCACAAATATTTATTTTCAATTTCATCAAAATTGCCTTAAATAATCGAACATAACCTTCTTCATTCAATTCAATTTAATTTCATCACCAAATCCATACTTAAAACTGATTTATCTGATTTCAACTTAATTGTTTTATCCGCTGTCACTCCTATTAAATATTCATTCTTATTAGAAATAAATGGTCGCAATAAAAATCTAGAACGCCATAATTTGAGTGGCGAATTTTAAATCCATTTACAAAAAAGTATTTATTAACTAAAACAGAGCAATTTATCATCTGAATTTCACAGATACACTTATCAATATATTCGTTTTTTTATAGACTTAACGTTCTAAATACCCTATAATAATCGATATAATACATAAAATACGAACATTAAGGTGATTTTTATGACTAAATATACGCAAATTTTCAAAGGGACGGCTTTTTCTAGTACGTCTCCAAAAGAAATACAAATATTAAAAGATTATCTATTTTTCATTAACACCGACGGCATGATTGAAAAAGTCGTTGCACCAGAACATATCGACTATCAAAATTTACTAGATACATATCAAGATAAAGCAAACTTTCATCAATTAAATGATGGTCAGTATTTCTTACCTGGATTTATCGATCTACACGTTCATGCTCCGCAATGGGCTCAATCTGGAACTGCATTAGACATTCCTCTATATGACTGGTTGAACAAATATACCTTCCCAATCGAATCTAAGTTTTCAGATTTAGATTTTGCAAAAGAGGTTTATGAAGATTTAGTCAGCACCCTACTTGCTAATGGCACAACTACATCACTATATTTTGCAACTGTTCATAAAGAAGCGAGCTTATTACTAGCTGAAATTTGTGCTAAAAAAGGGCAACGCGGTCTAGTTGGTAAAGTTGTCATGGATGATCCTGAACAAAATCCCGATTTTTATCGTGACGCAAATACTCAAACAGCTTTAGCAGACACAGAAGAATTTATCTTAGCTGTTAAAGAGTTAGCAAAATCAACAAAACAAGGTGTTTACCCAGTTGTGACGCCACGCTTTATACCAAGCTGTACGGATGATGCTTTAAAAGGTTTAGGGGAATTAGCTGCTAAGTATGATACACATGTCCAGTCTCACTGCAGTGAAAGTGATTGGGAACATGGTTACGTACAAGATCGCTTCAAGAAGAATGATGCTTTTGCCTTACATGATTTCGGTCTATTAGGCGATAAATCCGTAATGGCACATAGTAATTTCTTAAATGATGAAGATGTAGAGTTATTTGCTGAGACAGGAACTGCCGTAGGTCATTGTCCAATCTCCAATGCTTATTTCGCTAACGGCGTCATTCCAATCGCTCACTTACATTCAAAAGGTGTTGATATCGGTTTAGGTTCTGATGTTTCTGGTGGTTTTTCACCAAGTCTATTCGATAACGCTAGACAAGCTGTCATGTCATCTAGAATGTTAGAAGATGGTGTCGATACATCGCTTGCAGCTGAAAAGCGCGGTGTACCAAATTCACGTATCACAATTAATGAAGCATTCTATTTAGCAACTGCTGGTGGTGGAGAAAGTTTAAGCTTACCTATTGGTCGCTTAGAAGAAAACTATACTTGGGATGCACAAATCATCGATACAAAAATATCATCTGCAAAATTACCGATTTTTGATAAGAATGAAGATCTCAACGATATCTTCCAAAAGATTATGTATCTTGTTCGACCAGAAAACATTAGTGAAGTCTGGGTTCAAGGAAACAAAGTGCACGAAAGAACAAAGTAACCTGAAATATCATTTGTGGAATGAAAGCATTAGACAAACTTAAAATTTTGAGGTGTGCATCTTAGTGGAAACGCAAAATAATAAGCTAGCTAAAGATAATATCAATCCCCCCCATTTAACTGTTTTACCCGATGAAAAAGTATCATTCGGTCAATCAGCCCTACTAGGTTTACAACATGTAATGGCTATGGACGTCTATGTAGTACCTTTCCTGATTGCCATGTTAATCGGTCTACAATCAGGTCAGTCAACAGCATTGATTCAATCTACTTTTATAGCAGCAGGGATTGCAACGATTGTCCAAACTTATTTCTGTATGAAACTACCTATTGCCCAAGGCCCATCTTATGTTCCACTTGGTGCAATTGTTGGTATTTATGCCGCTAGTGGCGGTGGTGATCTAGGTTGGAGCTCAGTGTTAGGAGCAAGTTTAATCGGCGCTATTTTAGTAATCATTTTAGGCTTTACTGGAGTTTTCAATAAGATTGTGAAAACTTTCATTCCACCAGTTGTCGGAGGTACAATTATCTTCGTCGTTGGTCTTTCGTTAATGCCTGTTGGTTTAAGTAATAATATCTATAACGGTGCAGGTGCTACGATCAACCAAAACATCTATTTAGCTCTTATATCCGCTGTTGTACTGATCATTTGCGTTATGCTAGGTTCTTTCTTCCGTAAGAAAGGTCGCATTTTCCGAATCACTTCTGTAATTATTGCATTAATCGCAGGTAGTGTTGCTGCTAAATTTATGGGTGTATTAGATTTATCGGCAGTTTCACAAGCAAAATGGTTTAGCATGCCTCAAATCCCTTTTGCAGATTTCGGTTTCACATTTAATATTTCTGCAATTATTACAATGGTTATTATTTATATTGTTTTAATGGCTGAAACAACAGGTACTTGGTTTGCTGTAAGTAATGTAATCGACAAACCATTAACTGATAAACAAATTAATCGTGGGGTTATTGGGGAAGGAATTGGCTGTTTCATCGCTTCATTATTAGGCTCAACTCCTGTAACTGGATACTCAACGAATGCAGGTGTCATTTCTATCACAGGTATTGCAAGCCGTCGTGTCTTTGTGGCTGCCGGCGCTTGGTTTGTATTGTTCGGATTTTCAGGTAAATTAGCCGCTTTAATCTCTGCGATTCCATCAGCGGTAATCGGTGGTGTATTCGTTATCGTTTGTGGCATTATTGCAATTAGCGGTTTACAAGTGATGAAAAATGAGCGAATTGGTGAAAAAGAAATGTACGTGATCGCTGTACCAATGATTTTAACATTAGCGTTAACGCTTCTTCCTGACGATTTCTTATACTCTTTACCAACTACAGTACAATATTTATTCGGCTCACCTGTTGCAACAGCAGCAATCGTAGCGATAGTGTTGAATAAGTTATTACCTAGTATTAAATAAAATGACTAGATTGAAGGTTGGTGGATTTCAGAAATACTCTCCCTTCTCTAATGCGATAAAAAGATATACTAAACCTCTGCTTAACATTTAATTGAGCGGAGGTTTTTATTTTATGTTTGTACTGGAGCAAGTCAATCGATGAAGAACATATACGAAAACACTATATTTGCTCTTGAGCAATCGTTTTTTTATCGAATTCCTATCACTACATTTTCAAAAAAATTCATGCTGTTCTATTGCTTCATAGAATACGTCAATATGGTTCCAAGTTTTCACGTACATAAGATGAGGTCTTATTCGATTTACTACTTCTTTCCCAATTTCTTTTTATATTTACAAATCTATAAAATTAGATATAATGAAATACATGGAACCTTTATTAATTTATAAAGCTTTATCTAATGAAACTCGTAGTCAAATTATGTTGTGGTTAAAAAATCCCGAGGAATTCTTTGATGAAAGACCTTATTTAGAACAAAACCTCAATTTCCAAATTGGTGTATGCGTAGGAGATATTCAAGCTAGAGCAGGACTTGCACAATCTGTTATTTCTAGTTATTTATTAACTATGCAAAAAGCTGGCTTGTTGGAATCTGAGCGAATTGGAAAATGGACGTACTATCGCCGGAACGAAAAAACTATACAAGAATTTTCCGAGTACATCAAAAAGAAACTATAAAAGGAGTGGAGTTCTTTTTTTTGCTTAAACATATCTACAATTATAGATATGTATATATGAATGGAGGATTACATTTAAAATGAAAAAAATTAACCCGTTGCTAATCATTATTCTAGCTTTAGGCGTATTCGGCATTATTACTACTGAAATGGGTATTATAGGTGTCCTACCCCAGGTTACTGAAAAATTTAATATCTCGACTTCACAGGCCGGATTGCTTGTAAGTATATTTTCTTTAGTCGTTGCCATTTCAGGTCCATTCCTGACGTTACTTGCTTCTGGTATTAACCGTAAAGTCATTCTATTAACTGCTGTTTTTATTTTTGCGATTTCAAATATTGTTTATGCCTACACAACTAAGTTCGATGTGATGTTAGTTTTCCGTATCATCCCTGCTATTTTTCATCCTGTCTTTTTTTCAGTTGCCCTCGTGACAGCAGCTAATCTTGTCTCTCCGGAAAAAAGTAGCAAAGCAGTTACAAAAGTTTTCTCCGGAATAACGGTCGGGTTTGCATTTGGCGTGCCTTTGACTTCTTATCTTGCGGAAAAGATTTCATTAGAAGCAGGTTTTCTATTTGGAGCTGTTGTTAGTATAATTGCATTCATAGGAATACTATCTTGGCTTCCCTCCATGCCTGTTAAGGATAAATTGTCTTACGGTAAGCAGCTTGGGATATTACGCAAGCCCCAATTGTGGCTAAATATCGTAACAGTTATTTTCATCTTTGCAGCTATGTTTTCTGTGTACAGCTATTTTGCTGAATATCTAAGCCAAGTGACTCATATGAACGGGTCGTGGATTAGTATCATGTTGATGGCTTTTGGTACAATTATGATTTTCGGGAATTTTTTATTTGGAGGTTTTTTACACAAAAGCATTATAAAGACCGTTATCATTTTCCCTCTACTATTTGTAGTAGTATACTTATTTACTTATTACCTCGGTTCTTATTCCATTCCGATGGTTGTGATCGTATTCATTTGGGGGGCTGTGCATTCTGGGGGGCTTATTGTCAGTCAAGCATGGTTAACGACTGAGGCAAGAGAAGCTCCTGAATTCGGAAATAGCTTGTTTGTCTCATTTTCCAATCTTGGTATTGCCATTGGAACTACTATCAGTGGTTGGTTTATCTCTCACTTTGGAATACATAATTTAATCTGGGTCGGAATTGCATTTTCACTACTTGCTTTCATACTAATCATGTTAAAAATACAAATTTCCAAACCGAGTGCATCGGAAGTAAACATGCGTTAAACTAACTGGAATCGTTAGTTCGATAAATGCACTCAGTAATAGATTGTTTTATTTTTTATGAACATAAAGCTCGGGACTAGCTTATCAGTTTTGGAATGGAACCATTCTTATTTATCGTAATTTTCTAATGTTATTATCAATAGTCGTGTCGAATGATGTGAAATTTATGCTTGAGTAATAACGAATGGTGTGATAATCTGAAAAACAGATAAATTTTCTTAGAAATTAATTGAAATTATATGTATAACCTCAATAATACGGCTTGAGGGTCTCTACCAGGAACCGTAAACTCCTGATTACAGAAAATGTCTTTTCATTTTTTGTAGTCAGGAGTTTTTTTGTTTTCCAATATTAGGTAATAACCAATTTATAATTTGTGAAGAGCAATTCGTAGGTGAATATAATGACAATTTATGATTGATGAGTAAAGTTGGAAAGTTTTTCATTTACTTTTACCGTCAATAGCTAAGTATTCTATTTTATCAATTTAGTAGGAAAAGGAGAATTTTATAATGAATTTTAAAGTTTTTATACTCGCAGCTTCTACTGTCGCAGTAGGACTCGTTGAATTAATTGTAGGTGGAATATTACCAATTATCGCTGATGATTTAAATGTGACTCTTGGTACCGCAGGGCAGCTTATTAGCGTATTTGCACTTGTGTTCGCTATTTCTGGGCCTATACTTCTTACACTAACCGCAAGAATTGAAAGGAAACGTTTGTATCTTATTGCACTTTTTATATTTTTCATTGGGAATTTGATGACATATTTTAGTCCTAACTTTTCTTTAATAATGGTTTCAAGAGTTATAACTGCAATGAGTACTGCACTAATTATTGTACTATCGCTAACGATTACAGCGAAGATTGTTTCGCCTGCTCATAGATCTAAAGCTATAGGCGTTATTTATATGGGGATTAGTTCTTCACTTGTTTTAGGAGTACCTCTTGGTATTTTGATTAGCAATGCTTTTGGATGGCGAGTAATATTTCTTGGGATTGGTTTCTTATCAATCGGATCTATGATTCTCATTCACACATTTTTAGAACCGATACCTACAGAAGGAGATGTTAAGCCGCTATCTGTACAACTAAAGGCACTTGGAAGTTTTAAAATTGCTAGTGCACATCTTGCAACAATGTTCACTTTAGCAGGGCATTACACAATTTATGCTTATTTCACTCCTTTCTTAGAATCTACTCTAAATCTTAACCAATATTGGATTAGCATATGTTATTTACTGTTTGGTATTTCAGCAGTATTTGGCGGGGCATTTGGGGGCGCACTTGGAGATTGGCTAGGGGCACCTAAAAGTATTTTACTAGTTATTGGCTCCTTCGCCTTAGTATTATTTTTGCTCCCTTACTCAACTATTTCGCTTTTCCTATTCCTAGTGGTCATGATGATATGGGGCGCACTAAGTTGGAGTCTTGCTCCACCTCAACAAAATTATCTTATTCAAACTGACCCTAATACTTCTGATATACAGCAAAGCTTTAACAATTCTGCTTTACAAATTGGGATTTCTTTAGGATCTGCAATCGGTGGTATCGTACTACAACAAACGGGTAGAGTCACAAGTACAGCACCTGTTGGAGGAGCAATTGTAATTATAGCTTTACTATGTGCGATATTCTCTCTAACGAGACCTGCTTTAACAGTGAACGAAGCTAAGTGAATAAATGAAAGTACAAGTCAGGCAATATATCTTAAAATTAACTTAAACAAACATTAAAAGAAGGTTGTTGATGAGCCACAATACTTGTCAGCACCCTTTATTTCACTCAGCATTAAGGCTTACTGTAGTGATACTAGATCGTCTTGTAATTTTGGAATAACTTTTAGCGTCATGGACTTACCTAGTAAGGAACATCTTGAATTTTTAGCTAACCCCTATAATCTACTTTAATGCCTGAACCGTTCTTTGCTTCATTCATTTTTGAATGCATATGTTCTTTTTCTATTTAATATAAAAATACCCCCTTAGATAATTCTATCCAAAGGAGTAAAATGGTTAAACTATTTATAGCATCTAAAATTTATATAACCTCATCATTCTTGATAATACATAGAATACAAATCATTTAATGTTACTTTCCCAAAACTAAACTCTGTTATTTGATTGTCTTTAAGAAATGCTAAAATATTTCCTAATTCACTCGAATCATATCCGCGGACATCTAGTAAAGTAGCGCCATTTGACAATGATCGTACTTTTGTTTCTGGAAACTCTTTTGAAATCTCTTCTTTTAACTTATCGGTCATTTCTGATATTCGAACTGTTGTGATTTCTCTTTCTTCAAACCCTGGAGATATGGTATTAACAAGTATTAACTCGCCATTTTTTATAAAGAAAATACGATCCGCATATTTCTCTAAATTCTCTAATAAATGGGAAGCTACAATAATCGTTTTCCCTTCGGACTTCTTTTTAACTAGTATTTGCGAAATAAGTTCGACATGAGTAGGATCCAATCCATTCATCACTTCGTCCATTAACATGACTTGGGTATCTGATACAATTTGCATCGCAAAACAAAGCCTTTGGCGCATTCCCAGAGAATACGTCCCTGTACGCTTATGTATATATGATGCCATTCCTAGTTCTTGTATCGTATTGTCAATCAATTTTGGATTACTATTCCACATTGTGGAGTAAATTTTTAGATGCTCTTTTCCGGAAATCTGATTATATAAGTCACTTTGATCAGGCATCATGGATACTAATTGATGCATTTTCACTTCATTCTTTTTATTTGTATATTCTAATTCATCATTTAAAATGACTTTTCCACTATTTGGATTAATGTAATTCATGATGACATTCATAAGCGTTGACTTCCCCGTTCCATTGGGAGCTACCAAACCAATAATTTCGCCTGAATTGAACATTACAGAGATGTCTTTTAAAATGTCTCTCCCCGAAAACTGAACAGCAATATTTTTTAATTCAATCATACCTTCCCTCCATCTCTGTTAAACTAAAGTAGCTTAAATTTTCTTTGATTACTGATCAAGAAAGTCAAGATCAGAAAAATAAACGAACACAATCCCATTACCAAGATTCCATTACCAAAAGTGAGTGTTTCAGAGCCATAGAGAAAGTTCCGATACCCTGAAATTATTTGTCCTACTTGAACATAGCTCGTTGGATACCATTGAACATTCCAAACAGCACCAAGCCCTCTTTCAAAGTAAATAAATTCAGCAATAACAAACATGAAACCTACCACTAAATTTGCAAACTCGTTTTTTAACAACACACTTACAAGTAGTAACAATGAAATGATGAACAAAAACCACAAAACAATGAATAGCATGTTTTGAACTAGATATTCCCCCATCAATATATTTGAAAATACATCCTTACCAGCAGAATAAATTGGAACAGGTAAATCAAAATCACCAAACCCATTTCGACCACCTATTATCAATAGACCTACAGAAAGTGGGATTATCGCTATGAGACTTCCTAATAAGGAAACTAATCCTTTAACAATTAACTTTCTCCAATCTGAAAGTGGCAAACCTTGTAACAATGTAGGATTCCGTCGATCCTTCAACACGATATCCACAGTGAGGAGTATACAGCTAACAATAAGAATTAGCGGCAGGTAAGAGTTTAGCAGGCGTTGCAATGTTTGTAACGCAGTCCTTTCTTCGAAAACATTTACAGATAAATTGGATTTCCCTTCAGCATATCCTTTGTAACGACTTGCAGAATATAAATACGCATAGTGTCCGTCCATCGTTGCATAATTATTTCCAAATGTATAGTAACCCGGATTGTAGTATAGGACACCCATTGCATTGGGAAAAGTCAGCTTATCAGAGTACGTATACCACTTAGATGTAGCTTCAGCATACTCTTGCAGGTTGTGCTGTTTGATAGCGTCTAATCTTTCTCCTTCATATTCATTCCATTCTTGAAATATTGAGACTGCATAACTCGATAAATGGTGCGTCCCTTCACCAATCACAACATTATTTAGAAATGCTTCCCTCGTTAAATACCGTGCCTCAATTTCACTTACATCTACTTTTTCAATTGGGTTATATGTTGGAGCTATTTTTAGTGCAAAATCACACGAGAAGAAAAGTAGAATGACATAAATTGCAATATTTTTTCTATTGCTAATAAATTGTAAAAATTCAAACTTAAAATACGCCCACATGATCTCATCCCCTATACCCTTTTTAGTTTTCCAGTAGTCAAGAATAGCTTTACAGCGATTACCATTATGGCAATACTCATCCAGATATAAAGAAGTCCATGTGTGCTATTTAAAGCGACTGGGTTTTCAAGATCGAGCGTCCGCCCATTCAATATGTTAGAAAAATCCAAATAGTTAAATGGGTTAAATGGAACAAGATTCATCATGTTTGGAAATAACATAGGGAAAATAAACAATAACAATTCTAAAAATAGCGTCAAATACATATTCTTCAATAAAACATTTAAAATTACTGATAATAGAATTGCAAAAATGGCAATACTAATCATATAAAGTATAGATAAACTTATGTATTTGTATATTGGATAAGCTTCAAAAATACCATTAAAGATGGCAATAGGATAAGAAGGATTTCCTAATCCCTTAAAATAAACCAATGGCAGGCTACAAACAAATAACTCTAGAAGAAATACACCTACTATGAGCATCGATGACGTACATTTAGCTACAACGTATTTATCAAAAGCTATAGGATAACCCTTAATCAGAGATGTATGTTGGAATTCTTCTATCATGATTCCACATGAATAAATACACATGAAAATAAACCAAACCGAACCTAACACACCAAATAGGTAAGCGAGAAATTGAAAGAAAGATAATGAATCAATAGTTAGTAAAATCCCTGTTTTCTTCATATATTGATAAAATACACTATCCAATTGATTTTCTACTTTCGAAGGTAGATAAATCGCAACATCATCAAACCCCTCCATATCAAATGACTGAGCTCTTAAATTTGCAAGGTCTATCGCTGTATCCAAAAACAAGTCCGGTCGATCCATTGTTAGTGCCATACGTTGCTTAGCTACAAATTGTTGCTGACGTACTAAATTCTTATATAAGTCGCTGCCATTCCCGCTATCAGTAGCATCTACATTTTGAAATCTATTCAAAGCTGAAGAAAGCGATTGATATTCACCCGATTTTTCTATGACTGAGTTTCCTAAATCCTCGGTTTTCACAAATAAAACTAAGCCAAAAACAAATAATGCAACGATAATACAAGCAAAAATATTTTTTTTATTTGATTTCTCTAGGATAAAAAAAGTCCTTAACATCTTCCACATAAGCATCCCCCCAAATAAATTATTTAAAAAACAATTTATTTTAATCTCTGTATTAAATACGAATATAATAATTAGTACTAAGACTTTTATATTTAGTAGTATCGAAATATTATATTCTTCAAAAGTCAATCAACATACCAAAATTGTAGGTACGAAATATACCTACAGTTTTACTGTGTGTGAACTAGACATGGTAAATTAACAACGCGATACTATCGGTATGTAATGATGATTATTTTGAATATTCGATAGCATCACCCATTTTTAAAACCACTCAAATATACTATTAGAACTAAACACCCCATCCTCTTGGCGCATTCAGGACGAAGAAGTAGTTGAAAAGCTAAACTACGCTATTCTTCGCTGTATCTATTCTATTCTATTCTATTCTTTTCGCTAAAATCCTCCTAAATTTTTGAAATTGAGAATATAAATAACTTTTTTCATTCTATAAACTCTTGATTTGATTCAATTGCATATAAAAAGCTATCGTTTTGAATAAAGATTGATCAAAACGATAGCTTTCCTTTGTTTTTTATAAAAAAGATTAATTATTTTGATGCTCCTTATTCCACTAAAATCCTATCACCTTTACTTGTCGGTTGAGAAGTCACCAAAAACTCAACTTCATTACCTATTAAATATTTGGTGTGACACTAAAAGAGGAATTTCCACTCCCTCTTGCGGATTTATAGTAATCTCTTTACCATCTACCACAATGATTGCTATTCCTGATAAGACGAGGAAAAATTGGCGTGTCTTTGGTGATAATATTTAACTTCAGATGTATTAGCAGACATACGTTCATGAATAATACTTAAATCTTGATTTTTCAATAGATGCCATCCATCACAATTATCTCCCTATATGTAATATTCAGCATTATGTTTACTTTTTCGCATCACTTCTATATCCCCCTTGTGTTTATAATACAATCTTACACATTCCTTATGGAACTAACCCGCACCGTCTGTTTAAGTATATTTATTCATAAGCTATTATCTGGTTTAGTTAAATAAAAAAACCTTAGAAAATAATCTAAGGCAAAAACATTGCAACTTTATTTAAGAGCTATAAGTTCTGTAGCTTTAGATGAGTTTGGGTGCTTTTTTATTATTGGATAGATACTTTTTTGCTTTTTCGGGCAAAGTATAGAAAAAGTAATTGAAATAATAAAATAAAAACGAAAACAAATCCCAATACAATAAATGCTACTATTCTTAATTCTGGTGTTTGTTCTAAGCCAGAACCATCTACTTTTCTAACCCCAATAAATATTGCTGTAGCAACAAATAACACTAACCAAAATAGACTAGTTATCCACCACAATTTCATCACACTAAAACTCCCTTTATTTACTAAAAATATATCATACTGTATATTTTATCAAAAAAACTTGCATTAATATGAATAAATTATTTTTATTGAATCAAAAAACTCAAGAACATTGTTACATCAGTGTTCTGATGTTTTTTTATTTGAGCGATTATTTGCATAAGCTATTTATAAAGATTGATCAAACTTTATTTAAAATAATCGAATTTTGTTATAAATTATCAACTTGAATTCTAAATCTAGAATTCAAGTTGAAGAACAAAAATCCCGGAGAAAACAGACTTAAATAAATTTATACTAAAAAACTCGATCCATGGCTAATGGATCAAGTTTTTTAGTTGATTTCATATATACCGTTGAATGTCAGTACCCGACTTTGTTGTCATTCAACAATTCATCCTTATAATAACAATTTCCTATTCAACCGTAACTGATTTAGCCAAGTTACGTGGTTTATCTACATCACAACCGCGATAAAGTGCTGCATAGTAGCTTATAAGCTGTAACGGCACTACTGACATAAGTGGTGTTAGTAATGGGTGTACTTGTGGCAGGACGATAGCGTCGCCATCTTGTTCCATGCCTTCCATAGAGATAATACATGGGTTTGCACCACGTGCTGTTACTTCTTTAACATTACCTCGTATATTTAGGCTAACTGATTTTTGCGTAACAAGTGCAATTACTGGCGTGCCTTCTTCAATTAAAGCAATTGTGCCATGTTTTAGTTCTCCTCCAGCAAAACCTTCAGCCTGGATGTAAGAGATCTCTTTTAATTTCAATGCACCTTCTACACTTACGCAATAATCGATATTACGACCGATGAAGAATGCATTACGTGTTGTTGATAAATATTCTTTAGATGCTATTTCAAAGACTTCTTTTGAATCGACGATTGACTGAATTGCATTTGCTACGATAGCTAACTCTTTTTTCAGATCGAAGTTTACTGCAATTCCTTGAGATTTTGCTTCTACATATGCCGCAATTGCTAGTACCGCCACTTGGGCTACATATGCTTTAGTAGAGGCTACAGCGATTTCTGGACCAGCATGTAAAAGCATTGTGTAATCTGCTTCGCGTGACAGTGTTGAACCAGGTACGTTTGTAATTGTTAACGTTGAATAACCTAGCTCTTTAATTTTAACTAATACTTGGCGGCTATCTGCTGTTTCACCAGATTGTGTGATAAAAATGAAGAGTGGCTTTTCAGACAGTAGTGGCATATTGTAGCCAAATTCGCTTGAGATATGCACTTCAACTGGAATACGTGCGATTTTCTCGAAGTATTCTTTCCCTACTAAACCAGCATGATAACTTGTGCCTGCTGCAATAATATATAGGCGATCTGCTTCGTGCAATGCTTCTGCAATTGCAGGGTCGATAGCCAGTTCACCTTGTTCATTTTCATAAGCTTGAATGATTTTACGGACAACACTTGGTTGTTCATCGATTTCTTTCAACATGTAGTGAGGATATGTGCCTTTTTCAATGTCACTCATATCCAACTCAGCTGTATATGGCGAACGTTCTACTACTGTGCCATCTAGGTTTTTAATCGTCATCGCTTCTTTTCGTACGATAACGATTTCTTTGTCATGCAGTTCTACAAATTGATCTGTTACTTGTAGCATTGCCATAGCATCAGATGCCACGACGTTAAAACCTTCACCCATACCTACTAGTAACGGACTTTTGTTTTTAGCGACGAAGATTGTTTCTTCTTCCGCTGCATCAAGTAAAGCAATAGCATATGAACCGTGTAGTAAAGCTAATGTATAACGGAATGCTTCTTCTGTAGTCATTCCATCAATCACAAACTTTTCAACTAACTGCACAATAACCTCTGTATCTGTATCGGATTTCATATCCACGCCTTGTAAAAATTCTTCTTGTAATAAATGATAATTTTCAATAACACCATTATGCACAAGTGTAAATCTACCTGATGCACTTTGATGTGGATGCGCATTAAGTTGGTTTGGCACGCCATGAGTTGCCCAACGTGTATGACCAATTCCTGTGTTAGCTAAAACGTCTTCTTCTACTACTGCGCGTAAGTCAGCGATACGTCCTTTTTCTTTAAAGACTGTAATCCCTGCTTCATTACGAAGTGCGATACCTGAAGAGTCGTATCCACGGTACTCTAATTTTTCAAGGCCTTTTAAAAGGATTTCTTTCGCATCCAAAAAACCGATATATCCAACAATTCCACACATATTAAATTCCTCCGAAGTTTGCAAAATTAGCCGCAAGAAAGTATACCTCGTCTTCCTAAGAAGTCGGGGATACTTTCTTATGCTGCTGTGTCTTTGCCATTTTGTTTCTTTGTCCGTTCGATTACTCAAACGTTTTATAAACAAAATTTCGATCGGGCAATGGCGATCGGGAGGCATCCGCCGAAACTTTCGATACTCCTCCACCTCGTCTGCTGAAGATTTCTGTCGTCCAATTTCTTCAGCGCTGGCGCTATAATTGTTTTCCTTTGTTTTATGCGCTACTTTTGATTCCTCCTTCTGCGCAGCTACTATCGTAGTATAAAGATTAACTCTCTATACAGCAGCACCTTCATCATACTTAAATCGCTATTCATAGTCAATCAGAAACATGTTTTGAAAAGGTTTACAAGGAAAAATAATATTTCCCACTATATTATACGTTAAAATTGCACATTTTGTTCCACATTTTAATAATTCTCTATTGAGAGGTTAAGAAGTTAGTAAATTGAATATGATTTAAAATACAAAAAAGGCAAGCATCTTGAAATATGCTTGCCCTTATCTTCTATTATTCAGTTAGTCCCATTTCTTCTTTTACAACTGCTGCAATTCGTTCTGCATAAGCTGCACAATTCTCGGTTGTTGATGCTTCAACCATTACTCGAACTAATGGCTCAGTTCCCGATGGTCTAACAAGAATACGGCCATTACCATTCATTTCTTGCTCTACTTCAGCAATTACTGCTGCCACTTTTTCATTTTCTGTAACAGCATATTTATCTGTTACACGAATATTAATTAACTTTTGAGGGAAAATCGTCATCTCTGCTGCTAGCTCAGATAAGGTTTTACCTGTTGATTTCATCGCATTAACAAGTTGTAACCCTGTTAGTAAGCCATCACCCGTTGTGTTGTAATCAAGGAAAACGATATGCCCTGATTGCTCTCCGCCCAAGTTATAATCCCCTTCGCGCATAGCTTCTACAACATAACGGTCACCTACTGCAGTTTGGATACTTTGCATACCATGTTCTTCTAAACCTTTATAGAAGCCCATGTTACTCATAACCGTAGATACAACTGTATCTTTGTTTAAACGTCCTTTTTCTTGGAAGTGTTTAGCACAAATATACATGATTTGATCTCCGTCAACGATATTACCCTTTTCATCGACAGCAATTAGTCTGTCACCATCACCATCAAATGCAAGTCCAACATCTGCGCCTTTTTCAACAACCATTTTAGCTAGTTCTTCTGGATGTGTAGAACCTACTCCATCGTTAATGTTTAAGCCGTTTGGTGAAGCTCCCATCGTTGATAAATCTGCTTCTAAGTCTGCAAAAAGGTGTGCTGCAAGTGAAGATGTTGCACCATGTGCACAATCTAATGCAATATGAATACCTGTAAACTCTTCCTCTACTGTCTGTTTCAAGTATTGAATGTACTTTTGACCGCCTTCTAAATAGTCACTTAATGCTCCTAAGTCACCACCTGTTGGGCGTGGTAGATCATCTTGTTCTTGGTCTAATAAAGCTTCAATTTCTGCTTCTTGTTCGTCAGAAAGCTTAAAACCATCGGGACCGAAGAATTTAATACCATTATCTGCGACTGGGTTATGAGATGCTGATATCATTACACCTGCTTGACCACTCATAACACGTGTTAAATAAGCCACTCCAGGTGTACTAATGACACCAAGGCGCATTACTTCTGCTCCTACTGACAGCAAGCCGGCTACAAGCGCTCCTTCAAGCATTTGTCCAGATATACGTGTATCACTACCAATTAATACTTTTGGACGTCCTGTGGCTTTTTTCGTTAAAACGTATCCACCGAAGCGACCAAGTTTAAATGCTAACTCAGGCGTCAGCTCACTATTGGCGACTCCGCGGACGCCGTCTGTACCGAAATATTTACCCATTTTGTTCTCTCCTTCAAAACTATCTACGATCCTTCAATCAATTTCGTTTAAGATATTTGTTCTATTCGAAGATTGGCGATGTTATTAGAAAGTGACCAGTTTAACTTTCTTGGTCCATCAACTTGAATAGGTAGCTTATGATTTCCATCGTGCTTATCTGCTGCTTCAATATATAAATCGAAATCATTGATATCTAGATTTGCTAACTCTTTTTCATCACCTTTAACGGTTAATGTAACTAAACCGTTCTTTGGTGTAATAAAATTACTTCTATAGCCCTCATCTAGGTTTCGAACGTCAACAGCTACATTCTTAAATTCCTTTGAACTTACAATTGATGAAGTCTCTTCTTGATCAGTCTCTTGTTCTTCGTCTTTAATTACTTCTTCATTAGTATTTGATTCGTTTTTCTCAACTACAACTTGGACTTTAATGCTGTCTTCGGACAACCGTGAAATGCCCTCTGGCTTATCAATATCTATTTTAAAGATACCAGAGTTTTTGATTTTAGATACATCCACATCCACATTAAGTTCTTTTGTATTTTCAAGAGCAGCTTTTGATCCGAATAAAGTCATCTTGCTCGTTATAGGCGTCAATGACTTTATCGTGATATCTTTACCTGGCGTCCCTTTTTGATTTAAGACGACAGGTACTTCCTTAGTATACTCTCCAATGTCAACATTCACTTTAATCTTTTCTGGCTTCACTTGGACATTTAATTTGTTCATATCACGATCTAGTATTTTGACATTCGCTTCTTGTTCAAAGGAATTCCTTAGTCCTTGCTCACCAGTAACTGTCGCTTTTACATAGCTTATGCTATCTACTACACTTTTAGCGCCAGTAACTGATACCGTATTAGGATTCGCTGTCATACTTTTCACGTAATAGTCTTCTGCCAGTAGTCTTTCATTAATTTCCGGATCGATTTTAAATGTCCTTGTTACTCTTTCTTCAATTGAAATATCAATTGTTGATGGGTCCATTTGTACCGATAGTTTATCAGAAAAATTTTCATGTTGAATCGTTACTTTATGTTCCCCAATTGTTTGTTTACGTAAATCTACGAATACAGTATAATCGCTCACTGCTTTCGTTTGTAAGACGATGGCCATTGGACCCTTAATCGTAACATCTACGGTTTTTGGAACTCCTGTAACGATTAAACTCTCATCATCATAGTAAACCTGTACGGGTACATTATGAAGCACATCTACCTGTGTCCCTGATGAGAAGCCATCAGAACTATCTTTTTCTTTTGGCTGAACCGTAAAGAATAGGAGAATCGCTAATATCAGGGCTGTAATTCTTAAAAACCATGGGCTGTCAATCCATTTATCCATCATTTTTTAATCCCCCTCCAGCTCCACTTAGAGGTATTTGTTGCTTCTTGCTCGGGACCAAACCACGCTTTACGTAAACGTGCTTCAAATTCTTCGATTGAAAGGTCACGGTGTAAATCTCCATTAACCGTTAAACTAATTGCTCCTGTTTCTTCTGATACAATAATTGTGATTGCATCAGTCACTTCACTGATACCGATAGCGGCCCTATGTCGTGTACCTAATTCTTTCGAGATAAACGGACTTTCTGATAATGGTAAATAACAAGCTGCTGCAGCAATTTTGTTCTTTTGAACGATTACTGCTCCATCATGTAATGGTGTATTAGGTATGAAGATATTAATCAGTAATTCAGACGAAATTTCAGAGAACATCGGAATCCCTGTTTCTATATAATCATTCAAGCCTGTTTCGCGTTCGATTGAAACAAGCGCTCCAATACGTCGCTTCGCCATATAACTAACAGATTTTGACATCGCGCTTACTAAGCGTGTACGCTCTTCATCCTCTTGTAAATTACTACGGGCAAATAGCTTACCACGACCAAGTTGTTCAAGTGCTCGACGTAACTCTGGTTGGAATATGATGATAATTGCGAGGAAACCAAAATTGATAACCTGTTGCATCATCCATCCCAGTGTATTAAGGCCTGCATATACAGTAATAATACGAATAATAATGATGACGAATATTCCCTTTAATAATTGGACAGCTTTTGTTCCTCTTATTAAGGTTAAAATTTTATAAATAACAAACCATACAAAAAGAATGTCAAGAATGTTCATCAACATCCTAATCCATACATTGTCGGTAAATTGTGTAATTTCATTAATAAAAGACATGTGGATCCCCCACTTTTCTAGCGAGTGCATATGTGTTCAGTATAGCACAACTCTTACTTTACTTGCTTAGATGAAACAGAAAAGTCTACCTCAAACAGTAGACTTTTTCATTTGTTTTATTCGTTTTTCCCTAAAAATGAAAGTATTTCTTTTCCGCCATTTTTAATTTTATACCAAAGCCATTCAAATGCTTGGTTAATCTCATCTATTTGACCTGTGACATTTGCTGTTGAAGCCATATATTGACCATTAATCACTGTGATATTACCATCTACCGAACCTTCTACAAGGATATCTCCATTCTTCACTACGATATCACCTGTCACAGTCTTCCCTGCAGGTACGATGACTGTTTGCCCATCTACAACTAAGTTTGGCTGTTTGGTCACTGAAAATTCCTTATTATCATTAAAGCCCGTAAGAAGTGAGGTGCTCATTAAAATACAAAACATTGCTGCTGCAACGAATATAGGATGACGACGTAGCCATCTTTGGACACCGACTCCTGATTTTCCTTTAGGTAAACGAATCATAACGTTTTGCTTGAAATCCAGAGGTACTGAAACGACGGCAGCACTTTTGACAAAGGCAATTGTGCTATTTAGCTCCTGCATATGTTGTCGACAGTTATCACAGCTTTGCAAATGTGCTTTTAGCTCGATTTCGTGTTCACGACTAATATCACCATCTAAATATTCATGCATGTATTCACCAATATGTTTTGGACACGCATTCATAGTGAAATCCCTCCTACAGATTGCCTAATTGCTTTCTCAGAGCTTCACGACCTCTGTGAATTCGAGTTTTGACTGTCCCAAGTGGCATATCCAAAATCTCACTAATCTCCTGCAATGGCAATTCCTCTATATACTTTAAGACAATGACTGTTCGATATTTATCTGGCAACTGGCTAATTTCATACTGAATTCGCTCCTGCAGCTCCATTCTTTCTACTTCTTCCTCAGGCAGCCTATCTGATGAGGAAATTTGAGAATACATATCTAGACCGTCCGTTCCAGCAACTTGCGCATCTAAGTAATAGTCCGGTTTCTTCTTCCTTATACGGTCTATACATAAATTTGTCGCTATACGGTACAGCCAAGTCGAAAATTTTCGATTCAAATCAAAAGTGTGAAGATTAATATACGCACGAACAAATGCCTCCTGCGCTATATCTTCCGCTTCATGTTGATTGCCAAGCATGCGATAACAAACTTGGTACAGCTTTTGCTGGTAGAGGCTCACAATATCAGAATACGCACTTTGATCGCCTTTCAGCACTTGTTTTATTCTCTTGTTGATTAATGCGTCCATTGTGATTTCCCTCCGCCCATGCGGCTGTTATTCTATATACGAGTCGCCTATAATGTAAGTTTCATTTTTTTAAAAAGTTTTTTAAGCTACAAAAAAACTTTCTTCCATAATTATAACAAATATGTAAGTAAAAATGATTCAAATTCATAAGAAACTCCTCTTTTCATGACTTAATTACTTATCAATAAGTTCCCATTTCCAAAAAACCTCAACTTTTCGGCAATTATAAAAGGACGGGCATGCCCGTCCTTTTACATTACATTAATTTTTCACCGAATAACGATCCCATTAAGGCAACTGCTACATCTGCTGTTTTATTTTTTTCATCTAGGATTGGATTTACTTCTACAAACTCAGCCGAAGTAATCATTTCTGATTCATATAACATCTCCATCGCTAAATGGCTCTCACGATATGTAATGCCTCCTGGAACAGGCGTCCCAACACCCGGCGTATAAAGCGGGTCGATTCCATCTAGATCCAGTGACAAATGCAATCCATCTACATTTTTTTCTCTCAAGTAAATAATTGCATCTTGAATAACTTTAGTCATACCCTCTCTGTCAATTTCATGCATTGTGTACACTTTGATACCTTTTTCTTTTATTAATTCGCGTTCCCCTGGATCCACCGAACGAGCACCGATAATAACAATATTCTCAGGTTTCACTTTTGGAGCATAATTACGAATGTTTATAAGTTTTTCATGGCCAAGTCCAATACTTACAGCTAGTGGCATACCATGAATATTACCCGACGGTGAAGTATCACCTGTATTCAAATCGGCATGCGCGTCATACCAAATAACTCCTAGATTCTCATAATGATCTGATAAACCTGCAAGTGTACCTATTGCAATACTATGATCCCCACCTAGTACAAGTGGAAAGTGGTTTTGTGAAACGACATCATGAACTTTATTTGCAAGTTTTGTACTGGCATCAGTTACAGCTGATAAATTTCGTAAGTTTGTATCCTCTGACACCTCACGCTCAGATACCCCAATCTGAATATCACCCTCATCTATCACTTCATAGCCTATTGCTTCTAATCTTTCTACAGCGCCCGCATATCGAATCGCACTTGGTCCCATATCAACCCCACGGCGCGTTTGACCAAGATCCATTGGTACACCTATTAATGAGATATTTAATTTATACATTATTTTATTCCCCCTTTGTGAATTACCTATATTGTAAATGCTACAATCCTGTTGACTCAACCCCACAAAATTCTGAATATTTATACAAACAATTAAACGCTTAAATAGAGAATCCAGTTTCAACTAAAGTAAGTACTACACTATCCTTTAAATTGAATTTATCAGTAGTTGTACAAAGTTACGCACTCTAATAATCACAAAAAAACCTCTTTCTACAAAGTGTAGAAAGAGGTTGAAATATTATATGAAAGTGAGCCATGTAGGATTCGAACCTACGACCCTCTGATTAAAAGTCAGATGCTCTACCAACTGAGCTAATGGCTCATAAAATTAAAAATGGCTGGGGTACCTGGATTCGAACCAGGGCATGACGGAATCAAAATCCGTTGCCTTACCGCTTGGCTATACCCCAACAATGAATAATGAATATTTTATATAAAAATGGTGGAGGGGGACGGATTCGAACCGCCGAACCCGAAGGAGCGGATTTACAGTCCGCCGCGTTTAGCCTCTTCGCTACCCCTCCGACAAAAAAATATGGTGGAGGATGACGGGATCGAACCGCCGACCCCCTGCTTGTAAGGCAGGTGCTCTCCCAGCTGAGCTAATCCTCCATGGATATGTAAAAAAAATTTTAAAAATGGTGACCCCTACGGGATTCGAACCCGTGTTACCGCCGTGAAAGGGCGGTGTCTTAACCGCTTGACCAAGGGGCCATTAATGTTGTACTGCTTAAACAGGACAAGAATTATATTAACATCCTTTTAACAAAAATGCAATACTTTATTTAAAAAATATTAAAAATTACATCTTACTAAACAAAATTCAATATATTTCTACTTCTTGATAAATAATTGAAAGCTTCCAACCGGGCTCGAACCGGTGACCTCTTCCTTACCATGGAAGCACTCTACCTGCTGAGCTATGGAAGCATAGACAAAAAAATGGCTCCGAAGGTAGGACTCGAACCTACGACCGATCGGTTAACAGCCGATTGCTCTACCACTGAGCTACTTCGGAACAATAATATTATCGCTTCTTTAGACGTTACATTTGTCTAACACAAATATTATTATAACAGCATATTAAAACATTTCAAGCTATTTAAGGAAAAAAGTTTCAATTATTTTACACTTAAATATACCTATATTTTATTGCAGTAATTCTAACTATCATAAAAGCCCTATTTAAGCGTTTTAAGGCGTTTTAAGCGGGAATCTACCGTTAGATTACCCATACATATCGCTTATGCTCATAGAGGCTAATACAATGATAATATCATAACATTTTGTATATCATATTTACTTTGAATTATTTTACCTTTATCCGCAAATGCCGTTTTTTGTATATTCTCAGTACTATATTTTTACCATTAACCGCTAAAACCATTTCATTAGTATAAGAAAATTGTGCTTTAATATATTGGTCATTGAGATAGTATACTTATCGTATATCCTTTTCAAAAATGTCGATAATCATTGAAAATGAGCGTAAGAAAATTGCATTGGAATTATTTTAGTATGGCTTCACACTCAAGTTATTATGTAAATAAAATAAGCTCACATACTCTACATTATAAAACTCAATAACTAGATGCCTATCTATATCTATTTTATACAGTTCAAGGGTAGCTAATGGCGAGTTCTAATAAAAGTCTAAGGTCGCTAAGACTATTGTATAAAGTATATTTGATGTATTATATTTTTCAAAATCAATAAAAAAGCACAACTGATTAAATCAGCTGTGCTTTAGTGTGCCTAGCAACGTCCTACTCTCACAGGGGGAAACCCCCAACTACCATCGGCGCTAAA
>NZ_JBNNUK010000007.1:0-183642 GCF_050279675.1 Viridibacillus sp. NPDC093762 | reverse complement strand
TAACTATATCCGAATACAAGCGAAACTAAACAACCAGTCGCCGGTACAATACCGACAACTGGTTGGATAAATGCTTTTTTGATCCCTGTCTTAAATACAGGGGTCAGTCCCAATAACTATATCTGCATTTTTAATTGGATTTTCTGTATTCAAGTAATGTTCTTCTCCTAACCAGTATCTCCTTTTATATTTTAAAAGTATTGCTTGTTTATCCCCGATATAAGAATCTCGATTTAATACTCTTTCATACCTTAATTCGCGAGGACAATCTAAAAATATAGTATAATCATAAAACTCTCGCCATTCTTTTCTTTGAAGAAATATACCTTCTATAAGAATGATACTATTAACTGCAACGGTAGTTTGTTTAGCTGAGATGGAATCGGAAGATTTATCATAGAATGGTAAAGTGATGTTCTTTTTATTGTTCCTTAATCCTTCGAATAAACTTGTCGTTAACATCTTAATATCCCATTGTAAGTAGTAGTATTCATACCATTCCTCATGTCCCGTTTCGTACCTTTTATGTTTTTTCTCAATATGATCATCAATATGTATAATGACTACTGAGCTGTTATTGTTACTCAATTCCTGTTCAATTTTTTTTACTAATGTGGTTTTGCCTGCCCCACTTAAACCGTCAATTGCGACTATTAAAGGCCGTTTTTTAAATGTGCGTGTAGCAAATTGAACTAATATTTTTTCTGCTAATTCTTTAATGGCCATCTATTCCATCCGCCTTTGTCTGAGTGTTTATTAAACAGAAGTGTTCTCTAGTTGTATAAGAAAGCTACTTCAATATGGTTTTAATTAATTCTATTAATAAAACGATTTCCCTGCTTAGAAAAAACTAATCATTAATTTAGAAAACCTGGCTTTAACAACAAAAGGGTTACCTTACAAGTACTAGACATGTAGGTAACCCTTTTCTCTATTTTTTAAATGATTTCAGCTTATCATAAATCCCGGCCATGCGTTTTTCTTCGCCAGCAATAATGGGTTTATAATATTCGGTACCGACAAGTTCTTCAGGTAAATATTCTTGGTCGACCCAGCCACCAAAAGTGCCGATAGGTGTGTTATGTGGATATTGATATCCTTCTACGCCTAATGTTTTTGCACCTGCATAATGAGCATCCCTTAAATGCATAGGGATGTCTCCTGTTTTTCCGGCTCGAATATCGGCGATGGCTGCGTCAATTGCCGATATTGCAGAATTTGATTTGGATGCTAAACACATCTCGATCACGGCTTGAGCTAATGGGATACGTGCTTCAGGTAAGCCAAGGCGATCTGCGGCTTGTACTGCAGCTAGAACATGTCCACCTACTTCAGGGTTTGCTAGACCAATATCTTCATAGCCCATAACGAGCAATCTACGAGAAACGGCCACTAAGTCCCCATTCTCTAAACAATGAGCTAAATAGTAGAGTGCAGCGTTTGTATCACTACCTCTTACTGACTTTTGTAAAGCGGATAATAGATTATAAAAATGTGAACCTTTTTTATCTCCGAATACGCCGATTCGTTCTGCTAGATTTTTGACCGTATCATCCTGTACAATCGTTTCATTATTCACTTCATCAGAAGCGTAATAAATGGACTCTAACAATGTTAGTGCTTTTCGTGCATCTCCGTGTGCTGCAACTACTATTTTGTCACGTTGTGAATCGCTTAATCTTATTGTATAACGACCAAGTCCACGTTCTTTATCTTCTAGAGCGCGTAACACAAGTGCTTCAATATCTTCATATGTTAACCTTTTAAGCTGTTTAATCTCACCGCAACGTGAGCGAATGGCAGGGTTCACATCATGAAATGGATTTTCAGTTGTTGCTCCTATTAATACAATAGAGCCATTTTCTACATGGGGTAATAATGTGTCTTGTTGTAGTTTATTGAATCGATGGATTTCATCTAAAAACAGCAACACTTTACCTGTTAACTGTGCTTCTGCTACTACGTCTTCAACATCTTTCTTTCCTGCGCGTGTTGCATTAAGTGCAAAGAATGGCAGATGAGAAGTACCTGCAATAGCATAGGCAATCGATGTTTTCCCGATTCCGGGTTCACCGTATAGTAATATGGAAGGGACATGCCCATTTGAAATCATTTTATAAAGTGTAGTATTTTTTCCTATAATGGTTTGTTGACCGACGACTTCATCTAAGTTACGTGGTCGCATGCGGAATGCGAGTGGTTCATTTGGCAAAACAATTGCCTCCTCTCGTACATTTGTTCTATTTTTAGACTTGTAACATTTATGATAAAGCATTCCCGAGTAGAATGGAAGGAAATATGCTATACTTTAACGTATAAATGTAAGCTACTATATAGAGGTGTATACTTTGAAAATCTCAACTAAAGGCCGTTATGGTCTAACAATTATGATTGAATTAGCCAAACAGTACGGGCAAGGTCCAATTCCTTTGCGACAAATTGCAGCAGATAATGATTTGTCAGAAGCTTATTTGGAACAGCTTGTTTCCCCCCTTAGAAACTCAGGCTTAGTGAAGAGTGTTCGTGGGGCTTATGGTGGGTATATGTTATCAAAACCACCGCATTTAATTTCAGCAGCTGATGTCATTCGAGTGCTTGAAGGTCCGATTCAACCAGTTGAAGGAATAGAAAACGAAGCTCCACCTCAGCGACAGCTATGGATGGGCATTCGTGATGCAGTGAAGAATGTATTAGATACAACTTCATTAGAGGATTTAGCTGCTTATAAAGAACAAGATTCTGATGACGGCTATATGTTTTATATTTAAATGAATTAATCTCCTCGTTTTTTAGTGATGGGATTAATTGGGTAGTTGTATATCATTCAGCAGGAAAATAAAGTCTAGTTGAATAAAGTTAAAGCCTTGGGCAAACATCCTCGTTTTATATCGGGGTATATTTTTTAGACGAGAGCAAATCGTCGGAAATGAACCTCCCAAGGCGAATTTGATAGGAGTTTTTTACGATGAAAGAAATTTATCTAGACCATGCAGCCACTTCTCCAATGCATCCAGAAGTCATTGCGAAAATGACCGAGCTTATGAGTTCTGTTTACGGCAATGCATCTAGTATTCATAGTATTGGACGACATGCAAGAAAATATTTGGACGATGCCAAAATGGTACTTGCACAATCAATCGGTGCTAAAGACCAAGAAATCATTATGACAAGTGGTGGTTCTGAAGCTGATAATTTAGCTATTTTTGGTACGGCATATGCGCGTCGTAATGAAGGTCGTCATATTATTACTTCTCAAATCGAACATCATGCAGTATTGCATACGTGTGAGCGTCTTGAAAAACAAGGTTTTAAAGTAACGTATTTACCTGTCAATACACAGGGTGTTGTATCTGTCCAAGATGTACAAAAGGCATTAACAGATGAAACGATTTTAGTAACAATCATGTATGGTAATAATGAGGTAGGGTCGATTCAGCCTATTAAAGAAATCGGATCGCTTCTAAAAAACCACAAAGCAACATTCCATACGGATGCAGTACAAGCTTATGGTATAGAGAAATTTGACGTAGAAGATTTACAAGTAGATTTACTTTCGGTTTCTGCTCATAAATTGAATGGACCAAAAGGAATAGGGTTCCTATTTCAACGTGAAAATACACCATTACAATCCACCTTACTTGGTGGAGAACAAGAGCGTAAACGTCGAGCAGGAACTGAGAATATTCCGGCGATTTGTGCATTTGCAGAAGCGGTACGAATTGCACAAGCAAATTTTGAAGCGAAACAGCAAGAATTTAGTAGCTTCCAAGAACTATTTTTAAACACATTAGACAAAGCTAAAATTGCTTATTATATTAATGGTGATAGAAATGACGCTTTACCACATGTATTGAATATTAGTTTTACTGGTATGGATGTTGAATCCTTCCTAGTAAATTTAGATATGGCAGGTATCGCAGCTTCAAGTGGTTCTGCATGTACGGCTGGATTAATAGATCCATCGCATGTGTTGGTTGCAATGTACGGAAAAGGTGCACCAGAACTGCGCAATTCAATTCGTTTTAGCTTCGGACTTGGGCTCTCTTTAGAAGATGTTCAATTAGCTGCTGATAAAACAGTTGAAATTGTTGAGCGCTTAGCGAAATAAAAGAAAAAAGGTGAATGTTATGAACGCAACAAAAGACCCCTCAAAAACACGCGTTGTTGTCGGTATGTCTGGAGGAGTCGATTCTTCAGTTGCTGCGTATTTATTGAAAAAACAAGGCTATGATGTAATTGGCATCTTCATGAAAAACTGGGACGATACAGACGAATTTGGTGTTTGTACGGCAACGGAAGATTATGATGATGTTATTAAAGTATGTAACCAAATCGGAATCCCTTATTATGCTGTAAACTTTGAAAAGCAATATTGGGATAAAGTTTTCACTTACTTCTTAGATGAATATAAAGCAGGGCGCACACCAAATCCTGATGTAATGTGTAACAAAGAAATCAAATTCAAAGCATTCCTTGAACACGCATTGAAACTGGGAGCTGACTATTTAGCAACAGGTCACTATGCACAAGTAGCGGAGCGTGATGGTGAGACAGTAATGTTACGCGGGAAAGATAATAATAAAGATCAAACGTATTTCTTGAACCAACTTTCACAGGAACAACTTTCAAAAGTTATGTTTCCAATTGGTCATTTAGAGAAACCAAAAGTGCGTGAAATTGCACTTGAAGCAGGATTAGCAACTGCTTCAAAAAAAGATTCAACAGGTATTTGCTTCATCGGTGAACGTAATTTCAAACAATTCTTAAGTCAATACTTACCTGCTCAACCAGGCAATATGGAAACAATGGATGGCAAGGTTATGGGGAAACACGACGGTTTAATGTACTATACAATTGGACAACGTCACGGCTTAGGTATTGGTGGCGACGGTGAACCTTGGTTTGTACTTGGTAAAGATTTAGAAAAGAACGTGTTATTAGTCGGACAAAACTTCCATAATGATAAACTGTATTCTCATAGCTTAACCGCAGTGGAATTAGGTTTTACTTCAAATAAGCCAAAACAAGAGAAATTTAGTTGTACAGCTAAATTCCGTTATCGCCAACAAGATACACCGGTAGAGGTTGAAATGTTAGGTGATGATAAAGTGCGTGTTACGTTTGAAGAACCAATACGTGCTATTACACCAGGGCAATCTGTCGTATTTTATGATGGTGACGAATGTTTAGGTGGCGCAACGATTGATGAAGTCTTTAAAGATGGCAAAAAATTAACGTATGTAGGTTAATAGGAGTGGAAATAGTGGATTTTAACGAACAAGGTATAAAAGCTATTCAAGAAAAGCGTTACGAAGACGCTGTCAAAGCTTTTACACAAGCAATAGAAGAAGAACCAAATAACACAGTAGGTTACATCAACTTTGGTAACCTACTTGCTTCTATGGATGAAACTGAAAGAGCTGAGCGTTTTTTTCAAAAAGCAATTACGTTAGATGAAAAAGCAGCAACAGCTTATTACGGGTTAGCTAATTTGTATTACAATAGCGAGCGTTTTATGGAAGCAGCTAAATTATATGAAATTGCCATTCGTCTAGGTATTGAAGGTGAAGATGCATTCTATATGCTTGGAAAAAGCTTTGAACGCGCTGGTGAAACAAAATTAGCATTACCTTATTTACAAAGAGCAGCAGAGTTGGCTCCTGAAGACGTACAAGTTCGTCTAGCATACGGGATCTTACTTTGCTCATTAGAAATGTTTGATGTAGCACAAAAAGAATTACAATATGTTATCGATCAAGACTGGAATAATGCAGATGCTCACTATAACTTAGGTGTACTATTTGCAGTGTCAACTGAGCGTACTGAAGATGCCTTGTATCATTTGAAACAAGCATTTACATTACAACCTGAGTTTGAACAAGCGCGTTATATTCACGATATGATTGCTATGAAGCACCAATAAAAAGGAGGGGACAGCGTTGACTGAACATGTATCATTGTTTCAAGAAGAACAGCTATTTATCGTCGGTCGGCCTGTCGTCTCTATCTTCCATAATCCTCAGAATTTATTTTCCATCATTAAGTTGAAAATTCAAGAAACGAATACAACATATCAAGAAAAAGAAATTATCGTGACAGGCTTTTTTCCGTCTGTCGTTCAAGAAACGTTGTATCGTTTTACTGGACAATTGAAACAGCATCCTAAATATGGCATACAATTTCAAGCTAATACTTTTATTAAAGAGATTCCTGGTACTGAACAAGGTGTCGTACATTACTTGTCGAGTGATTTATTCCCAGGTATAGGTCATAAAACGGCTGAGACAATCGTTAAAAAGCTAGGAAAAGATGCCATTAAAATTATTATCAATAATCCAGATGCACTTGATGAAATTCCAAGACTTACAGAAGATAAAAAAGAGACATTACGCTCCGTACTAGAGCAAAATCTAGGGTTGGATCGTATTATGATCCAATTAAATGACTGGGGCTTTGGCCCACAACTAGCAGTGCGTATATACCAAATGTATGAAAATGAAACCATTCAACTGTTAACAGAAAATCCTTACAGACTTATTGAAGAAGTTGAAGGTGTAGGTTTTCAACGTGCAGATGAATTAGGAGCTAAACTACATATTACAGGGGACCATCCAGATCGTATTAAAGCTGCCGTGTTACACCTTTTAAATGCAGGTGCTTTGTCAGAGGGACATGTATATATGGAAGCGAAGGATATTTTGCCACAAGCGAAAAGCCTACTTGAAATGAGTCAGGCATATGAAATTCCTTTTGAGACAATTTCAAAAGCCTGTATCGAACTTCGTGAGGATAGTAAAATTTGTGGTGAAGAAACACGCCTCTATATGCCGTCTTTGTATTTTTCAGAGATTGGTATTGCTTCTAAAATTACAGAGTTAGTTCAAAAAAATGCTGAACAATCCGCGTTCCCTACATCTGAAATCCGAAAATTTATCGGTGATGCTGAGGAACGTTTTGGTGTTTCATATGCAGAAACGCAAGTGGACGCCATTGAGAAGGCGATTAACTCAGCAGTTATGATTTTAACAGGTGGACCTGGTACAGGGAAAACGACGGTGGTTCGAGGAATTGTAGACGTTTATGCAGAGCTTCATGGCTTAACTTTGAATCCAAAAGACTATATTGAAAAAGACGAGCCTTTTCCGATTGTACTAGTGGCGCCAACAGGGAGAGCGGCTAAGCGTCTTAGTGAATCAACTGAATTACCAGCGATGACTATTCACCGTTTGCTGGGCTTCACGGGACAAGAAAAGGAAGAGGAAACGGAGAAGGAAGTTGGAGGACGGCTCATCATCGTCGACGAAATGTCGATGGTTGATACATGGCTCGCTCATCAATTGTTAAAGTCGTTAAATGATGATTGCCAAGTTATTTTTGTTGGTGACCAAGATCAATTGCCGCCTGTAGGTCCTGGACAAGTGCTAAAAGATTTACTTGCTTCCAAAGCAATTCCAACTGTTGAGTTAACTGATGTATATAGACAAGCAGATGGCTCATCAATTATTGAACTTGCCCATCAAATGAAAAAAGGCGAGATGCCGCAAAATATGCTTGCCAAAACATCCGATCGTTCTTTTATCCAAGCTAGCTCCGACCAAGTAGCTGATGTCATCAAACAAGTCGTATCAAGTGCGGTTAAGAAAGGCTTCTCCATTCATGATGTGCAAATTTTAGCACCTATGTATAGAGGTCCTGCAGGTATTGATGCTATTAATAAAATGATTCAAGAACTTGTTAATCCGAAGAAAACTGAAAAGAGTAAGGAAATAACATTTGGTGATGTTACGTATCGTATTGGTGATAAAATCTTACAGCTAGTCAATCAACCTAATAGCAATGTTTTTAACGGTGATATGGGAGAAGTAATTAGTATTATCAAAGCGAATGAGACTATTGAGAAACAAGACTTACTTGTAGCTTCATATGATGGCATTGAAGTAACGTATCAACGCGGTGATTTGAATCAGATTACTCTTGCTTACTGTTGTTCAATTCACAAGTCACAAGGTAGTGAATTCCAAACAGTTATTATGCCAGTAGTACGTGGTTATTCTAAAATGTTGCGTAAAAACTTACTGTATACAGGAATTACGAGGGCAAAAAACTTCCTCATTCTTTGTGGTGAAATTGATGTGTTTAAATATGGTATGCTAAGAACAGATGATCTCCAAAGAAATACGACTTTAGCACAGCGCCTGCAAATAGAAGAAGTGCTAGAAGCCGTTAAAGATTCTGTAGAGCCAAAAATGGCACAAGTGTCTGAAACAACTGATTCATCAACTGTTGTACCACAAGAAGAACAATTATCCATGGAATCACAATCCTTGAATACTGAAAATTATTTAGATATTCACCCTTTAATCGGTATGAAAGGTATTAGTCCTTATGATTTTCTTGAAGAAGAGATTTGACAGATACAAAGACCTTTTTTAAAATAAGATTGAGTCGATATTTGAAAACAATCGTATTTTCAAATATTTGTAACTAACAATATATATATCGCTTAAAACTACGAAGGATATAAGTACATTATGCAATGTGCACAGAAAGAGGTTCCTAGGCTGCAAGAACCTTCACAATTCATTTTGGAAAGCTCATCCCGAGTACAGCTAATCCCTGTCGTTTGCCGCGTTAAGGCTTAATGAAGAGACAATAGACGCAAGACCGGTCTATTGTAACTAGGGTGGTACCGCGAATTTTCAACCTTCGTCCCTTTTATAGTGGATGAAGGTTTTTTATTGTCTAAAGGAGGAATAAGCAAATGAAAACAGCAGCAGAAATTCGTCGTAAATATATTGAGTTCTTTGAAGAGAAAGGACATAAACAAGAGCCAAGTGCACCACTTGTGCCGATTAATGACCCATCATTATTATGGATCAACTCAGGAGTAGCAACTTTAAAAAAATACTTTGATGGTCGTGTTATTCCTGATAATCCTCGTATCGTAAATGCACAAAAGTCTATCCGTACAAACGATATCGAAAACGTAGGTAAAACAGCTCGTCACCATACATTCTTCGAAATGTTAGGGAATTTCTCAATCGGTGATTACTTCAAAAAAGAAGCTATTCACTATGCTTGGGAGTTCTTAACAGATGCAAAATGGATGGGCTTTGAACCTGAAAAGCTTTCAATTACTATTCACCCTGAAGATACTGAAGCGTATACAATCTGGAAAGATGAAATCGGAATTCCTGAAGAGCGCTTAATTCGTCTTGAAGGAAACTTCTGGGATATCGGTGAAGGTCCAAGTGGTCCAAACTCGGAAATCTTCTATGATCGCGGAGAATCATACGGTGCAGACGAATCAGATCCAGAACTATATCCAGGTGGAGAAAATGAACGTTACTTAGAAATCTGGAATCTTGTATTCTCAGAGTTCAACCATAATCCTGATGGCACATACACACCGCTGCCAAAACAAAATATTGATACTGGCATGGGTCTAGAACGTATGGCTTCTGTTGTACAAAATGTACCGACAAACTTTGATACGGATTTATTTATGCCAATTATCGAGCATACAGAACGTATTTCTGGTGAAAAATATCACCTTGATGTAAACAAAGATGAAGCATTCAAAGTAATCGCTGACCATATTCGTACAGTAGCATTTGCTATAGGGGATGGAGCACTTCCATCAAACGAAGGACGTGGTTATGTACTTCGCCGTTTACTACGCCGTGCTGTACGTTACGCAAAACAATTAGGTATTGAGAAACCATTTATGTATGATTTAGTACCAACTGTTGGCGAAATTATGGTGGATTTCTATCCAGAAGTAAAAGAAAAACAAGATTTTATCCAACGTGTTATTAAAAATGAAGAAGTTCGTTTCCACGAAACATTAGACGGTGGTTTAGCTATTTTTAATGAAGTAGTTGAAACGCAAAAAGCAGCAAACTCAACTATCGTACCAGGTAAGGACGCTTTCCGCCTATATGATACTTATGGTTTCCCTGTTGAATTAACAGAAGAATATGCTGAAGAAGTAAATATGACTGTAGACCATGAAGGTTTTGAAAAAGAGATGGAAGCACAACGTAACCGTGCTCGTGCAGCTCGTCAAGACGTCGATTCAATGCATGTTCAATCTGAAGTATTGGCTAATCTAAACCAAGAAAGTACATTTGTTGGTTATGAAACATTAACAACTCATACAAAAGTAGTTGCAATCGTAGCAAATGGACAAGAAGTAAAAGAAGCTTCTGAAGGTGAAGAAGTATTAGTTATTCTTTCTGAAACGCCATTTTATGCAGAGTCAGGTGGTCAAATTGCTGACCATGGTACTATCTCAAATGACTCATTCACTGCGTCAATAAAAGATGTACAAAAATCACCGAACGGTCAAAACTTGCATACAGTTATTGTTGAAACTGGAGAAATGAATATTGAAGATGAAGTTCATGCAATTGTGAATCGCGATGCTCGCAATCAAACGATTAAAAATCACACAGCGACTCACCTATTACAACGTGCATTAAAAGACACATTAGGTGATCATGTAAACCAAGCGGGTTCATATGTAGGACCAGATCGTTTACGTTTTGACTTCTCTCACTTCGGTCAAGTAACAAGAGAAGAATTAGAAACAATTGAGCAAATTGTGAACGAAAAAATTTGGGATGATATCGCTGTTAATATTGAAAACAAAGCAATTGATGAAGCAAAAGCAATGGGTGCAATGGCTTTGTTTGGTGAGAAATATGGTGATGTAGTTCGTGTTGTACAAGTAGGCGACTATTCATTAGAACTATGCGGTGGTATTCACGTAGACCGTACTTCACAAATTGGTTTCTTTAAAATTGTTTCTGAGAGCGGTATTGGAGCAGGTACTCGCCGTCTTGAAGCTGTTACAGGCAAAGCAGCTTTCGTTGCAGCGAAAGAAGAGCAACATATTCTAGAGCAAGCAGCAGCATTATTAAAAGCTAATCCTAAAGATTTAGTTGCTCGTGTTGAAGGTTTACAACATGATTACAAAGAACAACAACGCGAAAATGCTGCACTATCTTCTAAAATTGCGAACGCTCAAGCGTCAAATGTTTTATCTGCTGCAAAAGAAATTGGTGAAGTCACAGTTCTTGCTACTAAAGTAGAAGCAAAAGACAACAATCAATTACGACAATTAATGGATGATCTAAAAGAGAAAATGACTAACAGCGTTATTGTTTTAGGTGCAACTGAAGGCGATAAAGTAATGCTTATCGCAGGTGTTACAAAAGACATAGCTGGTGGGAACTATCACGCTGGAAATATCGTTAAACAAGTAGCAGAACAATGCGGTGGTAAAGGTGGCGGTCGCCCAGATATGGCGATGGCTGGGGCAAAAGATGGCTCTAAACTTGCAGAAGCGCTTGAATCTGTTTATGATTATGTAAAATCTATTTAAAAGGTAGCTCTAATACGTTATACTTACTATGAATAGAAGATTTTTTATACTTTCAAAAACTTAAAGTGAGGTGCTGAGCATGAGTTCGTTCGATCAAACGATGAAATTTAATTTTCCCGAAGAATCTATGGAACAAGAAGTAAAGCAAACTATGCTTCATGTTCATGCGGCACTAGAAGAAAAAGGGTATAATCCGATTAATCAGATTGTTGGTTACCTTCTGTCAGGTGATCCGGCATATATTCCTCGTCATCAAGAGGCTCGTAACAAAATTCGCAAGCTTGAGCGTGACGAAATACTAGAAGAACTTGTGAAGTTCTACATTAAAAAGAATAACGAGGCATAATGATGAGAATAATGGGTTTAGATGTTGGTTCTAAAACAGTTGGAGTAGCAATTAGTGATGCACTAGGTTGGACTGCTCAAGGAATTGAAACTGTAAAAATCGACGAAGAAAACGAAGAATTTGGTATTGACCGAATTCGTGAACTTGTCCAATCATATGGAGTAACGGAATTCGTTGTTGGATTCCCCAAAAATATGAACAATACTGTTGGCCCAAGAGGAGAAGCTTCTCAACGCTATAAAGAGCTATTAGAGGAGACCTTCTCATTAAAGGTAACATTATGGGATGAGCGTCTAACAACGATGGCTGCGGAGCGCTTGCTAATTGAAGCAGATGTCCGTCGCAAAGATCGAAAAAAAGTTATTGATAAGATGGCTGCGGTTATGATCCTTCAAGGATTTTTAGACCGAAAACAATTATGAGGTGAATATATTATGACAAACGAAAACGAACAAGAACAACGCAATATCACAGTGGTAGATGAAGAGGGCAACGAACAATTATGTGAAGTACTTCATACATTTGACTCAGAAGAATTCGGTAAATCTTACGTACTTTATTACGTAATCGGTACTGAAGATGAAGAAGGCGAAGTAGAAATCTTTGCATCAGCATTCACTCCTTCTGAAGATGGTCAAGACGGTGAATTAGCTCCAATCGAAACAGAAGCTGAATGGGATTTAATCGAGCAAGTTGTAAATGAGCTTGATGAAGATATCGACGCTGAATAATTTTTAATTTAAACAAGAGGTGAAAAGCATGTCAAATGAACAAGAACACGATCATAAACATATCCATCTAATCGATGAAGAAGGCAACGAACACACATATGCCGTGCTTTATGAATTTTCAGTAGATGCTACTGAACAATCATACGTTCTTTATTATGAAGAGGGCGTTGCAGAGGGTGAACAAGTAGAAGTTTTCGCTGCTAAAACTATATTATCAGAAGACGGTGAACTTGAATCGATTGAAGAAATCGAAACAGATGAAGAGTGGGATATGGTTGAAGAAGTATTGAACACGCTTGACGCTGAATTCGGTGAAGAGTAACTGTAAGCCTTTATGAAAGCGGAATGGTTTTTTCATTCCGCTTTTTCTTTATGATAATAGTTTAAATAAGTAATAGGAGGACAGCTAGTGGACCAGGAATCTCAAAAAAAAGCAATGTTAGAGAAAATGAAAGAACACAAAAAGGAAGTGAAAACCGTTCGAAAAATTGTTTTCATTATTGCTTTAATCGTTATTGTTGTTACAGCCTTAATTGGTACGGGCGTGTATTTTTATGTATCTAGTGCATTAAAACCTGTGGATCCTGATTCTAATAAGTCAGTGAAGTTTGAAGTGCCTATTGGTTCTACGCTCGATTCTATCGCAACCAGTCTTGAGAAAAAGAACATCATTAAAGATGCTAAAGTTTTTAAATACTACACAAAATTTAAAAATGAATCAGAGTTCCAAGCTGGCTCATATAAATTAACAAAATCAATGACGATCGATGAAATTATTCAAAGTTTAAAAACCGGTAAGGTCTATCGTCAACCTGCTTTCTCTCTCATCATTCCAGAAGGTTTGACTCTAAATCAAATTGGCGATCGCGTTGCTAAGGGTACGCAGTATTCTTCAGATGAATTTATGGAGCTTGTAACAAGCAAATCTTTCGTTAAGAAGATGAAAGCAAAATACCCAGAACTGATTACGAAAAAAGTAAATAATAAAAATATTCGTTATGCACTAGAAGGTTATTTATATCCATCAACCTATGCATTTTTTGAAGAAGAACCTTCTTTAGAAGAAATTGTAGATCAAATGATTGCTCAAACAAATACAGTTGTAACGCAATATAGTGAGCAGTTAAAAGAAAAAGGTATGTCTGTTCATGAATTTTTAACATTTGCCTCATTACTTGAACGTGAAGCTACTGCTAAAACCGACCGAGAAACAATCGCAAGTGTTTTCAATAACCGACTTGAAGCCGGTATGCCGTTACAAACAGACCCGACAGTTTTATATGCATTAGGTGAGCATAAGGACCGTGTCTTATATAAAGATTTAGAGGTAGATAATCCTTATAACACATATAAAGTAAAAGGTTTACCACCTGGACCGATAGCCAATGCAGGTAAAGAATCATTAGATGCGGCAATTAGCCCAGCTGAAACGCCATACTTGTATTTCTTAGCGGACAAAAATGGTATCAATCATTTCGCTGAAAAGTACGAAGAACATCTAAAGAATGTTGACAAATATATTAAGTAACAAACTGTAGAAGAAAAGCACCACTCGCTTTTCTTCTATTTTCATGATAATATAAAGTGTATTTTTGATACTTAAGGAGCTATGAAAGTATGAACATTTCGGATTCATATATTCAAACCTTCATCCAACCAAGATCAGAATTGCTAATGGAAATGGAACGCTTCGCTGAAGAGAACCACGTACCAATTATGCAATTACCTGCAATCGAGATATTGCTTCAAATGCTGCGAATACAACAGCCATCATCTATATTAGAAATAGGGTCGGCTATTGGCTATTCCGCTATTCGTATGGCAGAGACATTACCACAATGCCAGGTTGTGACGATTGAACGTGATGCCCTACGCATTCAACATGCAAAACAATTTATCGTACAATCGGTTGCTAAAGAGAATATTGAGTTACTTGAAGGGGATGCGTTAGAAGTGGATGTGGAAAGTAATCATCCAACTTTTGATGCTGTTTTTATTGATGCGGCAAAAGGTCAGTACCAACGCTTTTTCGACAAATATAGTCCCCTAGTTCGTTCTGGCGGTATACTATATATCGATAATATGTACATGCATGGCCTATCAGATTTAGATATGAAGGAAGTACCAAGAAGAAAAAGAACGATGATCCGTAACCTACATCATTTTGCAGATTGGATTATTAATCATCCTGATTATAAATCCACATTCTTCCCAGTAGGAGACGGTTTATTGATATGTATAAAGAGGTGACCATTCATGAAGAAACCTGAATTACTCGTTACACCACAATCTGTTGAGCATGTTGAAGCACTCATCCAAGCTGGAGCGGATGCTTTTTTAATAGGTGAACAACAATTCGGTCTACGTTTAGCAGGTGAATTTTCAATAGAACAAGTAGCTGCAGCAACTGAGAAAATTCATGCAGCAGGAAAAAAAGTATATGTAGCGATGAATGCTATTTTCCATAATGACCGAGTAGACGCACTTGCACCATATATGCGAAAATTAGCGGAAATTGGCGTAGATGCAATCGTTTTCGGCGATCCTGCTATGATTATTGCTCGACGTGAAGCAGAAGTGACGATTCCACTACATTGGAATCCGGAAACTATTGCAACAAACTGGTTCCAAGCAGACTATTGGGGTAAACGCGGAGCAACGCGTACAGTTTTAGCTCGTGAGTTAAGCATGGATGAAGTAATTGAAATTAAAGAAAACACGAAATTTGAAATCGAAGTACAAGTTCATGGTATGACTTGTATGTTCCAATCAAAACGATCATTACTGGGTAACTATTTCTTATATCAAGATAAAGCAATGGAAGTAGAAAATCGTAAAGAAAATCGTAATATGTTCTTACATGATGATGAACGTAATAACAAATATCCGATTTATGAGGATTTAAATGGTACACACATTTTCAGTCCAAATGATTTGTGTATTATTGATGAATTAGATGAGTTATTTGAAGCGGGAATTGATTCATTTAAAATTGAAGGTGTACTGCAATCACCTGAATATGTTGTTACTGTAACAGAATGTTACCGTAAGGCAATCGATGCTTATGCGGAATCAGCTGACAGCTATTTCGATATTAAAAATGACTTATTAGCAAAAATTGAAGAAATTCAACCAGCAATTCGTCCATTAGATACTGGATTCTACTTTAAGGAAACAGTCTATTAAGAAAGGAGAGGTTCACTTTGACAATCATACAAAATGATCGCATCAGCGAAATCATTGATGGCAAAAGAGTCATCGTGCGAAAACCTGAATTATTGGCACCAGCAGGTAGCTTAGAAAAATTAAAAATAGCTGTACACTACGGTGCAGATGCTGTTTTCATCGGCGGACGCGAATTTGGTTTACGTTCAAATGCAGGCAACTTCTCCATTGACGAAATGCGTGAAGGTGTTGAATTTGCAAAAAAATATGGCGCTAAAATCTATGTCACAACAAATATCTTTGCGCATAATGAAAACATGGACGGTCTTGAAGATTACTTACGTGACCTAGAATCAGCAGGTATTACAGGTATTATCGTGGCAGATCCACTTATTATTGAAACATGTCGTGAAGTGGCACCGAAGATTGAAATTCATTTAAGTACACAGCAATCTCTATCCAACTGGAAGGCAGTACAGTATTGGAAAGAAGAAGGTTTACACAGAGTTGTATTGGCTCGTGAAACAAGTGCTGAGGAAATCAAGCTAATGAAAGAAAAAGTTGATATCGAAATCGAGTCTTTCGTTCATGGTGCAATGTGTATCGCCTATAGTGGACGTTGTGTGTTATCTAACCATATGACAGCACGTGATTCTAACCGCGGTGGTTGTTGTCAATCATGCCGTTGGGATTATGATTTATATGAAGTAAAAGATGGTGTTGAAAAACCATTGTTTACTGAAAATGATGAAGCATTTGCTATGAGTCCAAAAGATTTAAAACTAATCGAATCTATTCCTAAAATTATTGAACTTGGAATCGATTCATTAAAAGTAGAAGGTCGTATGAAATCCATTCATTACGTAGCAACAGTTGTGAGCGTATATCGTAAAGTAATGGATGCATACTGTGCAGACCCAGATAACTTCAAAATCGATAAAGCTTGGTTAGAGGAACTAGATAAATGTGCTAATCGTGAAACGGCATCATCTTTCTTTGAAGGAGAGCCAAGTTACGAGCAACAAATGTTTGGTGAGCATGGTAAACAAACGAAATATGATTTCGTCGGTATGGTGCTTGATTATGATAAAGAAACAAAAATGGTTACATTGCAACAACGTAACTTCTTTAAACCAGGTGAAGAAGTGGAATTTTTCGGTCCTGAAATTGAAAATTTCCGAGTAACACTAGATGAAGTTTGGGATGAGGACGGCAATGCACTTGACGCAGCACGTCATCCGTTACAAATTGTTCGCTTTAAATGCGAACAAGAATTATTCCCACATAATATGATGCGTAAGGAGACCCGATAATGAGTAAAAAACGCCCTGTTGTAATTGGGATTGCCGGTGGTTCGGGTTCAGGTAAAACGAGTGTTACACATGCTATCCATGATGTATTTAAAGAACACTCAGTTGTTGTTATTGAACAAGACTATTATTATAAAGACCAAAGTCATTTAGAGTTTGAACAACGTTTATCTACAAACTATGATCATCCTAATGCCTTTGATACAGATTTATTAATTGAAGATGTCAAACGTCTATTAAATAGACAAGCCATAGAGAAACCAGTGTATGACTATGCTCTACATACACGAGCAAAAGAAACAATTCACATCGAACCACAAGATGTAATTATTTTAGAAGGAATTTTAGTTTTGGAAGATGAACGTCTACGCGATTTAATGGATATTAAGTTATTTGTGGATACTGATTCTGACTTACGTATTATCCGTCGTATTGTTCGTGATATTAATGAGCGTGGCCGCTCAATCGATTCGGTAGTTGACCAATACTTATCTGTTGTCCGTCCAATGCACAATCAATTCATCGAACCAACAAAGCGATATGCTGATATTATCATCCCTGAGGGTGGTCAAAATGAAGTGGCAATCGATTTAATGGTTACAAAAATTAAAACAATTCTTGAATCTGAAACTATTGTGTAATATGATATTTATGGATTGGCAATATTTTCATAAAAACTATGTCGCATTCTTTTCATAGAAGCGGCATAGTATTTTTATTAAGTAGTGAATTATCTAAGGAGTGAAATACTTTGTCAAATGAAAAACAATACCCAATGACAGCAGCGGGTAAACAGAAATTACAAGATGAATTAGAGTACTTAATCTCAACGAAACGTAAAGAAGTAGTAGAGCGTATTAAAATAGCTCGTAGTTTCGGCGACCTTTCTGAAAACTCTGAGTATGATGCGGCTAAGGATGAACAAGGATTTGTTGAAGGTCGTATCACGATTCTTGAAGCAATGATCCGTAATGCTGTTATCATCACAGAAGACCAACTGAGTAATGATTTTGTAGCAATTGGTAAAACGGTTACATTTTTAGAGCTTCCAGATGGCGATGAAGAAACTTACACAATCGTAGGTTCTGCAGAAGCAGACCCAATCGAAGGTCTTATCTCAAATGACTCACCAATCGCTAAAGGTCTTCTAGGCCGTAAAGTAGGAGAAGAGTTAAAAGTTACTACTCCTGGTGGAGACATGGACGTACGTATCATCACAATCAAATAAAATCATTATGCAAAAAGGCTTATTCTAAATGGATAAGCTTTTTTTGTTTGGGACAATGAAACAATTCGTGTTACGATATAGGAGAGATTTTACATAGGGGGAATCAAAATGGCTGAGACGAAACGTCGATATAACCCACAATCTAATCGACCACAAGATAAAAAGAAAAAAATGGATAAAGTATTAAATGGACTAATAGGTGTCGTTGTACTACTTATACTTGTAGTAGCGACTATGATTATACTAGGTGACAAATCGGATGACAAAGACACTGCAAAAGAAACGGATAAAGTACAGACAGAAAAACCTGTTATTAAACAACCTGCAAAAGAGGAAGATGAGTCAGACGAGCCAGAAGAAACAAATGTAACGGAAGACAATGATAAAGAGAATAATAATGTAGAAGATACTACTAGTACTGAAGAAGATACAGAGAGTGATAACTCCGTAGACCAAACACAAACTGATAGTAATACTTCTACAGATAGTAATACTTCTACAGATAGTAATTCAAATTTATCAGAAGATAAAACAAATAGTTCAACAGCTAAAAAAGAAGATTCGGATGATCCAATTGTTAAAGAAGTCATCAAAGACTCAAACTGGAAACCAACTGCTACGTCTCAAAAGGAATCAGATGCACCGCATAATTCTAGTTACGATTCTAATTCAACAGACTGGAAAGAGAAGGTTGCTACACTTGCTTCAACAACCGGTTTAAACGAAGATGAAATGATTGTTTGGTATCTTAAAAATGGTGGAAGTCCTGATACAGCAATAGGGACTGTTTCATCAAAAGATAAAAAAGATAAGTATCGTGTTTATATGAAATGGATAAAAAATAAAGGCTGGAAACCAACGAAAATGGAAGTTCTAAATACTTTACCAAAAACAAATTAATAATCTCTTTTAAGAAATTGAAAAGGCGTCATCCTCACTCTTGACGGATGGACGCCTTTTGTTTTATGTTTAGAGAAGTGTCGAAAAAAGAAAGGCGGAGAAATATGAAAATCGCAGTTATTGGTGCAATGGAAGAAGAAGTAGAACTTCTACGTGCAACACTTGAAAATACAACTTCAACAACAATCGCAAATAGTGAATATACAACAGGTACATATAAAGGGCATGAGGTTATTTTACTTAAAAGTGGAATTGGTAAAGTCAATGCAGGGATGTCTACGACAATTTTGTTACACCAATTTAAACCCGATGTTGTGATTAACACAGGTTCAGCAGGTGGCTTTGATGAAAACTTAGAAGTTGGAGCTGTTGTTATATCTGATGAAGTACGACATCATGACGTAGATGCCACTATCTTCGGTTATGAAATGGGACAAGTACCACAAATGCCTACTGCTTTTAAAGCAGATGAGAAGCTTCGTAAAGTTGCTGAGGAAGCCGTAGCAGAGCTTGGGGAACATCAATTTGCAACAGGACTTATTTCAACAGGAGATTCATTTATGAACGATCCTGAACGTGTAGAGCGTGTTAGAGGCCACTTCCCACAAATGAAGGCTGCTGAAATGGAAGCGGCAGCAGTAGCACAAGTATGTCATCAATTCGGTACACCATTCGTCGTTATTCGAGCGTTATCTGATATTGCAGGTAAAGAATCGAATATTAGTTTTGAGGAATTTTTACCAGTGGCTGCAAAACATTCAACTGAAATCGTGTTACGCGTTATTGAAAAACTTTAATGTTCACAATTACGCCTATTATTTGACAGAAGTTGTTCATATATCATCAGATCTAAAGAACATCCTAATGGTAAAATAGTTGTAGGGATGCTACACATTAATCTAGGGATGTTAGGAGGATTTGGCATGGTATTTTTAATGGCAGGAGCAATGGCGATTACAGCGATTGCTAGTTTAATTATTACAGCTGAAACAACTGACTAACTTAAATAACTAGTAAGCTCTCTCTGAGATGCCTCTCAGAGGGAGTTTTTTTCATGTTTAAAATATTGATAGAGTTTGATCAATGCACGTTTTTCAATGCGAGAAACGTAACTTCTAGAAATACTTAGTTTTTTTGCTATTTCTTTTTGAGTCAAAGGTTCAAAGGTACCTAATCCATACCGATTTTGAATAATTTCAAGTTCCCGTTCATCCAATTTATCGAGATGTCTATATAAATGCTGTTCCTCCTCTTGTTGCTCAATCTGTACATCAGTTGGTCGTTCATCACTTTGTAGTAAGTCTGTTATTTCTAATGCGTTACCGTCTTTATCTGTACCTATTGGTTCATATAAAGAAACATCCTTCTGTACTTTTTTCTGAGCTCTTAAGAACATTAGTATTTCATTTTCAATACAGCGTGCGGCATAAGTAGCTAAGCGTGTTTTCTTATCCGGTGTAAAGCTACTAACAGCTTTCATTAAACCAATAGTACCGATGGAAATGTAATCATCAAGTTGCTCGTGTTTAGGATGGAATTTTTTCACGACATGGGCGACAAGACGCATGTTTCTTTCGACAAGTTCAAGTTTCGCTTGTTCATCACCTGCTAAATAGCGCTCCAAACAAAGGGCCTCTTCTTCTTTTGAAAATGGTTGAGGGAACGCCTGACCTTTCAAGTAGCCGACAAGTGAGGGTATTTCCATCCAAAATTGGATGATGGCGGTTAATAAAGTACTCATTTCAGACATCCTTTCTGTCATCGTTCATCAATATATGACAGCATGTGGTTGTCTAAGTACGTAAAAAAGCGCCCAATTTAATTGGACGCTTTAGACATTTCTTCAAACTTTTTTCAAAGAAAAAGTACTTATCATTAAAATAGATAAAATCGGGAACAAAAACATGTAAAATACCGTTGAAAGTATAGATATAAAAAAGAATGAGGCAGTTAAGATAGCACCTGCCGCTGTAATAGGCAGGCCAGTGAAAAAGCCATTCGATTCTGTAATGTTGAAACGGGCTAGTCTAAATGCACCGCAAGCCATGTACATGACAGTCACTACCATTCCGACTGTGCCAAATTGGCTCACTACCACTTCGTACATTAATAACGCAGGGGCAACGCCGAATGATATAATATCACTCATTGAGTCAAGTTGTTTACCTAATGCCGATTCTTGGTTATATTTTCGTGCTACTTTTCCATCGTAGCGATCTAGCAGGGCAGCTATAAAAATAAATAACACACTGTATTCGTATGATTCATTGATGGTAGCCATAATTGACGCACCACCAAAAGATAGATTTCCAATAGTGATTAAGTTTGCTAAATGTGATTTCATTTTTTTAACTGTGGTATCCACCATGTGAAGTAAAAACAATGGACAACACTCCTTTGTTATTCAGTATTAGAACATTATACTTCTTTTATAAGTTTCCGTAAATCTTTTTTGAAATGGAGGACAATGCATGATGAAAGAAAAACTTTATCAAAAAGCGATTGAACTAACGAATGGTAAATGGTCTTCGGTGCTATTAAAACGCTTTACCACATCGGCTATAAGTAAGAAGATAATACCGTCCTATATTGATATATACGATATTGAAACGGGCGAGGTTTCAAAAAACATGCAATCTTTTACGAGTTTACATGATTTCTTCACACGTAAACTCGTGTCAGAAGCAAGACCAATTGATTATAATCCAGAAATGTATGTAAGTCCTGTTGATGCAAAAATAGAATCGTTTGGAACGATTGAAAATAATACATCGTTTTTTGTAAAAGGGAAAACCTATGATTTAGTCGATCTTTTAGGTAAGGAAGAGCATGCGAAAACATTTGAAAATGGCCAATATATTGTTTTTTACTTAAGTCCTAGAGATTATCACCGTATTCATAGTCCGATTGATGGGAAAGTTGTTCGCCAATATATACTTGGTGCGAAGTCATATCCAGTTAACGGCACTGGTCTTACATATGGTGATAAGCCGATTTCTGGCAATTATCGTAGTGTTACAGAGCTAAAAACGAATAGTGGCGCTCATTGTGAAGTGATAAAAGTAGGTGCAATGTTCGTAAATTCTATTCAATTGACGAATACGTCGGACACTTGGGAAAAGGGTGAAGAAGTTGGTTATTTCACTTTTGGTTCGACAGTTGTCATGATTTTTGAAAAGAATCGTGCGGTATTCCTTGAAAATGTTGTGAAAGATGGACGGATTCGTGTGGGAGAAGCGTTCGCACATATGTTATAATCGATAAAGTGAATTAAAGAGAATACGTCTAGTTTAGTGATTAAACACTAAATAACGTTGACTATGATAGATAAGGGGAACATGATTTGTATAACTTTTTAATGCCAAAAGAATTTGTCACATCAATTTATGAAATTACACCTGACAAACTAAAGCAACTTGGTGTTCGCGGAATTATTACAGATTTGGATAATACACTTGTCGAATGGGATCGTCCAGATGCGACTGAAAAGCTAATCGAATGGCTGAAAATAATTCGTGAAGCAGGTATTCAAGTAATGATCGTTTCAAATAACAAAGAGCTTCGTGTAAAAGCATTTGCTGATCCGTTAGAGCTACCATATATCTTCAATGCTCGAAAGCCAATGGGGAATGCTTTTAAGCGTGCTTTAAAAAGACTGAATATGCAGCGACATGAAGTTGTCATGGTAGGCGATCAAATGCTGACGGATGTCCTTGGTGGAAATCGTCTTCGCATACACACTATTCTTGTGAAGCCAGTTGCACTTTCTGATGGCTTCGTCACACGCTTTAATCGCATGGTCGAAAGACGTGTCTTTAATTATTTGAAAAAACATGGTGTCAAAACTTGGGAGGAATAAATAAATGAATGAAATGCCAAATTGTATCGGCTGTGGAACAATTATTCAAACAGACGATTCAAAAGCGCCAGGTTATGCACCGGCTTCATCTCTTGAAAAGGAAAGTATCATCTGTCAACGATGCTTCCGTTTGAAAAATTATAATGAATTACAACCGGTAGCATTAACGGATGATGATTTCTTACGTATTTTAAACGGTTTAGGTCAACAAAATGGCTTAATCGTTAAAATTGTTGATATTTTTGATTTCAATGGAAGCTGGTTACCTGGCTTACACCGTTTTGTAGGCAATAATCCTGTATTATTAATTGCAAACAAAGCAGATTTACTACCAAAGTCAGTGAAGAAACAAAAAGTTGTTAACTGGCTTAAGCAAGAAGCGAAGAAATTAGGATTAAAACCAATTGACGTTATGCTTGTAAGTGCACATAAAGGAATGGGCATGCAAGAAGCAATGGCTGCTATCGATGAATATCGTCGTGGACAAGACGTATATGTAGTTGGTTGTACGAATGTTGGTAAATCAACTTTTATCAACCGTATTATAAAACAGGCAACAGGTGAAAAAGAAGTGATTACGACATCTTATTTCCCTGGAACAACTTTAGATATGATTGAAATTCCTTTAGAGGATGGTAAAGCAATCTTTGATACTCCAGGAATTATTAATCATCATCAAATGGCACATTATTTAGATCCGTCTGAACTTAAATATATTATGCCGAAAAAAGAAATAAAACCAAAAGTATTCCAATTGAACGAAGGCCAAACATTATTTGTTGGTGCATTAGCACGCTTTGATTTTATACAAGGTTCTCGTGCTGCATTCACTGTTCATATTGCAAATGATTTACAGATTCATCGTACAAAATTAGAAAAAGCAGATGACTTATATGAAACCCATAGAGGTGAGTTATTAGCTCCACCTTCTGAAAAGTATATCGATCAATTGCCAGAGTTAGTGCGTTATGAATTCTCTATTAAAGAAGCAAAAACAGATATCGTCTTTTCTGGTTTAGGTTGGATTACCGTTCAAAATGCAAATGTTGTCATTGCAGCATATGCTCCTAAAGGTGTGGAAGTTCAAATTCGTCCATCTCTTATTTAGGAGGATTTTGATATGAAAAAATGGTTTGCAGTTATCGGAGATCCTATCGAGCATTCGATGTCTCCGGTAATGCACAATCAGTGGTTCTCAGAAGAAAATTTAGATGCAGCTTATTTACCAATCCATGTGTTACCTGAGCAATTAGAAGACGCTATAAAGTCTTTGAAAATGCTTGGAGCAAGTGGCTGGAATGTGACAATCCCACATAAAACTGCGATCATCCCATTTCTAGATGAGCTTGATACAATGGCGGAAAAAATGGGTGCTGTGAATACGGTTGTTAGACAAGTGGGTGGCAAGTTAAAAGGCTATAATACAGATGGTCTAGGCTTTGTACGTTCACTGGAAGAAGCAATTGGAGACACTCACCGTGATGGCAGTGTGCTATTAATTGGAGCTGGTGGAGCAGCGAGAGGTATTGCCTTTGCGCTGCAACATACTGGTTATCAAACGATTACGATTGCCAACCGCACTGTAGCGAATGCAGAACAAATCTGTCAGGAGTTAGGCAGTAGTGCAAATGCAATTTCACTGAAGGAAGCAGAAGCAACGTTAGGTGAATATGATATTTTAATTCAAACAACACCAGCTGGTCTACAAAATGGTACATTACAACTGCCATTTGAACTAGATCAGCTCGCAACTAAAGCAATTGTGGCGGATATTGTGTATAATCCTTTAATGACGCCTTTTTTACAGGCGGCAGAACAACGCGGGGCAACCGTGGTGACAGGATTAGGAATGTTCGTTCATCAAGGTGCTTTAGCATTTAATCATTGGTTAGGACAGTTCCCTAATACGACTTCTATGAAAGAGTCGTTAACGGAGCAATTAGGAGGAAATAATGTTAACAGGTAAACAAAAACGTTTTTTACGTGCGGAAGCACATCATTTAAATCCAATTTTCCAAGTAGGTAAAGGCGGAGTGAATGACGCTTTAATCAAACATATTAAAGAAGCAATTGAAGTACGCGAATTATTGAAAGTTCGTATTTTAGATAACTGTGAAGAAGATAAGCATGAAGTAGCAGAAGCATTAGCTAAAGGTGCTCGTGCAGAACTTGTGCAATTAATTGGATTAACAGTTGTATTATATAAAGAATCTCGTGATAACAAACGTATTGAATTACCAAAATCTAAATAAGGATTTGGTTTTATGCGACGAATTGGTTTATTAGGTGGTACGTTCAATCCACCTCATAATGGACATTTAATAATGGCAAATGAAGTATATGATGCACTTGGGCTAGATGAAGTAAGGTTCATGCCTAATGCCATACCACCTCATAAGCAAACGACTAACGATGCCACTGCTGAAGACCGTATGAAAATGACGGAGCTTTCTATTGCTTCGTATGAGCACTTTAAACTTGAGCCTTTTGAGATAGAAAGTGGTGGCATTTCATATACGTATGAAACAATGAGGAAGCTAACTGCAAGTGAACCTGACTCTGAATTTTATTTTATAATCGGTGGCGATATGATAGATATGCTTGATCACTGGTATAAAATTGATGAACTACTAGAGTTTGTGAAGTTCGTTGGTGTTAAACGTCCTCATTCGAAAGCAGAAACAACATACCCCGTGCAAATAATAGATGCGCCACTTATTGAGTTATCTTCAACTATAATTCGAGAGCGGGTGCAGACAAATCGCACAATTACTTTTTTAGTACCAACAGAAGTTGAACAGTATATACGAGAGGAAGGGTTATATGGAACGCGATGAATTATTATTAGCGATGAAAGACCGTATGCCCGAAAAACGTTATATCCATACAATTGGTGTTACTGAAACGGCAATTACATTGGCAGAACGCTTTGGGAGCGATCCAAAAAAAGCAGAAACAGCAGCAATTCTTCATGATTCATGCAAGTATGCTGATCGAGATTGGATGAAATCGAAAATTATCGATAAAGAGATGGATCCGACTCTATTAAAATACCATCATGAACTTTGGCATGCACCAATGGGAGCTTATGTTGCGAAAAAAGAATATAAAATAGAAGATCAAGACATACTAAACGCCATCTGCTACCATACAACAGGACGTAAAGAGATGAGTGATTTAGAGAAGATTGTCTATATTTCAGATATGATAGAGCCAAATCGTCGATATCCTGGTGTAGAAGAATTACGTGCTGCTGCAAAAGGTGACGATTTAAACGAAGTGATGATTGCGTGTATACGTCATTCCATCATGTTTTTAATAAATAAAAATCAGCCGGTATATCCGGATTCATTCAAATGTTATAACGATTTGATGTTAAAGAGAGGACAAGTGAAAGAATGACTAAAACTTTACTACAACTTGCATATAAAGCCGCAGACGACAAACGTGCGGAGGATATTGTCGTAATGAATATGCAAGGAATTTCACCATTAGCAGATCATTTTATCGTTTGTCATGCCAATTCTGATCGTCAAGTGCAAGCAATTGCACGTGAAATGGTAGATGTAGCACATAAAGAAGGCTATGAAGTAAAACGTATAGAAGGTTTTGACGCAGCTCGCTGGGTATTAGTAGATATGGGAGATGTTGTGGCACACGTATTCCACCGTGATGAACGTACTTTTTATAACTTGGAACGCTTATGGGGAGATGCTCCATTCGTCGATGTTGATGAGCTATGAGTAGTTACCAGCGTTTTGCCGAAGTATACGATACATTAATGACAGATATCCCGTATGATCAGTATGTAGATTGGGTAGTGAAACATGCACCGAGCACAAATGCACCAAAATTATTAGATGTTGGTTGTGGTACGGGCGTAATGGCTGCAAAATTTGCACGACAAGGATATGCTGTTAGTGGTGTCGATTTATCGGAAGAAATGCTAGCGATTGCAAGTGAACGCTTTATGGAAGAACAACTAACTATTCCATTGTTTTGTCAATCAATGGACGAGCTAGATGGGTTTTCTGATTTAAATGTTGTTACGATTCCAATTGATTCCTTGAACTATTTAAAAGATGAAGAGGCAGTGGTAGCTACATTTGAACGCATTTATGAGTCACTATGTGATGGTGGTCATTTATTCTTTGATGTTCATTCATTATTCAAAATGGATGTCATTTTCTTAGATGGTCCATTTACGTATGATGACGGAGAAATTACTTATATTTGGGATACAGAGGCAGGGGAAGATCCGCATTCAGTACACCATGATATGACGTTTTACGTACAAGTAAATGAGCAACTTTTCGAACGATTTGAAGAGTACCATTACCAACGTACATTTCCTGTTGAGCAATACGTTAAATGGCTTAGTGACGCTGGATTTTCTAATGTGTCAATTACAGCAGATTATACGGAAGAAGCACCAGAAGCAGAATCTGAACGATTATTCTTCCACGCTGTGAAATAATCTCTTTTCAATTACTATAAAATACTATAATATGGAATTAGCTTCGTATGTTATGCCTTCTGAAAAGAAAGGATGGTGCGGACTAATTCCTTCTTTTTTGAAGCAGTATGGCAAAAAGTATCTCCTCCCAGGGATCTTGATTTTGTCGTGCTTTTTTTATTTCTACTTCTCCCAAAACCAGTCGGACACTCCCCAAACCGACATTTTCGAAACAATCCCAGAAAAAACAAAAGTGGAAGAACCATTAAATAAAGAGCAACATGAGTCACAAGGTATTATTGCGGATACATCCATTATTGTGGATGTCAAAGGTGCAGTCAAAAACCCAGGTGTTTACTCATTATCTGCAGACAGTCGAGTGATTGATGCAATTTTACTTGCTGAAGGCTATTCAAAAAATGCTGATTCAGTAAGTATCAACCATGCCCAGAGGTTGCAAGATGAAATGGTTATTTATGTACCCAAAATAGGTGAAGAACCTTCGGAAATACAAGAGATTGCTAGTGTTCAACAATCGACTACCACCCCCTTTACTCAATCAGGTAGTGGTGGTCAAACTGGTAGTCAGTCAGATAAGGTCAATTTAAATACGGCTGATGAAGCAGCACTTATGACTTTAAACGGAGTCGGCCCTTCAAAGGCAAAAGCGATTTTAAGCTATCGTGATGACAGCGGTCCTTTCAAAATGATAGAAGATCTAAAAAATGTCTCAGGAATTGGCGATAAAACGTTTGAAAATTTACGCGACTTTATTACTGTTCAATAAATGATCCATTGACGGTTTTAGTTGATTATGGCTAAATTTATAGTAGAACGATTAATTCAGGAGGCATTCATATGGAGCGTATTACTTGGGATCAATTTTTCATGGCACAAAGCCATTTATTAGCATTAAGAAGTACATGTACAAGATTAGCTGTTGGTGCGACAATTGTCCGTGATAAACGTATTATTGCAGGGGGCTATAACGGTTCGATTTCTGGAGATGACCATTGTATCGATAAAGGATGTTACGTTGTGGATAACCATTGTGTTCGTACAGTGCATGCAGAAACAAACGCATTATTGCAATGTGCAAAATACGGCACATCAACAAATGGTGCAGATTTATATGTGACGCATTTCCCTTGTCTACCTTGTACAAAATCTATTATTCAATCAGGAATTCATAATTTATATTACGCAACGGATTACAAAAACAACGAGTATGCCATTGAATTGTTTAAGCAAGCTGGTGTTAATGTTGTTCATGTTCCTTTTGATGATCGTAAGATTGACTTCTTAAGCAATGAGAAAATGGCGCTGTACGTCGAACTATTAAATAAGCTACGTGACAGCGGTGCTTCAAATGAGGAATTGGCACCTTTTGAAGAGAAGGTGAAAGAGCTATTTGGCTTACAAATATCCGACATAAAATAATCTACTTTGCTTTGCCGGTTCTATTAGCAACGATTGCTGCTCATGAATCGGTAAAGTTACTATTTATACTAATCCCCTATAGTGTTTGTCTATATTTAAAAAAAGAAAAGATAGTCATAATTCTATGTATCATTTTTGTTACTCTCTCCTCTTATAGTTATTTCTCACATATTTTATCTGCAAGACTTACCCCTATACCAAACGATTTAAATATTACTTGGACCGATCAATATAAGGTGAATGGACAAAAGCTAAGAGGCTTTGCAATTTTGCCAAATGGTCAAAAAATATATATTATTTTCACCCTCCAATCAGAAGAGCAAAAGAATAAATTTGAAGAGCAATCATTAAGTGGCACAGTTTTTCAAGTTTCAGGCGAATTAGTTGAACCTTCGATGCCTGCACATCGTTACGCTTTTTCTATGCCAAAATATATTGAAAGCAATAATGCGCAAGGTGTTTTTGAAGTCAAGAGTTTTCGGTTTGTGAAAAAAGAAAAATCACTCTCTACATTTTTCGCTGAGCAAAGGTTTAAAGTGAAAAAACATATAGAAAATACATTTCCAGAAAGTTTAGTAGCTGAAGCACAGTCGCTTTTAATTGGTGAACGTGAAAATGTCGAGATAGATGTTGAGCGGGCGTATCAGAAACTTGGTATAACACATCTATTTGCTATCTCAGGCTTGCATGTTGGGCTCGTTTCGATGCTTGTGTATGAATTATTACTGAGATTGCGTATACGCAGAGAACAAGCGACATGGGTTCTTATCATAACGTTACCTGTTTATGCTTGCTTAGCAGGTGGTGCGCCGTCGGTTTGGCGGGCGGTGTCGGTCGTAGAGCTTGTAATGCTAAGTAGAATTGTCTCGAATCGTATAGCAATTGATGATGCACTAGCATTGAGTTTTATTGGGTTTGTGCTATTGCAACCAAGTGTAGTGTTTCAAATTGGTTTCCAGTTATCTTATTTAGCGACTATTTCGTTATTATTTTCAGGACATATATTTTCTTTAGCGAGAAATGCCTGGCAACAATCATTTGCGATTACCTTCGTTTGTCAGTTACTCGTCTATCCGTTGCTTTTATATCATTTCTTTGAAATTAGCTTATCTTCATTCATTGCAAATATCTTTTTTGTCCCGTTATTTTCATTTATCGTGCTGCCAGCAAATTTATTATTATTACTGCTAACATATGTAGCAAATCCATTGGCGCGGCTTTGTTTCTTCCTTTATGAACCTACTCGTGAGTTATTGTCCTTAGTCATTATGTGGTTACAGGATACTCCATATCAAATGTGGGCTCCTGGAAGACCCTCTTTCGGGCTCCTACTTTTAGCATTTGTTAGTGTCATTATAGTATTAATACAGATAGAACAGAGGAAACATTGGTTTCTTATTACTTTGACACTTTTATTTCCTGCATTTGTAATTCATGAAAGTCCTTCATGGCATAAGGAATTAAAAATTACATTTTTAAGTGTTGGACAAGGAGACTGTACTATAATTGAATTGCCATTTAGTAAGGAAATTTATGTCATAGATACTGGGGGAGTACTAAGGTTTGATCAGGAGCTGTGGAAGGAGTCTAGAAAGCCTTATGAAGTTGGGAGAGGGATTGTTGTTCCTTATTTAAAAGGAAGTGGTATACGAGCTGTAGATAAGCTTATATTAACACATGCTGATGCAGACCATGTTGAAGGTGCTGAAGAGGTTATGGAAGAAATTAGAGTTAAGGAAATTCATGTGTCCCCAAACTCTTGGCAAAAGTCAGTTATGAAAGATGTTGTAGAACTCGCACAAAAGGAGAACATCCCAATTCGTGAGCAGATGGCAGGGATGAGTTGGAAACATGGGGACACTACATTATCTTATTTATCCCCAACTGATCTGATTTACGAAGGCAATGATGACTCCCTTGTTTTACTATTACAATATTCTGGTTTTCAAGCTTTGTTTGCAGGTGATATAGAACAATCAGGGGAAATGACCTTGGTAGAAAAGTATACAGAATCTATTTCGGATTTGGACATTTTAAAGGTGGGGCATCATGGGAGTAAAACGTCTTCAACTGAACCTTTCTTAAATTTAGTACAGCCTCGTTTATCTTTATTTTCTAGTGGGTTAAATAATCGCTACGGCCATCCGAATAAGGATGTTGTAGCGAGGTTTGAAGAGATGAAGTTTCCAACTTTAAATACGGCTGAAGTGGGGACAATTGAAGTAACGGTTACCAAAAATGGATTTATAGTTTTTAAAACAATAGATCTGTACAAACAGAAAAAGACATCATCAAATTGACAATGTCTTTTTAACTGTATCTTATAAAGATGCGTAATCGACGACAGTCGCAATGATAAAAATAAGTGCGAAAAATGCGAATGATACGCCAAAACCTACTCCTGAGTCGATTGCGTCGTTACGCTTTGATTGTACATTTTCTTCAAATGGATTCATTGCTACCCCTCCTAATTCTCATTAATTATACGGTATGCCTATTAAAAAAGCTATATTGAAAAGGTAAAAATAGATGCCTACTCTAGAATGACACAATTTGTTCAAACTAACAAAATGAGAAAATTACGGTATACTATAACTAATGTCAATTAGAGGTGAGACTATGTTTTCAACATTATGGAAAAGTATAAACAAAGGAGACTTACAGCCAGTCTATTTACTTGTAGGCTTAGAGTCTTATTTTATAGATGAAACAATCAGGCGCATTAAAACTCAACTTGAAGAAGATGGAGATATTGAAACAATCACTATTGATTTGGATGAACAACCAGTTGATTATGTGATTGATGAATCTGATACGATCCCATTTTTCTCAAGTCAAAAACTAATCATTGCGAAAAATGCATCGTTCTTAAAAGCAACAGAAAAGGGTAAGGAAAAAATTGACCATGATTTAAAACGCTTAGAAAAATGGCTAGATCATCCGTCAGATACATCGATTACAATTTTCATTGCTCCTTATGAAAAACTTGATGAGCGTAAAAAAGTATCTAAGTTAATGAAAGATAGAGCTGTTTATATGCTTGCTGAAACACCAAAAGAAAATGATTTAATGGTTTGGGTGCAAAATGAAGTAAGTCAGCAACAAAAAACAATCGACCAAGATGCTATTAGTAAATTAATCGAGCTAGTAGGTATGGACATGCTTCATTTACAGTCAGAGATAGAAAAGTTGAGCTTATATTTAGGTGATGAAAAGACAATTACGCAAGCTCTTGTCGAGGAAATGGTTGCGAAAACGCTTGAGCAAGATGCTTTTAAGATGCTCAATGCTTATTTACACAGAGATGTTTCTAGTGCTTTAACGATTTACCATGATCTTATTCGACAAAAGCAAGAGCCTATTGCTTTAGTAGCTTTACTTGCATCCCAGATTCGTTTAATGTCGAATGTTTATTATTTACTAAAAAAGGGATATCATTCGCAACAAATTGCCAAACAACTAAAGGTTAATCCTTATCGAGTTAAACGGATTGTTGAAGAGCGTAGGAAAATTTCAGAAGATAGTTTACTAAAAGCATTATTTGGATTAAGTGAAGTTGATTATCAGTTAAAAACAATGAGCGGTAGAAGAGAACGCTTTTTAGAATTATTTATGATGAGACCAATTTAAGAGGAAAGCACTCTCTGTTGTGAGTGCATCAGACTGTATAGAAATTCGAATTTCTATACAGTCTTTTTTATATTAATATATACACGTTAATAGATAAGACCGTTGATTTCCACTACTGTGGACGCTTTCCGCGGGCGGGCGCCAAGTCGCTTCGTCGCTACGCTCCTGCAGGGTCGTGGACTGTCCCGCTTTTCCCGAAGGAGTCGTCACCTCCGCTCCAATCAACTACACATATAATATAAAACAAATCGTCACTGGATTGTTAAAAAAGTCTTAATTGCTATTTTTATAAAAATGAATAAATCGTTAAATTTTATAAGAACTTTTTTGCTAAAAAAGTCTTATGTACCTAATATAGCTGATACTGCAATACTCCATACAATCAAAAGAAATGATGTTGTAAGCCAAAAAGTATTTGTAGCAGTTTTTTCATCTCTCTTTATTTTTTTTAGGATTGCCACGAGATTTAGACAAAAAATAATGCTTAAAATTGGAGTTAAGTAAAAACTAATGAATAAAAAAGTTATATCCATGCATAATACCTTCTTTCCAAATAAGTCTCTAAAACCGTACTACGTGCTTTTGGGAAAAGACTTGGTAGATACAGTGTAGTTTTTATTATAACAATATTTCCTTTTATTTAAAGATTTGTGGTTAATAGTTAATTGGAGTTTTTTTGAATAAAATAACGCGAAGGTGACTTTATGAATCCAAATTGCAGCAAATAGTGTTGGAAATCTTTAGTTATACTAATACGAAATCACTTTATGTCGCCGTTTTCTAAGGAGCTGTTAGTATGTAGATAACAACAATTTGCTTTAATGTAATTCATAAAAAATATATAAATTTTAAACACAAAAAAAGACTAGAGAATGATCTCTAGTCCCTTTGAATCCATTATGGATTAAGCTTTTTTCATTAAACGAGCTTTTTGACGAGAAGCTGCGTTTTTGTGGATTAAGCCTTTTGATGCTGCTTTATCTAATGATTTAACAGCTACGCTTAAAAGTTCTTTTGCGTTATCTTCTTTAGCAACTAAAGCAGTTTCAGCTTTTTTCACAGCAGTACGCATAGCAGATTTCACTTGCGAATTTTGTGCATTAACTTTTGCGTTAGTTTTTACGCGTTTGATAGCAGATTTAATATTTGGCATTAACTTTCACCTCCTAAAAAGGATCGAGATGAGTAAATTCTCAACTGTTTCAAGTGTCTATACAACAGTCATCATTTTAGCAAATCACAGTATAAAAATCAAGCATCAAATGCAAAGAATATTTACTTGACAGTTAGAGCAAAATAAAAAGTGAGGTGATTAGTTTGGAAAATAATAAATGGTATCGTACAGATTTAGTAGATGAGACGGAAGAATTTGTCAATCATAAGACCGCAGAAGAACGCGAAACACTGCGTGAATCCACAGGTATTAAGATATTGGAGGAAGAGCGCGGACGCGTTAAAATTACACGTGTAGATGTCGATTCGAGTGGTGCAGAAGAAATAGGAAAGAAAGAAGGGACATATTTTACTTTTACTGTTCCGACATTAACACCAGATGATGAGGAAGGGTTCAAGCAACTGGGAGAAGTTTTAGCAGAGGAATTAACAACACTTCATCCTTTTATTAAAGATAACAAGGATGACAAAGTACTTATCATCGGACTAGGGAATAAGACGATTACACCCGATGCAGTAGGGCCGCTAGCTATTGATGAGTTACAAAATAGTACAACATCCATTCAAGAGCGTTGTATTATTTATGCTCCCGGGGTAACAGGACAGACTGGCTATGAAACGAGTTCTTTTATAAAAGCATTAGCTGAGCAAATAAAACCTGCACTAGTTATTGTTGTAGACGCACTTGCAACAAGGGCAAGTAACCGACTTTGTAAAACCATTCAAATGACAGATACGGGAATTCATCCTGGATCTGGTGTAGGTAATATGCGTAAAGAAATTTCAAAAGAAACAATTGGTTGTCCTGTAACTGCAATAGGCCTACCTACTGTTGTCGATGGGCCAGTACTTATCGCAGATGCTGTCGATACACTTTTTCAATCTATTGCAGCCAAAATACAGGAAAAAAATAGTCCATCCTCCGCTTTGTCCGTAACTCCATGGAGACCATCAGACACGTCAAAAGTAGATTTAGAAGTGATTAAACCTATTTTTGGTGAATGGTCGACTTGGCCGAAAGAAGAACGTCTACAGCTATTTGAAGAGTCTCTCGTAGGGCACGATCGATTATTTGTAACACCGAAAAACATAGATGAGTGGGTACACAATTATGCATACCTGATTTCTGATACGTTAACGGAATGGATTGAAAGTACGTAGAATGTTCTAATTAGCTCCCCTCCTCCATACATTGATAGGAGGAGGGGGATGTTATATGCGACGGAAAATGCAAATGTGGATTGGTCTTCTATGCTTTTTCTTTATGCTTCCAATTATTACTGTGAAGTTACCAATCTGGCCACAGCAAGAGGCAACAACAACATCATCAAAACAAGATACGAAAATAGTCTATGCTGCCAATACTGCCACTGAAAAAAATGCTTTGATAGATAATAAGGACGCTTCATTTAAAACACTAATATATTTCACGCATTCCCATGAAGCTTACTATCCTATTTTGAAAAGCCGACAACAGAAAATAACAGCCTATCATAACGCAACTAATGTTTTACAACTAGGGTCAGTCATCGAAGCTCATTTTAAACAAAATGATCTCTCAACTGATATTTTAGAAGTTGATACGATGACAGAAATGCAGAAGAAAAATATATCTTTATATAAAGCGTATGATGCTGTACGGCCATATGTGAAAAAACAATTAGATAAAAAAGAATATGATTTGGTGCTAGATATCCATCGTGATTCAGCAAATAAAAAAGCCACAACAACAGCCTTAGATGGTGAAAAATATGCACGTATTGCTATCGTTGTTGGTGCTGAAAATAAACAATACAAATTTAATGAGGCTTACGCGGCACAGCTATCTGCGCATTTAAATCAACTAGTTCCTAATATCTCTAGAGGTGTTATAAAAAAAGAAGGTTCGGGCGTAAATGGAATATATAACCAAGATCTCTCGAAAAAACTGCTAGTAGTTGAATTAGGTGGAGTAGATAATACTGAAGATGAATTGAACCGTACCATTGCCATTTTAGCAAGAGCAATTTCGGAAGCATTTTCAAATCAAACTTCATCATAATATTGCATAAAATAGCTGTTCACTGCTATAATTCAAAATAGTTTATATAGGAGTGGACACGCATGAACAGAGAAGAACGTTTGAAACGACAAGAAAATATTAGAAATTTCTCCATTATTGCTCATATTGACCACGGGAAATCAACATTAGCAGACCGTATATTGGAAACTACCAAAAGTTTAACTTCCCGTGAGATGAAAAATCAGCTTCTAGATTCTATGGATTTAGAAAGAGAACGTGGCATTACCATCAAATTAAATGCAGTTCAATTACATTATCAAGCTAGAGATGGAGAGATTTATACATTCCATTTAATCGATACCCCTGGACACGTCGATTTCACTTACGAAGTATCTCGTAGTCTTGCAGCTTGTGAAGGTGCTATTTTAGTTGTCGATGCAGCACAAGGTATTGAAGCACAGACACTTGCGAACGTATATTTAGCATTAGACAATGATCTTGAAATTCTTCCTGTTATTAATAAAATCGATTTACCTTCGGCAGATCCAGAACGTGTACGTCAAGAAGTAGAAGATGTCATCGGGTTAGATGCATCTGAAGCAGTACTTGCTTCTGCTAAAGCAGGTATCGGTATTGAAGATATTTTAGAACAAATTGTTGAAAAAGTACCAGCACCTACAGGTGATCCTGATGCGCCTCTAAAAGCTTTGATTTTCGATTCTTTATATGATTCATATCGAGGTGTAATTACTTATATCCGAGTTGTAGAAGGAACAGTTAAAGCAGGCGATAAAATCCGTATGATGGCAACTGGAAAAGAATTTGAAGTTGTTGAAGTAGGTGTATCAACACCTAAGCCAACAATATGCAAAGAGCTAACTGTCGGTGATGTAGGTTTCTTAACTGCATCTATTAAAAACGTAGGGGATACGCGCGTAGGGGATACAATAACATTAGCAAACAACCCTGCAACAGAACCATTAGCTGGTTATCGTAAGTTAAATCCTATGGTTTACTGTGGTTTATACCCAATCGATACTGCTAAGTACAATGATCTTCGTGATGCATTAGAAAAGCTAGAGCTTAACGACTCTGCATTACAATATGAGCCTGAAACTTCACAAGCTTTAGGCTTCGGATTCCGATGCGGTTTCTTAGGTTTACTTCATATGGAAATCATTCAAGAACGTATTGAACGTGAATTCAAAATCGATCTAATCACTACTGCACCTAGCGTAATCTACCATGTGCAGATGACAGACGGTTCTGAAGTTCAAGTGGATAATCCGTCAATGATGCCAGATCCACAAAAAATCGACCGTATTGAAGAACCATATGTAAAAGCAACAATTATGGTACCGAACGATTATGTTGGAGCTGTTATGGAAATTTGCCAACGTAAACGTGGTAATTTTATGACAATGGATTATATTGATTCAACTCGTGTAAGCATTTACTATGAGATTCCACTTTCTGAAATCGTCTATGATTTCTTTGACCAATTAAAATCAAGTACGAAAGGCTATGCTTCTTTCGATTACGAATTAATAGGCTATCACCCTTCTAAATTGATGAAAATGGATATCCTTTTAAATGGTGAACAAGTCGATGCACTAAGCTTTATTGTACACAATGATTTTGCATATGAACGTGGTAAAGTCATCGTTGAAAAACTAAAAAATCTTATTCCGCGTCAACAATTTGAAGTACCGATTCAAGCAGCAATCGGTCAGAAAATTGTGGCACGATCAACTATTAAAGCAATGCGTAAAAACGTTTTAGCTAAATGTTATGGTGGCGATATCTCTCGTAAACGTAAACTTTTAGATAAGCAAAAAGAAGGTAAAAAACGTATGAAACAAGTAGGTTCAGTTGAAGTACCTCAAGAAGCATTCATGGCTGTACTTAAAATGGACGATGATACGCCAAAGAAATAAGATTGATATATCAATACTTTTAAACAAAACAAAAAAGTGATTCGGTATCATTCGGTGGCTTTTGCCACCGTGATGCCACCGCTTTTAAAATTTCGCCAGCAAATTATAAATCTTTTGCTATGGAATCGAAGACATCAGCAGCATCTCTTGCCATCTTTTTAGTTAGGTGTACATATCTATCTTCAGTTATTGCTGCACGACTATGACCTAATCGTTTTTGAACAGTTTTAACTGGTAATCCATTTTCAATTAACGTCGTGACGTAAAGAATGATAATTAAAATCTACACCAAGTTTTTTAGTGATAGTTTCCCTAGTATGATATTTAATAACAGCAGGTGTACAATGCTCTCCGTTTTCTTTTTTACATACAAAATTACCAATATCACTTTGACGATAAAATTCGCCGTACTTTAATTTATTTTGCTTTTGGCGAGTACTTGCCTTTTTTAAAATATTGATAAGAGTATCTCCAACTGGAATAGTTCGATAACCTGATTTAGACTTTGGTGATCCAACGACCCAATTCACTTTCCCATCCACGTCTTTTTTTCCTGTCAGTTGTTGTTCAATTTCAATCGTTTTTTCTTCAAAATTTATATGCTTCCATTCAAGTCCACATACTTCACCTACTCGTAGACCGCAATGCAACCCGATGTGAAAAGGTAAATAAAAAGGATGATTTTCATCTAACGCAGAACTAATTTTTTTCAAACTTTCTTGTGACTGTATCTTTAAATCATCTTTAGTAGGCTTTCTATCCGTTTCTTTCATCAATTCGACATATTGCATGGGATTCTCGTTCATGTACTTATAAGGGTACACAGCTTGCTTTAAAGACTTATTCAAAATCCCTTGAATGATACTTAAAGTATGCTTGATTTAAACACATTTGCAAATGGCGCATTAGCAGAGAAGGCCAACACGGAGTTACAACGAGTTATCGAAAACATCGCAGATCCTAACACAAGTTTTAAATCAAAACGTAAGGTGACTACTGACATTATTTCGCATATCGATGGAGTAGCGGCGTCATCCGCATCTGTTTTACCGATGATTTCTAAACGTATTATAATGCCAGCCAATGAAGTAATGATGATTCATCATGCGATGACAGGGGCTTGGGAGAATGCAAAGCAACTGCGTAAATCAGCCGATGATGTGGAACGTATTAGTAAAGCAATGTGCCAACATTATCTAGATCGAGCAGGGGACAAAATGACAGAAGAAAAATTGTGAGAAATGCTAGAAGAAGATACGTGGCTAACTGCAGAACAGTGTTTAGAATTTGGTCTTTGCGATGAGGTAATTGAAGCTAATCAAGCTGTTGCGTATTCGTTTAATGAAGAATGGGCGATGAAATTTAAAAATGTACCACAACAACTTTTACAATAGCAAAGTACGCCATCTACACCTGCACAAATGAGCGCTGAAGAAAAAGCGTTACGTGAAAGTATTCTTGCAGATTCGAAGGCGAATCTGATTGTTGTAATTTATCTAGTATAACCAGACGCTAATTAGGGTAAAGGGGAATTATTTATGGCTTTATTAAAAGATTATTTTAGTCAACCCAGTTGTGATGTTGAAATAAATTTAAAATTAGTTAATGATGCGAGTGTAAAATTCCACATTCATTTCCGCTCTGGTCCTGCTTTTCCAGAGGTGCATACAGAAATCGTTTGCTTAAAGAGAGATTTCTTAAAGTTATTAGATGATTTAAAACAAATCGATACTATGCATCTAAGTATGCTAGAGCCTCATGATCCAGGCTTGTGTATTTATCACATTCCTCTATTTGGTAATTATTATTATCCTGGACATGGTTTTCTTCAAGTGCCCGAACATAAAAGGGATGAATGGGAGCCTTATTATAGATTAATTTTTGTGTTAGATGCAGGGGAGAAGAATAATCATAGTGCATCAGAAACTGGTCCTGCACTATGTCTAAAAGTAAAAATGGAACAAATTAACGAATTTGTAGACAGTTTAAAATTTGAGGTAAATAATTTTTGAGTTTATAAAGAAATCACTGGTGTTCATAATATAACTATACATAAAGCCCAGGTAATCATTTAATTTTGAGCCTGGTCTTTTTTTATTATTCGTCTGAAAAATGGCACATATATGACAGCTAATAAAAAATATATAGAAAAAGCATAGCCTGTGTAACAATTCGAGCAAGGTAGTTATACGATTAGTTATATTTCCAATGCTCTCATGCGAAGTTTCTTCTATATATTAGAATCAAATATGTATTAAAAAACCCTCACATTTAATTAGTGTGAGGGTTAAAAATTAGATTATATTATTGTATTTTTTCTATTTGTATTTTAGGGTTTCTGCTTTTGAAAATTGTACTGTTATCAGCAGGTGGATTTACCTTAGCAACGATGACATACCTTCCTTCTAATACAATTAATTCATCATCTTCTTCAACTAAAGAAAAATTATCACTTATCGCTTCATGACCAAATGACCATTTGAAATCATCGTGCCAACTGTCTGTTTGTAGTTTAATAAATTCCGATGTATCCATTTCTTTATTAGAATCTTCTTTCCCTTCCTCTTTAATAATAACTCTCATTCGTTTCCAATTCTTTGCCTCAATCTTTTCACGTAGCACTTTTTCGCTTATTGGTTTTTTACTTTCGTTATTAATGGTATTCATATATATTCATCCTGTCTAATTTGTGTTATGCATTAATTATATCATAAATAATTCCCTCATAATTGTAACGGGTGGTTAAAATAGAACGCTTGTTCTTAGTGATACTTAAAATGGTTAAAGTAAAAGCTTCATTTTAAAGATGAATGAACATAACTAAGCGGATGTGCAATATGGAGATTTCAATTCTCTATATGGCCACCGCTTTTTTTAGTTAAAAGTGAATCTAAGATATTTTTTCTTTAAGAACGATATTAGGTTTAAAAAGGATTTAAAAGGTTAAAATACATAATATGGGAGGGAATTAAGTGTAATCTGGATAAATTTCGACATTATTCGCTAAAAAGTGAGATTTGAGGTATCCAAAATACAAAAGATTTGATAAGCTTAGTAAACACTATATATATAGTGAATTTATTAATTAATTAATGTAAGGAGTGAGTTCAAATCGAATATCGTGATGGAAACGACCGTTTGGATCACTTAATGGCAACGTTAGAAGCTGAACTTTTGGCTTTTGAGGCGCGAGTGGCTCATATGCAAGAGAAATTGAGTGAACTTAAACAAGTAGGACCAAATATACAGCAAGAGCTTATTGAATATAAAAGAGCAGTATAGAGAAGTTACAGTGGGTATTATTATCGCTGTAACTTTTTTTATGTTTAAAAGGGATGTTAATTCCATTGTTTTGCGTTTCAGCATAAATGCTATAGAATGAAGCTACGTGTTTAAAGAGTGAAATTACAAATAAACAGACAATTTTCGACAAGAAAGAAGGGATCAGATTGGCTAGAGGTGTTTATATACACATTCCATTTTGTCATCAAATTTGCAATTATTGCGATTTTAATAAAGTATTTTTCAAAAACCAGCCGGTCGATGAATATATAGAAGCATTAGGGACGGAGATGAAATTATGGTCTGAAGACAAAGAAGCTTTCAGTCATATAGAAACAATATTTTTAGGTGGAGGAACACCAACATCTTTATCACCAGCTCAACTTTCACGACTTCTAACGTTGATCAAAACGTACATTCCAATGGGGCATGTAATAGAATTTACATCGGAGGCAAATCCTGATGAATTAACGAAAGAAAAATTAGAAGTACTTTTTAACGGTGGTGTAAATCGTATAAGTCTTGGTGTACAAGCATTTCAACCAGAGTTATTGAAAAAGCTAGGGCGTACTCATTCCAATGAAGATGTTTTTGAAACGATCAAGGAAGCGAAAAAAGTTGGTTTCAAGAACATCAGTATTGATTTGATGTACGGATTACCTGGTCAAACGATGGAAGAATGGAAAGAAACACTAAAAATTGCTTTTGACTTGAATCTCCCACATTACTCAGCCTATTCGCTTATAGTAGAATCTAAAACGATTTTCTATAACTTAATGAACAAAGGGAAATTGAGTTTGCCGGGTGAAGATAAAGAGGCAGATATGTATGAAGAATTGATGCAGCAAATGGAGTTACACGGATGGAATCAATACGAAATAAGTAATTTCGCCAAAGATGGGCATTCTTCTATTCATAATCGTATTTATTGGGACAATGATGAATACGCTGGTTTTGGAGCAGGAGCTCATGGTTATGTCAATGGTATTCGTTACTCAAATCATGCACCATTAAAAAAATATATCAGTACATTAGAAGTGGGTGAAAAACCCATACTAAAAACGCATGAAGTTACACAAAACGAAAAAATTGAGGAAGAACTTTTTTTAGGTTTACGTAAAACAGCTGGAATTTCGAAAACTCATTTTGAAAAGAAGTTTGGCTGTACGATTGAAAGTGTATATAGTGAAAAACTGCAATTGCTTGTTTCAGCAGGTCTTATTTCAAATGATGAAGAAGCTGTAAAGTTAACGAAAAAAGGACGTTTTGTAGGAAATGAAGTTTTTGAAGAATTTTTACTATAAACACATGCGTTTCCGTTGACATAAAATAATAGATTTGATAAGTTAATTATAGTATTAGCACTCTTCTTTAGTGAGTGCTAACAGAGGTGATGATCATGCTAACAAATCGGCAGTTACAAGTATTGCAAGTAATCGTAGATGACTTCATTATGTCAGCTCAACCAGTTGGCTCTCGACAAATCTCGAAGAAGGAAGGCATTACTTTTAGTCCAGCAACCATTCGTAATGAAATGGCGGATTTAGAAGAACTAGGTTACCTAGAAAAAACGCATACTTCATCGGGACGAGTTCCGTCTGAAAAAGGTTACAGATTTTATGTGGATCACTTGCTAAAACCTCAAATAATTACAACAAATGAGATTCACAAAATCCAATCTGTTTTCCAAGATCGGATTATGGAAACTGAACAAGTCATTCGGAAGTCAGCTACGATTTTATCTGAATTGACGTCTTACACATCTATACTATTAGGACCGGATGTACAGTTGCATAAAGTTAAACGATTTTCAATTGTACCTTTAACAGCTGATTCAGCAGTCGCTATTATCGTTACTGATAATGGACATGTGGAAAATCGCATTTTCTCTTTACCGTCGGATTTTTCCCCGTCGGATATTGAGAAAGTCGTCAATATTTTAAACGAACGACTGATTGGTGTTCCGTTAGTGCAACTACAAATGAAGCTCGAACTTGAAACGGCAGCGGTTATAAAACAACATCTCGGGACGTATGACGGATTACTTTCGTCATTAATAGACGTGACAGCACATCAATCAGAAGGTAAAATCTTCTATGGTGGCAAAACGAATATGTTCAACCAACCTGAGTTTCATGACATAAACAAAGTGCGAATGCTTATGGAACTAATGGAAAAAACTACTCAAATCCAATCCATTTTCCCATTGAACCAATCTGGGATTCAAATCCGTATTGGTTCTGAAAATAATCATTTAGCGATGGAAGATTGCAGTGTTATCACAGCATCTTACTTGGTAGGTGAGGGGCAAAGTGGTTCAATAGCTATTATAGGGCCTACAAGGATGGATTATCGACGTGTCGTTGCATTACTCGACTTTATGAGTGGCGATTTAACGCGCCAACTGACACAAAAACCGAGGTAGAGAGCGACATTATAGGAGGATGAAAAGTGTCTAAATCAAATGAATTTGAGCAAGCAGTAGAAGAAAACACAGTTGTAGAAGAACAACTAAATGAACAAGAAGAAAACGTAGTAGACGCTGACACTGTAGAAGCTGAAGAAGCAACACCTGAACTAACAGTTGAGGAGCAACATCAAGCAGAAATCGCAGCTCTAGAGCAAAAGTTGGGAGAATCAGAAAGTCGTTTCCTTCGATTACGTGCTGACTTTGACAACTTAAAACGTCGCACACAAACTGAACGCATAGCACAAGAAAAGTATCGTGCGCAAAATTTGTTAACGGATTTACTTCCGGTATTAGACAATTTCGAACGAGCTTTACAAGTTGAGGCAACAACGGAAGATGCCGAATCCATGAAAACAGGGATTGAAATGGTATACCGTTCACTAATAGAAGCAACAACAAAAGAAGGCTTAGAACCTGTAGCATCTGAAGGGGAAGCGTTTGATCCAAACATTCACCACGCAGTTATGCAAGAACAAGATGATTCTAAAGAACAAGGAATCGTTTTACAAGAGCTACAAAAGGGGTATAAGTTGAAAGACCGTATACTACGACCAGCGATGGTTAAAGTTAATGAATAAAGTAATATTGAGACGAAAAAATGAATCAAATCTAGGAGGACTATGAAATGAGCAAAATTATCGGTATTGACTTAGGTACTACAAACTCATGTGTATCAGTATTAGAAGGTGGCGAACCAATCGTTATCGCTAACAAAGAAGGCGCACGTACTACACCTTCAGTTGTAGCATTCAAAAACGGCGAACGCCAAGTTGGTGAAGTAGCAAAACGCCAATCAATTACAAACCCAAACACAATCATGTCTATTAAGCGTCATATGGGTACTGACTACAAAGTAAATGTAGAAGGTACAGAATATACTCCTCAACAAGTATCAGCAATGATCTTACAACATTTAAAAGACTTCGCTGAAGACTATTTAGGTGAAAAAGTAACACAAGCTGTAATTACAGTTCCTGCTTACTTCAACGATGCACAACGTCAAGCTACAAAAGACGCTGGTAAAATTGCTGGTCTTGAAGTTGAACGTATTATCAACGAACCAACAGCTGCAGCACTTGCTTACGGCTTAGAAAAAACAGATGTAGATCAAACTGTTTTAGTATTTGACCTTGGTGGTGGTACTTTCGACGTATCAATCCTTGAACTAGGTGATGGAGTATTTGAAGTAAAAGCAACAGCTGGTGATAACGCTCTTGGTGGAGATGACTTTGACCAAAAAATCATCGATTTCTTAGTTGCTGAATTCAAAAAAGAAAACGGTATTGATTTAGCTAAAGATAAAATGGCGTTACAACGTTTAAAAGACGCTGCTGAAAAAGCGAAAAAAGAATTATCAGGAGTAACTACAACTCAAATTTCACTACCATTCATCACTGCAGGTGAAGCTGGTCCATTACACTTAGAAGTTTCTCTATCTCGTGCAAAATTCAATGAAATTACTGCTGACTTAGTAGAACGTACAATGATCCCAACTCGCCAAGCATTAAAAGATGCTGGATTATCTGCTTCAGAAATCGATCAAGTAATCCTTGTTGGTGGTTCAACTCGTATTCCTGCAGTACAAGAAGCAGTGAAAAAAGAAACAGGTAAAGAACCGCATAAAGGTGTAAATCCTGATGAAGTAGTAGCTATGGGTGCTGCAGTACAAGGTGGCGTATTAACTGGTGATGTAAAAGACGTTGTACTTCTTGACGTAACTCCATTATCACTTGGTATCGAAACAATGGGTGGCGTGTTCACTAAATTAATCGATCGTAATACAACAATCCCAACTTCAAAATCACAAACTTTCTCAACAGCTGCAGATAACCAACCTGCTGTAGATATTCACGTATTACAAGGTGAACGTCCAATGGCTGCTGATAACAAAACTTTAGGTCGTTTCCAACTTTCAGATATCCCTGCTGCACCACGTGGCATTCCTCAAATCGAAGTAACATTCGATATTGATAAAAACGGTATCGTAAACGTTAAAGCTAAAGACCTAGGAACTCAAAAAGAACAAACAATTACTATTCAATCTGATAGCTCATTATCTGACGAAGATATCGAACGTATGGTAAAAGAAGCTGAATTACATGCTGAAGAAGATAAAAAACGTAAAGAAGAAGCTGAACTTCGCAATGAAGCAGATCAACTTGTTTTCCAAGTAGATAAAACAATCGCTGACCTTGGTGAACAAATTACTGAAGATGAGAAAAAATCAGTAGAAGATGCTAAAGAAGAGCTAACAAAAGCAATTGAAACTGGCGAAATCGAAGGCATCAAAACTTCTAAAGAAAAATTAGAAGGTATTCTTCAACCACTTGTGATGAAAGTATATGAACAAGCAGCTCAACAACAACAAGCAGCACAAGGCGAACAAGGCCCAACAGCTGATAAGAAAGATGACGGTGTAGTTGATGCAGACTTCACTGAAGTTGACGATAACAAATAATGCTAAAAAATAGAGCGCATCTTTAATGGCGCTTGAATAGTGTATATTAACGTATGCATTGTTGTTTTGAAAGAAGCCAAAGACCGCCTCGGGCTTTGGCTTTTTTCAATGTTTTTTGCCATTTGTTCTTTCCATGTTACAATATATTTTATGCAAACGGAGCGGAGTGTGAAAAATGAATAAACGTGATTATTATGAAGTCTTAGGTCTTCAAAAATCAGCGTCAAAAGACGAAATTAAAAAAGCTTATCGTAAATTATCAAAACAATATCACCCTGACTTGAATAAAGAGGCTGGGGCAGAAGAGAAATTCAAAGAAATTGCTGAAGCATATGAAGTGCTAAGTGATGACCAGAAAAAAGCGCGCTATGACCAGTTCGGACATCAAGATCCAAATCAAGGATTTGGTGGAAGTGGTTTCGGTGGCGGAGATGGCTTCGGTTTCGAAGACATTTTTAGTTCATTCTTTGGCGGTGGTGGCGGAAGCCGTCGTCGTGATCCAAATGCACCAACAAAAGGTGATGATCTACAATATCGCATGACAATTAGTTTTGAAGAAGCGGTATTTGGTAAAGAAACTGAAGTCGAAATCCCCCGTGAAGAAAATTGTGAAACTTGTCATGGATCTGGTGCAAAACCAGGTACATCAAAAGATACATGTTCTCACTGTAATGGCCAAGGTCAGATAAATGAGACAGTTTCAACACCATTTGGCCAAATGGTAAACCGTCGTACATGTGGTTACTGTAAAGGTACTGGTCAAATTATCAAAGATAAATGTTCAACATGTCACGGTGCAGGTACAGTTAAAAAACGCAAAAAAATCAAAGTGACGATTCCAGCAGGTGTTGATGATGGTCAACAATTGCGCGTAAGTGGTCAAGGAGAAGCGGGTACTAACGGTGGGCCAGCAGGTGACTTATACATCGTATTCCATGTTCGTGCAGATGATAAATTTGAACGTGACGGTGATGATATTTATTTAGAATTACCAATTACATTTGCTCAAGCGGCACTTGGTGATGAAATTGAAGTACCAACAGTTCATGGTAAAGTGAAGATGAAGATTCCTACAGGTACTCAATCTGGTGACAGATTCCGCTTAAAAGGAAAAGGTGTTAAAAACGTCCATGGTTATGGTACTGGCGATCAACATGTAATCGTAAGCGTTGTAACGCCGAAGAAATTAACTGAGAAACAAAAACAATTATTGCGCGAATTTGCTAGTATTTCTGGGGATATCCCAGAAGAGCAAGGTAGCACTTTGTTTGATAAAATTAAAAACAAATTTAAAGGTGAATAAGGGAGTTGGCTACAAGTGAAATGGTCGGAGCTATCCATCCATACAACGAGTGAAGCGGTTGAAGCAATTTCGAATATTCTACACGAAGCTGGAGCAAGTGGTGTCGTGATAGAGGATTCAGAGGATTATGGTAAAGAACGTGCAGATCAATTTGGTGAGATTTATGCTTTAAATCCAAAAGATTTTCCTAAGGATGGTGTCATTATAAAAGCTTATTTAGCTGAAACAAGCTTTTTAGGTGAAACTGTTGAAGAAATTAAAGTTGCCATCAATAATCTGGTAAACTATGACATTAATATTGGTCACAACGAAGTGACAATCAATGAAGTGAATGAGGAAGATTGGGCAACTGCATGGAAAAAGTATTATCATCCGGTAAAAATTTCAAACCGTTTCACAATTGTACCAACTTGGGAAGATTATGAACCTGTAAATAGTGATGAGCTAATCATTGAACTTGATCCTGGTATGGCTTTCGGTACTGGAACTCATCCTACAACTGTATTATGTTTACAAGCATTAGAAAAAACAATAAAAGATACGGATTCAGTAGTAGATGTTGGTACTGGATCTGGTGTTTTAGCCATCGGAGCAGCATTACTTGGAGCAAAGCATGTTCATGCACTTGATTTAGATGAAGTAGCGGTACGCTCTGCAATTGAAAATGTTCAGCTAAATAAGGTTGAAGACTCTATTGATGTTATGCAAGGAAATCTTTTAGATACTGTAAAAGAACCTGCTGACGTGGTAGTTGCGAATATCTTAGCTGAAGTAATTATGACTTTCACAGATGATGCCTATACAATTGTAAAACCAGGCGGCCTATTTATTACTTCAGGAATAATTGAACCTAAGAAGGACGATGTCAAAGCATCTCTTGTCAAAGCAGGCTTTATTATTGAAGAAGTAATGATGATGGAAGATTGGGTAGCAATTATTTCACGAAAATCAGCAAATTGATGGAGTGTTACTATGCAACGATATTTTATAAATGAATCCTTTGACAATCAACTGGCCATAATTAGTGGTGAAGATGCGCATCATATAACAAAAGTAATGCGCATGCGTGTAGGCGATGAAATTATTGTAGTTCATAATGGTGAAGCGACAATCAGTCGTATTTTGGACTTTAATGAAGATGGCGTTCATGTAGAAAAAACCGACAATGTAATGCCTTCACCTGAGCTACCTATTAATGTGACGATCGCTTGTGGCTTGCCAAAGGGTGATAAGCTTGATTTAATTGTTCAAAAGTCAACTGAGTTAGGTATGTATGCATTACTTCCTTTTGAAGCGGAACGATCAATCGTCAAATGGGACGGGAAAAAAGGTAAAAAGAAGCAAGAGCGCTTACAGAAAATTGCGAAGGAAGCAGCGGAGCAATCGCATCGTACGCTTATCCCGACAATTGAAGAGCCAGTGAACTTCTCACAATTACTAAAAAAAGTACCGGAATTTGATGCTGTCTTTTTAGCAGATGAAGAGGATGCAAAGAAACTAGAACGAACTCGGTTTGCTGATCAATTAAAAAAAGTGTATGATTATAAGTCAATCCTTGTCATATTTGGTCCTGAAGGCGGTATTTCTCGAAAAGAGGCTACCGCTTTACAAGGATTAGGATGTCAATGTATTTCACTAGGACCAAGAATTTTACGTGCGGAAACGGCACCATTGTATGTTCTTTCCGCAATTTCTTATGAATTTGAATGAAAGAGGTGACGAGCCTTGTCTTCAGTGGCTTTTCATACATTAGGATGTAAAGTGAATCACTATGAAACAGAGGCAATTTGGCAACTGTTTAAAGATGAAGGTTATGAACGCAAAGAATTTGACCATCAGGCTGATGTCTATGTAATTAATACTTGTACAGTTACGAATACAGGAGATAAGAAAAGTCGCCAAGTTATTCGTCGTGCAATAAGACAAAACCCTGATGCCGTTATTTGCGTAACAGGATGTTATGCTCAAACTTCTCCAGCAGAAATTATGGCAATTCCCGGTGTAGATATTGTAGTTGGGACGCAAGACCGTACGAAAATGATTGGCTATATTGAACAATACAAAAATGAACGACAGCCTATCAATGCTGTACGTAACATTATGAAAAACCGAGTATATGAAGAGCTAGACGTTCCTTATTTCACTGACCGCACTCGTGCTTCATTGAAAATCCAAGAGGGATGTAATAACTTCTGTACTTTCTGTATAATCCCATGGGCACGTGGTCTAATGCGTTCTCGTGATCCACAAGAAGTAGTGCATCAAGCACAACAACTTGTAGATGCTGGTTATTTAGAAATTGTTTTAACAGGTATCCACACAGGTGGTTACGGACAAGATTTAAAAGATTATAATCTAGCGCAACTATTACGTGACTTAGAAGAGAATGTAAAAGGCTTAAAACGTTTACGTATTAGTTCGATTGAAGCAAGTCAATTAACCGATGAAGTGATAGAAGTTTTAAGTGATTCTAATATCGTCGTAAATCATTTACATATTCCAATCCAATCGGGCTCTGACACTGTTCTTAAACGAATGCGACGCAAATATACGATGGAATTCTTCGGTGAGCGTTTAGACCGTTTGCGTGAAGTATTACCACATCTAGCAGTTACTTCAGACGTAATAGTCGGTTTTCCTGGTGAGTCGGAAGAAGAATTTATGGAAACATATAACTTCATCAATAATCACAAATTCGCTGAACTGCATGTTTTCCCATACTCTAAACGTACTGGAACACCAGCAGCCCGCATGGAAGATCAGGTAGACGAAGAAGTGAAAAATGAACGTGTACACCGCTTATTAACGCTAAACGATCAACTAGCTAAAGAATATGCTTCTCGATTTGAAAATGAAGTATTAGAAATCATTCCTGAAGAACGCATTAAAGAAGGAAAAGATGCAGGTCTTTACGCTGGTTATTCAGACAACTATTTAAAAGTTATCTTTGAGGGCAATGAAGATATGATCGGCAAACTAGTAAAAGTGAAAGTTACAAAAGCTGGTTACCCGTCCTCTGAAGGTCAATTTGTGCGTGTATTAGAAGAAGTACAAGCAAACTAGATTATATAAATGACTACAAATTGATAAACCTCGAAAACGGAATGTAATTTCGTTTTCGGGGTTTTATTTTTGAGAAAAGTAACTAAATATGAGTCTATCGGTTATTAAACTTTCAAAAGTTGTAAAGTTTTACTAGTGAAAAAAATAATAAACGGATATTGTTTTAACTATTAATATTATAGTGTTAAAATACATAATGTTAGGTTATAATATAACGATAAATTAAGAGTATGATAGGCTTTTGTTAGTACATACTTAAATTTTCGTTTATTACAGGAGGAATTTTTCATGAAACGTGTAGAAGGTAAAGTAGCTCTTATCACAGGTGGAGCATCAGGAATTGGTTTATCAGCAGCAACATTAATGGCTAAAGAAGGCGCAAAAGTAGTTATTGCTGACTTTAATATAGAAGGTGCAAAAGAGCACGCTGCTGCTTTAGTAAAAGAAGGATATGAAGCTTCAGCAGTTTTCCTTGATGCAGGTAATGCAAAATCAGTAGAAGAAGCAGTAGATTTCACTGTTGAGCAATACGGTACAATTACAGTACTATTTAATAATGTTGGTTTAACAAATATTCATAAAGATTTAGATGTTGTTAATATTGACCTTGATGAATGGGATCGATTAGTAAACGTGAACTTAAAATCAGTATTACTTGGTAGCCGTTATGCTATTCCTCATATGCAAAAAGCAGGTGGAGGTTCTATTATTAACACAGCTTCAATGGCTGCATTTGCTAGTGACCAAATCCGTACAGCTTATGGCGCTACTAAAGCGGGCGTTGTTAACATGACTAAATATATTGCAACGCAGTATGGTAAAGATAAAATTCGTTGTAACGCAATTGCACCAGGTCTTATTTTAACTCCAGCCGCAAAGAATAATATGCCAGATGATTTATTAGATATCTATACAAAATATCATGCACTACCATATCACGGCGAAGCAGACGATATCGGTTATGCGGTAGTATACTTAGCTTCTGAGGAATCTAAATTTATGACTGGTCAAACACTTCAAATTGAAGGTGGGCATTATATTGCAAACCCAACAATCGAAGATCAAAACGCTTGGGCAGCTTCACAAAAATAATTTTAACATAGGGGATGTTAAAATAAGTAAGTTGCTTTCTTAACTTATACTAAATTTTAAACGATATAGTATAAAACTGTATTTGTGGAGATAATATATAAATAATAATTAAAAAAGTCATGCCATTTATTGTGATGGCATGACTTTTTTGTAACAAAATAAATTGATTTATAGCAGTTGGCTTATGTATCACATAACAGTGGAAAGAAAACAATAAACCGTGGTAAAATGAAGAGGTACGTACATCTATTAAATAAAAGGAGTTTTCATTCATGACTAAAGACTATGCGTTATTAATTGACCATACATTATTAAAACCTGAAGCGACAAAAGATCAAATTGCAACACTTTGTCAAGAAGCTAAAAAATATGACTTTGCTTCGGTTTGTGTTAATCCAACATGGGTAGCAGATGCAGCAAAACATCTAGAAGGCGCTAAATCAGTTGTTTGTACCGTTATCGGCTTTCCATTAGGAGCTCAAACTAGCGCTACAAAAGCATTTGAAACTAAAGATGCTATTGCAAATGGTGCTAGTGAGATCGACATGGTGATTAATGTAGGTGCTCTTAAATCAGGTCAACTTGATGTTGTTAAATCTGATATTCAAGCTGTTGTTGATGCAGCGAATGGTACTTTAGTAAAAGTTATTATCGAAGCTTGCTTGCTAACAGACGAAGAAAAAATAGTTGCTTGCCAACTATCTAAAGAAGCAGGTGCTGATTTTGTGAAAACTTCTACTGGATTTTCAACTGGTGGAGCAACTGCAGCTGATATAACATTAATGCGCAAAACTGTTGGACCAGAAATGGGTGTAAAGGCTTCGGGTGGTGTTCGCAGTCTGGAAGATCTAGAAGCTATGGTTGAAGCTGGGGCTACTAGAATCGGTGCAAGTTCTGGTGTAAAAATTATGAACGGATTAAAATCAGATTCTGAATATTAATTCGAGCATGAGTATTGACCAATTTGTATCAATAAGGTATAATTTTTTAGTACACAGCATTAACATATTTGCTTATGCTAATGTTCGTATTTGATGTGTGTTCGGAGGGAGGGAAAGAGAGATGTCAAAAACTGTCGTTAGAAAAAACGAATCGCTTGAAGATGCTCTTCGCCGCTTCAAACGTACTGTTTCTAAAAGTGGTACAATTCAAGAGGTTAGAAAACGCGAATTCTATGAAAAACCTAGCGTAAAACGCAAAAAGAAATCAGAAGCTGCACGTAAACGTAAGTGGTAATTTAATTTCCTAGACAATCCCTACGTTCAAAACACGCAACATCATGATTGATTTAAATTGCAAATGACCTAAACCGAGAAATCATTGTGATTTCTCGGTTTATTTTTTGTGCATTTTTTTGAGTTTAATCCTGCTATGTAGTTAGTAAAGTGAAGACATAATCGTGAAAATGGCTGTACACTTTGATTGCTAGTTTAGTGAGGTCCGCTATTAAACTATCTAAATGAGATATACATGCCACAATAGATAACTAGCATTGAGATTCAAATTATTATAATAACAACAAGTAAATAACATTAAGTAAATATATTAAAGGGTCTTGAATGAGTTGTAACTTCATTTAAGACTCTTTTTTGTTAATTTCATATTTTTGTATTTTTTGTTTGAATTGTTTAAAATATTTGGTATTATCAAATAAAACAAAAAAATAAAACATAAACAAAGGAGAAACCACATGTTAAAACATATAAAGTCCTGCATTTCACCCGAACTTTTAAAAGTTCTGATGGAAATGGGGCATAGTGATGAGATTGTCATAGCGGATGGAAATTTTCCCGCAGCCTCGCATAATGAAAAAATTGTGCGATTAGATGGTAATGACATAGCATCCATATTGGAAGGGATATTGTTCTTAATGCCATTGGACACATATGTTGAAAATCCGATTTGTTTGATGATGCATGGTGAAGAAGTTGAACGTCCAGAAATTTGGAAGGAATACGAAGAACTTGTAACAAAAAGTGAGAATGTCTTTAAAGCAGAATATTTATCAAGGGAATCATTTTATGAACGTGCAAAAACAGCGTATGCAATTGTGACTACAAGTGAAAAAGCATTATATGCCAATATCATATTAAAAAAAGGTGTCATTGTTGAAGGATAGGAGTGTTGAATATGTTAGTGCCTGAAAGACATAAAAAAATTGTTCAAATTATTAATGATAAGAAAAACGTAAGAGTAAATGAATTGAGTAAGCTATTTGCTGTAACAGAGGAAACAATTCGCCGAGATTTAGAGAAGCTTGAAGCAAAAAATAAACTTCAGCGGACTCATGGTGGTGCTGTAGCCATGGATGATTCAGATGATGATGAAATTCCATTTAATGATCGTCAAGTATTGAATAGAAATGAGAAAATGGATGTTGCCAAAGTAGCAGTGTCTCTTATTGATGAACAGGATATTATTTTTTTGGATGCAAGTACAACAGCTCTATATTTAGCGAAGTTGCTTCCAAATATGGAACTTACGGTACTTACAAACTCTTTATTAGTTGCAAGTGAATTAGCAAATAGATCCAAAATTCAAGTCATCATGACAGGTGGTACTTTATCGAAAACATCCTTATCATTAGTTGGACCAACAGCTATCCGTTCAATTGAACATTTCTATGTAGATAAAGTGTTTTTTTCATGCAAAGGTTTCCATAAGGACTGGGGCATCAGTGATTCGAATGAGCAACAGGCTAACGTCAAACGAGAGATGATTAAAATGTCCGAGCAAGTCATTTTATTACTCGATTTTTCAAAGATTAATCAAAAATCATTTGCTTATATCGAAGATAAATCAGTGCTGGATTGCTTAATTGTAGATCAAAAAGCAAATGTAGACTATTTGCAATCGATTGTAGATGAACGTACTAGAATAATAATTGGATAAAATGTTTTCTGAATATTCATTATTTTTGTTGATTTAGAATAAAATGTCTCTTATAATCAACATAAACAAAGAAAAACAAATACAAATACAAATAAAAGAGGTGAATAAATGAGTAAGCTGTTGGATATGCAAAATATTTCAAAGAGCTTTCCAGGAGTTAAAGCTCTTTCGAATGTATCACTTGATTTACATCATGGTGAAGTATTGGCTTTAGTCGGAGAAAATGGTGCTGGAAAGTCAACGCTGATGAAGATTCTAACGGGGATATATGAAAAAGATGATGGTGAAGTTTTTCTAGAAGGCCAGAAGATTAATGTTACATCTACTAAGCAAGCACAAGAATTAGGTATTTCAATCATTCATCAAGAACTAAATTTAATGAAAGATTTATCTATCGCTGAAAATATTTTTATCGGTAGAGAACCAAGAGGGTTGTTAAACTTCTTTATAAAGGATCATGAATTACATAATAAGACGAGGGAATTATTTAAACGACTCTCCATAGATTTAAATGGGAAAACAAAAGTAAAGGACTTAACAGTTGCAAAGCAGCAAATGGTTGAAATTGCAAAAGCGCTATCATTCGATTCGAAAATTTTAATTATGGATGAGCCCACTACTGCATTAACAGATGCGGAAATAGATGTACTGTTTGAAATCATTGCTAATTTAAAAGCCAATGGTGTTGGGATTATTTATATATCCCATAGGATGGATGAGTTAAAACGAATCTCAGATCGGATTACAATCATGCGAGATGGCGAGTATATCGCAACGTTAAATACGAAGGAAACGGAAATGAGTAAAGTGATTCAATTGATGGTAGGAAGAGAACTTTATATTGAATCAAAACCAACTATTTTAGATAGTTATAGAGATACTGTTCTAGAATTAAAGAATGTTAGTACCAATACAAATTTAAAGGATATTTCTTTTGAACTCAAAAAAGGAGAAATTCTTGGCTTTGCAGGCTTAATGGGTGCTGGTAGAACAGAAGTGGCAAATGCTATTTTCGGAGTTGATAAGATAAGGACTGGGGAGATTATTTTACATGGGAAAAAGGTGCAAATAACATCACCTAGTCGCGCTGTTAAACAAGGTATTGGCTATTTATCTGAAGATCGGAAACATTTAGGTCTTGTTGTTGATATGGATGTAAAGACAAATATTGTCATGTCTTCGATAAATGATTATCAAACACTTGGGTTTGTTAATGATCAGAACATAGCAAAGGTATCAGAGGAATATGTCGAGCGCTTAAAAGTGAAAACGCCTTCAATTAATCAACAGATAAAATTTTTATCTGGGGGGAATCAGCAAAAGGTTGTAATTGCAAAATGGCTACTGCGTGATTGTGATATTTTAATTTTTGATGAACCAACAAGAGGTATCGATGTTGGAGCCAAAGGTGAGATTTATAAATTACTAGATGAGCTAGCGGAAAAAGGGAAGTCCATTATTATGATTTCATCTGAATTGCCAGAAGTATTGAGAATGAGCCATCGTATTGTCGTTATGTCGGAAGGTCGAGTTACGGGGATTTTAAATTCAGAGGAAGCGAATCAAGAGAAAATCATGGAATTAGCTACAGCATACCGTGAAGGTTAAGGGGGGATAATATGAAAGCGGATACATTAGATCGAATAACAGTGACTAAGAAAAAGAATAAGGGAATTCCATCCAATACATTACAACAAGTGCTAGCTTTTAGTAGTTTAGTAGTATTGGTTATTTTTTTCTCGTTTTCTTCATCCAGTTTCATGCAATGGAGTAATATTGTGGGTATTTTATTATCTACTGCAGTTATAGGGATATTAGCATTAGGTGCAACCTTTGTCATTATTACAGGAGGGATTGACTTATCTGTCGGAACTGTCATGACCTTGTCATCTGTGATTACAGGTATAATCGTCGTTAATTCAGATTTGCCAATTGTAGTCGGTGTCATTGGTGGTATTTTAACAGGTGCACTTTGTGGTTTGCTGTGTGGTATTGCTATTACTAAATTAAAAATACCGCCATTTGTTGCAACATTGGCGATGATGATGATAGCGAAAGGATTAGCATTAGTTATATCAAAGGCTGCTCCAATCTACTTTACAGATAAGCCTATGTTTACAAAAATTGCTTTAGGTTCAATTATTCCAGGCGTTAATATTCCAAATGCTGTATTGATATTCTTTGTCCTCGGCATTATAGCGGCAATTATCTTATCTAAAACGATATTGGGGCGTTTTAATTTAGCCATTGGTAGTAATGAGGATGCAACAAAGCTTTCAGGCGTGAATGTAGATTACTGGAAAATGACGATTTATACGCTAGCGGGTGCTTTTACAGGTATCGCAGGTGTGTTAATGGCATCACGATTAAATTCTGCTCAACCTGCATTAGGTCAAGGGTATGAATTAGAAGCAATTGCTGCTGTTGTAATTGGTGGTACTTCGCTTAGTGGGGGAAAAGGAACAATTATCGGAACAATTATCGGTGCATTAATTATGAGTGTCTTGACTAATGGATTACGAGTATTATCAATTCCACAAGAATGGCAAACAGTAGTGATTGGTTTTGTTATTATCTTAGCGGTATACATGGATATATTACGTAGGGGTAAAGGCTAAATGTGATATGAGGTCGTTCTAGACTTGATATAAATTAAACAAAGGGGGCAAAGAAATGAAAAAGAAATCGATTTTTCTAGGCGGATTATTAGCAGTATCGATGTTACTTGGTGCATGTAATGATAAAGAGGGAGCGACAAGTGAAGGTGAAAAAGAAGCAGTAAGCTCTGATAAACCTTATGTAGCGATTGTATCAAAAGGGTTCCAACATCAATTTTGGCAAGCTGTAAAACAGGGTGCTGAAAAGGCTGCTGATGAGTTTGATGTAAAAATTACATTTGAAGGTCCCGAAACTGAAGCGCAAGTTGATAAACAAATTGAAATGTTACGTGCAGTTTTAGATAAAAAACCAGCTTCTATAGGCTTTGCGGCATTGGATTCTAAAGCATCAGTGCCGTTATTAGATGAAGCTAAGGAAAAAAATATTCCAATTGTTGCGTTTGACTCAGGTGTGGAAAGTGAAATCCCTGTTGCAACTGCATCTACGGACAATAAAGCAGCTGCAGCATTAGCAGCTGATAAGATGGCCGAGTTTATAGGTGGCAAAGGGAAAATTGCCCTAATCGTTCAAGATCAAACTTCATTAACTGGTAAAGGTCGTAGAGATGGTTTTAAAGAGCAAATCGAAAGTAAATATCCAGATATTAAAATAGTTGATATTCAATATGGTGAGGGTGATCATTTGAAATCAACTGACTTGGCAAAAGCTATTATGCAAGCACATCCGGATTTAAAAGGCATTTTCGGCTCTAATGAAGGTTCTGCAATTGGAGTAGTAAATGCAGTACAAGAGATGAATAAAGTAGGCAAAATTGTCGTTGTTGGTTTTGACTCAGGTAAACAGCAAATTGATGCGATTAAGAGTGGATTAATGGCAGGAGCTGTAACTCAAAATCCAGTTGGTATTGGTTATGAAACTGTTAAAGCTGCAGTAGCTTCAATTAAAGGCGAGAGTGTTGAAAAATCAATCGATACTGGTTTCTATTGGTACGACAAAGACAATATTGACACGGATGAAATTAAAGCAGCGATTTACGAATAATTATTGGTGTTTCTAAATAAAATCTACTTTTCTAATAAATTAGTTGAAGAAAAATCTATTTATTAAAGGTTAATAAGGGCTGTAAAAACAGCCCTTTTCTAAAGGGGGCATACAATTGACGATTAAATGGGGCATTTTAAGTGCAGCGAATATTGCTAAAAACTATGTTATGCCAGCAATCCAAGAAGCAGGGGGAAATATTCTTGCAATCGCAAGCCGTAGCCAAGATTTAACTGAAATCCAACAAGCATTTCAGATACCCTATACACTGAATGATTACAATCAGCTCCTTGATATGGACGAAATTGATGCAGTTTATATTGCATTACCTAATAGTTTTCATTTCGAATGGATTATGAAAGCAATTGAGCATGGCAAGCATGTATTATGCGAAAAGCCAATAGTCTTGTCGCTAGAAGAACTTCAAATAATTCAACAAAAAAGTATCGAGAAAAAAGTAAAAGTGATGGAAGCTTTTATGTATCGTTTTCATCCACAAATTATAGAGACTAAAAAGCTATTAGAAGAAGGCGCAATAGGCGAAGTATTAACTATTCGAAGTCAATTTCATTTTACATTAGAAAATTGGACAGATGATATACGTGTAAATCCCAATCTTGGTGGTGGCGCTTTGTATGATATCGGCTGTTATTGTATAAATGTCCAACAATTTTTACTTGATAAAAAGGTAGTTACATATCATGTATTGCAAGGGCGTAAAAGTAATGTGGATGTCCATTTAACTATTCAAGTGCAATATGAAGATGGAATTCTTGGACTAATCGACTGCAGTTTTTTAGGTGAGTTTTCACAATCAGTCGATCTAATTGGGACAGAAGGTAGTCTCAGATTACCCTTTGCCTTTCGTACAGATTTAAATCAGGATTTTGGAGTTATTCAATTGATTCAAAATGGGCAACTAAGCTCGCAACATATTGAGGGGAATGCCTATAAAAATCAAATTGAACATTTCCAAAAAAGCATTGAGCAAAGGGAGTTTCAGCCCTATCCTTTCGATTCCATGTTAGAACAAGTAGCGATTCTAGAAGAATTCCAAACAACATTAAAAGGGAGGGCGTGATTGGATGACTAGTGTAATTCAAGATCTACAAAAGTACGCAACAGAATTAGTGCAAAGTGGTTTAGTGGTTGGTGCGGGTGGCAATTTAAGTATGAGGGATGGAGAGTATATGTATATTTCTCCAAGTGGTTATGACTTAAAAGAAATAGCAGATGAAGAATGGGTTAAGGTTCATATTGAGTCCGGTGAAATCGAGGGAGATTTGCGTCCTTCATCAGAAGTTTTAATGCATTTAACATGCTTTAGAGATAATCATGAGATTCAAGCAGTTCTCCATGCACATCCAACTTACTCGGTAGGTGTATCCTCTGCAGGACAAAACATTCCACCACTATTTCCGGATTTCCCTGCCATGGTGAAAAAGGTTGGTTATATCGATTACGTCATTCCAACTACTCATGAATTGGCTGAGAAAGTATCTGAACTTGTTTTGGATCATGATGTGATGATTATGAGGAATCATGGTGTACTAACTGTCGGGAAAACAATGAAGGAAGCGTATTTTTTCATGCAACTAACAGAGGAATCGGCCAAAGTATTTACTATTAGTACGATTTTTGGCGGTCCTAGAATATTAACGGACGAAGAATGTTTAGCATTAAGAAATCTTTCTTCAGAGAAATATCGCTCGAAATTACTTCGAGAGTAGAGGTGATTGATTGTGACAACTGTTCTTGCGTATGATTTAGGCGCTTCAAGCGGAAGATTAATAGCGGAAAAATTTGATGGCGATACGATTTCTATCAAGGAGATCCACAGATTTAACAATAAGCCACAATTAGTTCAAGGTCATTATTATTGGGATTATCCTGTACTTATAAAAGAATTAAAGACAGGTTTGCAAAAGGTTGATTTTCCAGCTGCCTCACTTGGAATTGATACGTGGGGTGTCGATATAGGATTACTAAATAAAGAGTATGCACTGTTATCGTTGCCCTTCTCATATAGAGATACACATTCTGAGCCGCAACTTCAGAAGTTGAAAAAACTAATAGATCCTTATGAGTTATTTAAAAGAACAGGAAATGAAATCTCCACTATTAATACCCTATTTCAACTTATGGCCATTTACGAAAAATCCCCTAACTATAGGGAGCTTTGTCAGTCTATCTTGATGATGCCTAATTTATTGTTATATGGTTTATCGAATATTGCGTTAAACGAATACTCTATATCTTCAACGTCACAGTTAGTGAATCATGAAAGCAAGCAATGGGATGAAGGACTTATGCAATTGATTTTTCGCCAACAGCTACCTTTAGCATCTATTGAAATGCCACATCAAATGATAGGAGATGTATTAGATTTCCCATCAATTCAAATGGCTTTAGTACCCGGTCACGATACAGCTTGTGCATTATCCGCCTTGCCAATTAATAGACAAAATGCAGTTTTCATGAGTATTGGGACTTGGTGCTTAGTCGGCAAAGAAGTTGACAAACCGATAGTTAGTAGGGATGCGTTTGAAGCAGGCTTTACAAATGAGGGCACGAGTGAAGGGGCAATTCGTTTTCAAAAGAATGCAATGGGTTTTTGGATTTTACAAAAGTTACGTGAGGAATGGAACGCATCAGGAATGAAAGTATCCTATGACATTGAGAGGCAAGGGTTTTTGGAAGCTTCCGCTTTTAAAACAATAATCGATCCAGAAGATCCTCTTTTCTTTAATCCTAAATCGATGACCTTAGCAATCGAAACGTATTGTGCGAAAACGGCCCAAGCGACACCAAGTACAATTGGAGAATATGTACGTTGCTTTACTGAAAGTGTAGCAATTAGTTATGCAAAAGTGATTAAAAACATAGAGCAATTAGCATCACAATCTACAACGGAAATCTATATTGGCGGAGGCGGGGCTCAAAACATATCGCTATGTCAATTGATTGCCAATGCAACAGGGAAGGTTGTATTTGCTGGGCCCATTGAAGCGAGTTCAATTGGTAATGGTTTATCACAGTTACGAGCCTTAGGTGAAATAAATTCGATAGAAGAAGGAAGAGTTCTTGTATCTCGCTCATTTCATCCGGATGAATTTATACCACAGGACCAAGCACGCTGGCAGGAAATAATAGAACAATATAAAACTTTCATTTAGGAGGTAATTGAAATGATGAATAACAGATATATTGGCGATTTACCTAAGATTGGTATTCGACCAGCAATTGATGGGCGAAGAAGAGGAGTAAGAGAATCACTTGAGGAAACGACGATGGGTATGGCTAAAGCTGTAGCAAAGTTTCTAAGTGAAAATTTATCTTACTATAATGGGCAACCAGTAGAATGTGTCATCGCAGATAGTTGTATTGGAGGCGTAGCAGAGGCAGCGAGAGCAGCAGAAAAGTTTAAAAAAGAAGGTGTTGGTATATCGATTACTGTCACGCCATGTTGGTGTTATGGTAGTGAAACAATGGATATGGATCCACAACTTCCAAAAGCTGTTTGGGGTTTTAATGGAACTGAAAGACCTGGAGCAGTGTATTTAGCTGCAGTACTAGCTGCATACAATCAAAAAGGGCTACCTGCGTATGGAATATACGGTGAAGACGTACAAGATGCAGGAGATTCCGAGATTCCTCAAGATGTACAACAAAAATTATTGAAATTTACAAAGGCAGCGATTGTAGTTGCAACATTAAAAGGAAAATCTTATTTAGCAATGGGATCTGTGTCTATGGGGATTGCCGGAAGTATTGTAAAGGATGATTTCTTCCAAGAGTATTTAGGTATGCGCAATGAATACATTGATATGAGCGAGTTTGTGAGAAGATTAGATTTAAATATTTTTGACGAAGAAGAATATGATAGAGCTTATAAATGGGTTAAGGAAAAATTCATTTTTGGTCAAGATAATAATAAAGAGGCGTTTAAACGCACAGATGAACAACTAGCAAAGGATTTAGAAACGTCGATAAAAATGACATTAATCACGAAAGATTTAATGGTTGGTAATGACAAAATGGCTGCAAAAGGTTGGGAAGAAGAAGCTTTAGGTAGAAATGCTTTAATAGCAGGTTTCCAAGGGCAACGTCAATGGACCGATCATTTCCCTAACGGTGATTTTATGGAAACGATATTAAACTCGTCATTTGATTGGAATGGTAAGCGGGCACCCTATCTACTTGCAACTGAAAATGATAGTTTGAACGGTGTAACGATGGCTTTCGGGCATTTATTGACGAATACGGCACAGGTATTTGCAGATGTTCGGACGTATTGGAGTCCATCAGCAGTTAAACGTGTGACAGGCAAAGAGCCTGTTGGAAGAGCGGCAAATGGTTTTATACATCTGATTAACTCTGGTTCAGCGGCACTCGATGGAACTGGACATCAACAAATTGATGGCAAGCCAGCGATTAAACCTTTCTGGGAAGTAACGGATGAAGAAATCGAACATTGTATAGAAAATACAAAGTGGAGACCAGCTTCAACAGAATATTTCCGTGGCGGTGGTTACTCGACCGATTTTACAACAAAGGGAGAAATGCCTGTAACGATTGCACGATTAAATTATGTCAAAGGCCTTGGACCAGTGTTGCAACTAGCAGAAGGTCATACTGTCGAACTCGAAGAAGATATGCATGATACGCTAGATCTTCGCACAGATCCAACTTGGCCAACGACATGGTTTGTACCAAATATTACGGGTGAAGGTGCGTTCACAGATGTGTATTCAGTGATGAATAATTGGGGCGCAAACCATTGTGTTTTAACATACGGCCATGTAGGTGCCGAATTTATCACATTAGCATCTATGCTTCGCATTCCAGTCAACATGCACAATGTAGCTAATGATAAATTGTTTAGACCGAATGCTTGGAATATGTTTGGTACGCAAGAAAGTGAACAAGCTGATTTTAGAGCATGTCAAAATTTTGGACCTCTTTATAGATAAAGGAGGAGCTAAAGATGAATTATGTAATTGGTATAGATTTTGGTTCAGAATCTGCTAGAGCCGTCTTAGTGGATCATGAAAATGGCGCCATCATTAAAGTAGCTGAAATGTCTTACCCACATGGGGTTATGACAAAATCATTAAATGGCAACTTCCTTAAAGCGAATATGGTGTTACAAAATCCGAATGACTATGTAGAAGTATTAACGACTACTGTACGGAGTTTATTGGAAGAAACGAAAGTGGATCCTAATAATATAAAAGGAATGGGCGTCGCTTTTACTAGCTGTACTTGTTTACCGGTGGATCAGCAGTTATCTCCATTATGTAGTAAGGAGATGTATGTTAATCAACCACATGCTTATGCAAAGTTGTGGAAGAGTCATAGTGCTGAGAAAGAGGCACAGTTGATAACGGAGAAGCTGGCAGATCATCCTTATCTTGATAAATATGGCGGTGTCATTTCTTCTGAGTGGTTACTTCCGAAGTTGTTGGAAATTTTAAATGATACACCTACTCTATTTGAAAGTACCGATTATTTTTTAGAAGCTGGAGATTGGATTGTTTCACTATTAACGGGGAATGTATCTAGAAGTATATGTTCTGCAGGTTATAAAGGACTTTGGCAAACAAAAGTCGGATATTTAGATAAAAAGATACTTCAATCTATTCATCCGAAGTTAGCAGAAGTCTACACACTTCAACTTAAAGGCGAGGTAATACCAGTAGGTAGCTCTGCAGGAACGTTAACACCTTATTTTGCTAATTTACTTGGTCTTTCAGAAAATACAACTGTTAGCGCAAGTATTATAGATGCACATGCGGCAGTCCCTGGTGCTGGCATCTATAAACCTGGAATCCTCCAAATCGTTATGGGGACATCAAGTTGCCATTTACTATTAAGTGAACAAGAGATTACTATACCAGGTATCTCAGGAGTTGTGGAAAATGGTATTCTCCCTGGTTTATATGCATATGAGGCAGGGCAAGTAGCAGTTGGTGATATTTTTGCGAGTTTTATAAAACACCAAGTACCAGCATCTTATACTCAGGAATCGAAAGAGAGAAATTTAACTCTTTTTCAACTGTTAAACGAAAAGGCTGAAGCCCTCGATGCAGGTGAAACAGGGATGGTAGCACTTGATTGGCATAATGGAAATCGTACTCCTTATGTTAATTCAAATTATTCGGGTGTATTTGTGGGGGAAACATTACAAACAGAAGCTCATGAGAAATACCGTACCTTACTTGAAGCAACAGCTTTTGGTACAAAAGTGATTGTCGATTTATTTGAAGAAAAAAATATAGAGATTCATCAAATAGTCGTAACTGGTGGGATTCCAAAAAAGAATCCATTCCTTATGCAAATATATGCTGATGTCTTACAAAAAGAAATCTTAGTTGTTGACCATCACCAAGTACCAGCTCTAGGAGCGGCTATTTTAGGTGCCGCTGCTGCCCAGGACAAAGCTAATGAAAAAGATGCTCTAAATAGTGCAATCCAAAAGATAGGCTTCAAGGATTATATTCAATATTCACCGAATAAAAAAAATGAAGAAATCTACAACAAACTATATGGCATATATAGAAACCTTAGCCATTATTTTAGCAGCAATGATGATCTTTTAACTTTACACAAATTAAAGACTGGGAGGGAAATGAGTAATGGTGCAAAATTTATGGAATCAATTAAATAGACCTGCTGTCAATAAAGTTGAGGAATTAACATACCGCTCTAATTTATTAGGAAGTGATCGACGCGTATGTAACTGGGGTGGAGGAAATACTTCCTTTAAAACAACGGCAAAAGATTTTAAGGGTGAGGAAGTAGAAGTCATGTGGGTAAAAGGGAGTGGGTCTGACCTAGCAACTATGGGTGACCATAACTTCACAGCTTTAAAACTTTTGGATATGCAACAACTAATAGAACGCGAGGCAATGACAGATGAAGAAATGGTCGCGTACTTAGAGCATTGTATGCTGTCTAAAAAGCAGCCAAGACCTTCTATTGAAACACTCTTACATGCCTTTTTACCATATAAGCACATTGACCATACACATCCAGATGCAATCATCAGCATATGCTGTGCTCCGAATGGTGAAGAGATAGCTAAAAAGATATTTGGAGATAGCTTTGTTTGGGTTCCTTATTTAAGACCAGGATTTTTGTTGTCTAAAATAATTGCTGAAGGTGTGCAACATAACCCAAATGCCGAACTTGTATTAATGGAAAAGCATGGTCTAGTTGTATGGGGAAATACCGCAGAAGAAAGCTATACAAGAACAATTGAGGTGATTAACAAAGCAGAGGCTTATATCGACTCCATTGCTGCGACGCAGGAGCCATTTGGAGGGCAGCTTATAGAGCCTATAGAGGCGGAAACTAGACAGCGATTACTAAGCAAGGTTTTACCAGGTGTACGTGGAATAGCTTCAAAATATGAAAAAGTGATTACAAGCATCGATCAATCTGAAGAGGTCCTTACTTTTATTAATAGTCGGAAAATTGAAGTATTATCGAATGTAGGAGCAGCTTGTCCAGACCATTTAGTACATACGAAGCGTGTACCGTTATTTATTGAATGGGATGGCAACGAAGATACTTTAGAGATGGTAATTCAAGAAAAAATCTCGGCTTATCAATCAGAATATGAGGCATATTTTAACCGCTTTGCAACTGCTGATGACAAAATGTTTAATCCATCTCCTAGAGTTATTTTGATTCGTGGGCTTGGTATGATTACAACAGGGAAAGATATACAAGCAGCCGAGTTAAGCCAGGCTTTGTATCAGCGTGCTATTTCAGTGATGAAAGGGGCAGATGCTATTGGCGGATTTACTTCACTATCAGATGAAGAGTCATTTGCTGTTGAGTATTGGCCATTAGAACTTTATAAACTGAGTTTAGCACCAGCGGAAGCCGAGTTTTCAAGACACGTGGCCTTAATCACAGGAGGTGCAGGGGGGATTGGTAGTGCTACATGCCGATTACTTGCCTCTCAAGGAGCACATATCGTAATTGCTGATCTAAATAAAGAAGGTGCTGAGAAAGTAGCATCAGAGTTGAATCAGAAATACGGAGAAGGACGTGCATTTTCGGTAGTGATGGATGTTACGGACGAAAACCAAATCAAAGACGCCTTCGCACAAACTATCTTGAAGTATGGTGGTGTAGATATTCTTGTGAATAATGCCGGATTAGCAACTTCTAGTCCATTAGAGGAAACAACTTTACAAGAATGGAATCTTAACATGAATGTATTAGGAACGGGATATTTCTTAGTGTCCCGAGAAGCGTTTACAATTATGAAAAAGCAGTTACTAGGTGGCAGTATGATTTTTATTGGCTCTAAAAACTCAGTCTATGCAGGTAAAAACGTTTCAGCTTATAGTTCAGTAAAAGCGTTAGAAGTGCATTTAGCTCGCTGTATAGCAGCAGAGGGTGGCGACTTTGGTATTCGTGCCAATTCAGTATTACCAGATGCTGTTCTACAAGGATCTGCAATTTGGGGATCGAAGTGGCGTGAGGAACGTGCAGCGGCGTATAACATTCATCCAGATGAGCTAGAAAATCATTATAAAGATCGCACAGTATTAAAAGAAAATATATATCCAATCGATATTGCTGAAGCAATTGCCTTTTTCGCATCGAAGAAAGCGGCAAAAACAACAGGGTGTATGGTCACTGTTGATGGAGGAGTAGCGGCTGCATTTACTAGATAATAAAATAAAAGCTAGTTCATTCAAAAAAAGAATGTACTAGCTTTTTAATTATTGTATGTATTTTTTGATGTACTTTACAAGCAATCCTGAGGCAATTTATGATTTAATAATAGACATCATACAAGATATGTAGGTGAAGCTATGCATTATATTTGGACTGCATTACAACTCTTAATGGTCGGTTTAATTATCTATTTTGTCAGTGGCCGTTTGATTGGTACGAAATTGAATTTTATGAAGCGCATTTTATCAGCAGTATTTAGTTTGACCTTCACAACGTTTGTCTATTGGTATTCGTATTTACGTCATACCGATTATAAAAACGAAGACATGGTGCAAGCAGTAACAAATGTCAGTACACTTGTGTGGATCGGCAGTATGTTATTAATCGCAATGTTGTTTTATTTAATATTAGAACTTTTCGACCCTATCCAACTAGGAGCGAAGGGTGAAAGATTAACAGGGCAAAAAAATATCGTCACAAGATTTCGTAGTCGATTTCGTAGACAAAAAAGACTCGTAGAAGTATTTCAAATAGCTTTTAAACACGGTATTGGTAAGGCTTTGAAGTATAAACGTACGTATGAGAATGATCGCTATTTAGCTATTGCACTGCGTAATATGTTAGAAGAGTGTGGTGGTATTTTTATTAAATTCGGTCAGGTGTTATCTGCACGCAAAGATATTTTTCCTACCGTTTTTATAGAAGAGTTATCTACGCTACAGCAAAACGTTAAACCGATGACAGCAGAGCAAGTAGAAAAGAGACTGGAACAAGATTTAGCAAAGCCGATGTCGGAAGTATTTCGGAGTTTTAATATGCAGCCTATTGCTTCAGGTTCCATAGGGCAAGTACACAAGGCTGTCTTGAGAGAGAATGACAAAGAAGTTGTCGTAAAATTACTAAGACCTAATATAACTTCGGTTATGCAAAAAGACTTAGATATTTTATTGCACTTTTCAACTTGGCTAGTTGAAGAGTCAACTTGGGCAGAAAATCTAGGTTTCCATCAGCTGGCGACTGGCTTTGCTAATAGTCTACTTGAAGAGATTAATTTCGAAATGGAAGTACGTAATATGGAACAAGTTTCGAATGCACTCTCTAAAAGCAAAAACAAAGTTAAAATTCCACATGTTTATAAAGAATATAGCAATGAGTATTTACTCGTCTTGGAGTACATTCATGGCGTCAGTATTTATAACTATCAACAAAATTTTGAAAAAACAAATGAAAAAAGGCATGAATTACTTAGTTCAATTTACGATAGCTTTTTAGAACAGCTGCTAGTAGCTGGCGTATTTCATGCAGATCCTCATCCGGGAAATATATATGTCATGAATAATGGTAAGGCAGCTTTTTTAGATTTTGGAGCGGTTGGCAGACTAGGACCTGTACAACAAAAGGGATTAAGGACACTATTTATTGGTATTGAACGCAATGATCCGGAAATTGTGTTAGAAGGCTTGAAGAATTTACTTGTTGATAAGAACGGCATGGATGAAGGGGGATTATTACAAGCATTAAGCCAGCTACTCATTCAATTACAATATTTAGATAAAGTATCAACTGAGGAACTTGTACAAACGTTATTTACCATTATTCAGCATTATGAGTTAAAGCTTTATCCAATGGTAGGTGTAGCATTACGTGCGTTAATCACTTTAGAAGGTACACTTAATGGAGTAGATCTTACTTTTGATCTATTTTCAGAAGCAAAGCGTTTTACAGCAAATAATAAACGATCCTTTGTAACGATTTCAAGTCCTACTGAGTTAAAAGACCATTTACAACAAGAGCTGATTATGATGTTGCCAATGCTCAAACAGATGCCTAAAAAAATTGACCATATTACAACAAGGTTAGAAAAAGGTGAGATGAAGGTCAAGTTAGATATGTTTTCTGGTAAGGAGAATACTTTGTTCATCTCACAATGGTTCTCACTTTTTATTTTATTAATGGTCGGTATTACGTTTGGGATTATCTCAGTTGCTCTTTTAGCGATTTCACAATTTATAAATACTGCGTATGCAGTTTATTTAAATACGGTGTCTTTTTTAGGTTTATTTTTAAGTGCAGTATTACTTGTTAGATTGTCTGTTCAAGCAATTAGAAATTCAAAGCGGGCATTATAAGAAGTTTGTTTCCCGCCTTTAATTTGAAGGAGGAAATTAAAATAAAAAAATTGAAACCTTTTAGTAGTTCAACCGTAAATTAATTAGGCATACTTCATAGTAGAAAGGTGGGGTGAAGTTGCAGCAATCTAAAAAAGTTAGCTTGTTATTTTTGATGCTCATGTCATTCATGCTATTTTTACCACTAGCTTCTGTTTTCGCTAAAACAGAAGTGTATCATGTGCCAGTGGAAAAAGAAGTTGAGAAAGGCTTATATGCTTTCTTACAAAGAGCTTTTAAAGAAGCTGAAGAAAGTGGTGCCAAGGCAATTGTTTTAGATATTCATACGCCAGGTGGATTTGTCAATGCAGCGGGCGACATTGCAAAGCTCATGGATGAATCACCAGTTAGAACAATTGCATTTATAAATAAAGATGCCCATTCAGCAGGCGCATTTATAGCATTGCATGCCGATGAAATTTATATGGTGCCTAATGGAACAATAGGGGCTGCGGCAGTTATTGATTCTGATGGTAATATGGCCGGTCAAAAAGCCAATAGTGCGTGGCTAGCGCAAATGCAAGCAGCGGCAGAAACCTCAAATCGAAACCCTAAATATGCACTAGCAATGGCAGATTTATCCTATGCTTTACCAGAGTTTAGAGCGGCAGAAGGGAATTTACTAACACTAACTGCTAATGAAGCGTTAAAAGTTGGGTATTCTGAAGGAACTGTTTTGTCGTTTCAAGAACTTCTTGAGAAAACAGATTTAGATGGTGCTGAGATTGTGAATGTAAATGAATCCTTTGCAGAGCAAATCGCACGGTTTATTACTAATCCCATTATTGTCCCTATACTTTTATCAATCGCTAGTTTAGGATTAGTAATAGAGTTATATTCACCTGGCTTTGGTGTAGCGGGAACTATGAGTATAATAGCCATCATTCTATTTTTCTTTGGTCATCTAGTTGCTGGATTTGCAGGATATGAATCCATCATATTAGTGATTGTTGGGATTATACTAGTAGTGGCTGAGTTTTTCTTGCCTGGTGGTATTAGTGGTATTATTGGATTTGGCGCAATTGTTTTAAGTCTATTATTAGCTGGTGCTAATGTGACGTACATGGCTTATTCAATTCTTACGGCTCTGTTAGTAGCAGTAATAGGAATGGTGATTATAATGAAATTTTTCGGTAAAAAAATGACAATGCTTAACAAAATCGTGTTAAAAGACGCTACAGATACAGAGAGCGGTTATGTATCAAATAAGAATCGTCTAGAGCTTCTTGGAAAAGAGGCTATAACTTCAACACCTTTAAGACCTGCTGGCGCGATTATGCTAGATGGTGAAAGAATCGATGTAGTCTCTGAAGGCGGTTACATTGATGCAAGAAGAACGGTTATAATTATTAAAGTTGAAGGGCCTCGTATCGTTGTCAGAGAGGTGCTCTAAACTAAAGGAGGATGTTTTAAATGGCATTAACAGGTAGTGCAATTACAGCTATTATTGCTATTGTAGTAGTATTTATAGCATTAGCAGTTCTATTTACATTTGTCCCTGTGGCATTGTGGATTTCTGCATTGGCAGCTGGGGTTAAAGTTAGTATTTTCACATTAATTGGTATGCGTTTACGTCGAGTTATTCCATCACGTATCGTCAATCCATTAATTAAAGCACATAAAGCAGGGTTACCAGTAACGATTAATCAATTAGAAAGTCATTATCTTGCAGGTGGTAACGTAGACCGTGTTGTCAATGCGTTAATCGCAGCTCATCGTGCGAATATCGAGTTAACTTTTGAACGCTGTGCAGCAATCGATCTTGCGGGTCGTGACGTGTTAGAAGCTGTTCAAATGTCGGTTAACCCGAAAGTAATTGAAACACCATTTATCGCGGGTGTAGCAATGAATGGTATTGAAGTTAAAGCGAAAGCGCGTATTACAGTTCGTGCGAATATCGAACGACTTGTTGGTGGTGCCGGTGAAGAAACAATCGTTGCCCGTGTAGGTGAGGGTATTGTTAGTACAATCGGTAGCTCTAAAAACCATTCAACAGTATTAGAGAATCCAGATTCAATTTCTCAAACCGTATTATCAAAAGGATTAGATTCTGGTACAGCATTTGAAATTCTATCGATTGATATTGCAGACGTTGATGTCGGCAAAAATATTGGGGCAGAACTTCAAATTGAGCAAGCGCAAGCTGACAAAAATATCGCACAAGCAAAAGCTGAAGAACGTCGTGCAATGGCTGTAGCCAACGAACAAGAAATGGTCGCAAAAGTGCAAGAGATGAAAGCGAAAGTAGTAGAAGCAGAAGCTGAGGTTCCTTTAGCTATGGCAGAAGCTCTTCGTAGTGGTAATATAGGTATTATGGATTATATGAACTACAAAAACGTGCAGGCTGATACAAGCATGCGTGATTCAATTAGTAAAATTAATCAAGACTCACATGATAACACCAATGACAATCAATAAGTAATCGTCAACCATTAGGAGGGAGGCACTTCCATTGGAAGTAATCATCCTGTTCATAATATCAGCTATCATAAGTGCTTTTTTCAAGGACAAAAAGTCAAAGAATAAGCAAGCGCCAAATAAGGGTCCTGTGCAAAAACCGCAAAGTTCTGAACATAGTAAACCGATGCCGCAAAAAACAGGGCAAACGCGTAGTTTAGAAGATTATGCGAAAGAAGTTTTCCGTGATCTTGAAAACAAATTTGGTGAACAACCGAAAGCTGAAGTTGAAAAAGCGAAAGAAATGATCGAAGAAAAAGCTGCACCTATATTAGAGCGAAGCAGTGCTTCAGAGGGTACACGTAGTTTTGAAAACTCAAGATCGACCCGTCCTGCTATGTCTCGTGGAGCAGAAATTCAGAAAAAAGTGAAGCAAACTGATAATAAAACGTTCAATTTTCCACAAACAAAAAATCAATTAGCGCAATCAATTATGATGGCAGAAATATTAGGTCCACCAAAATCGAAACGCTAATACATGACCCCCGCTCTCTTTGCATATGCTATAGAGAAGGGGGTTTTTGTATGTCGAAACGGCTATTTCAGCTACTGCCTCTTATCGAAATTGAAAACTTCCAAACGATCCAGTTAAGAGGGAAAATTACAATTCAAAAGATTTCTGAGAAGCAAGTGGAATTTTTGCACGAAGAGTTTATCATTCATATCAAAGCGAAAGAGCTGCAAATCCAAGTGCTAAAGGACGAGCTGGTAGCTTTGAAATTGAATCAATTAGAAAAAATGACAATTGAAAAATGGCAGGAGAGTTAACTTGCAAAGGCATGGATGGAATAATCGTAAATTGGAGTTAGAAGTGACGCAAAATGATCGCCTACCTGGATTTTTAAGGGCATTAGCAAAGGCGAACATTCCTCTTAAGAAAGTGAAAACGACAAAAAATTATGTAACATTCCAAACAACTCGTAAGCATTTACCGATGATTCGTAAACTCAGACGCAAGTACCATATGAGAATTACAATAAGCTGGCTTGACGAGGAAGTTATTTTACGTAATGAGTGGATCGTGCATATAGGATTATTATTGTTATTTCTCGTCCCATTATGCGCTTCACAATTTATTTGGTCTGTCGATATCGATGCATCCACTCCAGAGCAGGAGGAAGAGCTGCAAAAGAGTTTATATATATTGCAAATTTCACCGCCATTTTTAAAGCGTAAGTTACCTGATGAAACAGTTATTAGACAGCAAATTTTACAAGATCAGCGAGAATTATCTTGGGTGCATATTAATCAGCAAGGAAGTCATCTCACCTTTTCACCAATTCCTTCGCCAAAGTTAGATACTGAAATTGAAAAAAAAGAACAACCGAGCCACTTAATTGCTAAAAAAAGTGGTGTTATAACGCATTTTAATTTAACGAAAGGTGAACGCGTTGTAGAGGAAAATAAGGCCGTTTATACGGGTGATTTGCTCGTCACCGGTATATTGAAACAAGGTGAGAAAGAAATCGTCTACGGGGCTGAAGGAGAGGTATTTGCGGACTACTGGATTGAGGCGTCGTTCTCACTACCTAGAAAGATTGAATATGAAGTACCAGGTGAACGACATTATGAGTTGCAGTGGAAAAAAGACAAGAAAAAAAAGGACGGTGACTGGCAAACAGTAAAACTACCTAAATGGTTAGCCAAGTATGTTGACTTATCTGTCACACAGCAAGGTATAACAAGAGAGCTTGTATTAGATGAGCAATCGGTTGAAAAGGTACTGTTACCACTGCTTCATCAAAAATATGTCAATGAATTGCCATCTAAAACAGTTATGAAACGGGAAAAACTTTTGCAGGTTGCTATTGATAATGATACAGTAAAAGGGAAAGTATTGTTTTTGGTAAATGAAAACATTGCAGTTAAACAAGCGATTTATCAAGGAGATTGAGCATGCTAGAACAACAACCAACCCAATTAAACGTGCAAGATCCTAACGAAGCGGTAATGCTTTTAGGTATATCAGATGTAAATATGAAATTGATTGAAACGGCTTTTAATGTGCAAATCATTACGCGTGGCGAAACAATTCATATTGTCGGTAATGAAAGCCAAAAAGACGATGCAACGAAATTATTAGAACAATTATTAAAAGTTATTCGTAAGGGAATTAATATTAATCAACGTGATGTTGCTACAGCAGTTGAAATGGCTAAAAACGGTACAATCGAGTATTTTGCAGAGCTCTATGATGAAGTCATAGCCCGTAATACTAAAGGTAAAATGATTCGGGCCAAAACGATTGGTCAACGTGAATATATTCAAGCAATTAGACATCGTGATTTAACTTTTTGTATTGGGCCAGCAGGAACTGGGAAAACGTACTTAGCTGTAGTAATGGCAACACAAGCACTAAAAAATGGCAATGTAAAACGAATTATTTTAACACGTCCTGCAGTAGAAGCTGGAGAAAGTCTAGGTTTCTTACCAGGAGATTTAAAGGAAAAGGTCGACCCATATTTACGTCCTTTATATGATGCACTGCATGATATTTTGGGCACTGAACAAACGACACGACTAATTGACCGGGGAACGATTGAAATTGCGCCACTTGCTTATATGCGTGGACGTACGTTAGATGATGCCTTCGTTATTTTAGACGAAGCTCAAAATACAACTAAAGCACAAATGAAGATGTTCTTAACACGTCTTGGCTTTGGATCGAAAATGGTTATAACAGGCGATAAAACCCAAATTGACCTACCAAAAGGTGCAATATCAGGGCTAACAAATGCTGAACATACGTTACAGAATGTGAAGGATATCCATTTTCAAATTCTCGAACAAGCGGATGTGGTTCGTCATCCACTTGTAGCAAAAATTATACAAGCATATGAAGAAGAGCAATAGTGTATTAGATGACGCAATACTCATTTTATGGGTGTTGCGTTTTATTTTTGTATAAATAGTTTCGTGTCGATTTTGTGTTGGTATTATTAATTATTTATAAATTTATTATTATTTATAGCGAAATCCGTTATGTTTTTTGTGAAAAAAATGTCAATTGTTGATATGATAGTCTATAGATAGGAGGTGGCTGTATGGATGCTTTTTTAAAAAAGCTAATGCAGTACTTTCGTTTTCCGGTATTAATTGCCGTCATATTAACTGTCACGGGCATCTTGCAATTTTCACTGATGCTTGGGAATGTGAGGGGCGAACATTTCGACTTAAAACTTTTTCAATTATCGCCGGATACGATTCGTTCGATGAAGACAGTAGAAGACACGGTAAAAACTGAGGAAGATAGAGAGCAAGCAGCTAGCAGTGTAAAGCCTGTCTTTCAGTATTCTGAAGAAATTGCGAAAAACCGTGCATCAATGATTAAGTCCATTTTTGACTATGTTTTAGAAGTGAAAACGTCGATTGAGGACGGAAAAACTAAAAAAGAAAAAGAAACTGTTATGCAAGATCGTGTAGCAGAACTACGAAAAAAATTAATCGCATTAAACACAGATGGTCAAGGACTCCGGTTTACTGATCAAGAATTGATGGCACTGATCGAACAAGATAATGACTCTTTACGGGTAACACGTGATGAGTTAACGGAACTTGTGAAAAAGCAGCTATCTGAACCTATTCGAACTGATCATGTTGCAGAGATAAAGGCGAAAATTGATAAAGAAATTAGAGAAAAACCTGAATTTCCAGAAGAAATTCGAGCAACACTTGTATCAATTGGACGTTTCTCGATTACAGAAACGGAAACTGAAAATCCGGATTTAACAAAAGAACAAATTGAACAAGCTAAGGCAAATGTGGATCCAACACGTATATTGCAAGGTCAAATTATTGTACAAGAAGGACAAGTGATCGATCGTGATGTCTACCGAGAATTAGAGTTAACAGGGATGCTTGCGGATCATACTTCGACTAAACCGATAATGGGTTTATTTTTACTCATTACATTACAAATGGCTTTCTTCTTTGCTCTTTTCCGAAACTGGAAAACCGATGAAAAAACAAAAGTCCGTGATTTAATCATCACAGTAACGATTTATTTACTATCTATTGTCGTGATGGAATTGCTGAGTCTGATTAAGAACGAATTCGAAGTCATGATAGGGTTTCTTTACCCTGTAGCGATGGCACCTATGCTTATTAGATTACTAGTTAATGAGCGAATCGCAATCATCATAACGATTATGACAGGGGTTGCAGCAGGTGTCATTTTCCAAGAGGGTTACGCTACTGTAATTCAAATGGAAGTATCTTTATATATTATTTTCGGTGGATTAAGTAGTTTATTTTTCAATAAAGGGATTGAAAAACGTTCGAGTATTTTACAAACAAGTATGGTTATTGCTTTAGTAAATGCAACTTTTATTGGCTTTTATTTACTATTGACTCAATCTACATATGGTATGACCGAGCTCGCGTATTATTTAGTCGCATCCATAGTTTCTGCCTTACTGTCAGGAGCACTTACATTAGGGATATTACCGTTTATTGAATCGGCATTCGGAATTCTGTCATCCTTTAGATTGATAGAGTTATCAAGTCCCAATCATCCATTATTAAAAAAGATTTTAGTAGAAACACCTGGTACTTATCATCACAGTGTAATGGTGGCAAACCTTGCTGATGCTGCCTGTGAAGCTGTAGGAGCAGATGGCTTGCTTGCAAGAGTAGGTTGCTATTATCATGATATTGGAAAGACAAAAAGGCCTGGGTTTTTCGTTGAAAATCAAATGGGAGCCATCAATCCTCATGATAGCTTGCCAGCAGAAACGAGTCGAGATATTATTATCGCGCATGCTGAAGATGGGGCTAAGATGTTAGAAGCTCATAAAATGCCAAAAGAAATTATAGACATTGCAAGACAACATCATGGGACAAGTCTTTTGAAATTCTTTTATTATAAAGAAAAGGAAAAAAATCCAGCTGTAGTTGAATCTGATTATCGTTACCCTGGGCCTAAGCCACAAACGAAAGAAGTTGCTATAATAAGTGTAGCGGACAGTGTAGAGGCTGCTGTTCGTTCGATGAAAGAACCAAATGCTGAGAAAATTCAAAAGCTGGTTCATGCCATTGCACAAGACAAATTACAGGATGGACAATTTGATGAATGCGATCTTTCCGTCCGGGAATTAAAAAAGATTGAAGCAGTTTTTTGTGAAACGCTAAATGGTATCTTCCATTCACGTATCGAATATCCGAAGCCAAAATAAGCCTAGGAGGCAACTATATGAGTTTAAACATTGATTTTTTAGATGAAACATCAAAAGTAAAGGATTCTGATATTGAGCTAGTAGAAAAATTACTACAACACGCTGCGACAGTTGAAAATATCGAAGATGAAACAGAATTATCTGTGACGTTTGTGACGAATGAAGCGATACATGAAATTAACCGTCAATATCGCCAAAAAGATGCACCAACAGATGTCATTTCCTTTGCCCTTGAAGAAATGGGAGAAGGAGAAGTGGAAATTATTGCTGAAGGTATGCCACGTATTTTAGGTGATATTATCATTTCAATCGATCGTACAAAAGAACAAGCGGATGAATACGGGCATTCATTTGAACGAGAATTAGGCTTTTTAGCTGTACATGGCTTTTTACATTTACTGGGCTATGACCATATGGTGCCCGAAGATGAAAAAGTAATGTTTGGCAAACAAGATACAATTCTTGAATCTTACGGCCTAAGCCGTGATGCTAATGAACGTCAGTAAATTTTTGAAATCATTTCAATATGCGTTTCAAGGGGTATTGTATGCATTTAGAGAACAGAACTTCCGTTTCCATTTGTTAGCGGCAATTATAGTTATTTGTGCGGGTTTACTCACTGGATTATCGCAAACGGAGTGGCTAGTAATTATTATTGTCATTGCTATAATGATAACCCTTGAAATGATTAACACGGCAATTGAGAGAGTAGTGGACCTTACTACGTCAGAGATACACCCTCTTGCCAAACAATCAAAAGATTTGGCAGCAGGTGCTGTACTTGTATTTGCTTGTGCAAGTGCTATAATCGGGATACTCATCTTTTTGCCTAAGTGGATGAATTTATTTATATGAGGTGATTCTAATGGACAAACATCAATTAATGGAAGAGTCAAAACTAGGACGCGAAAATGCCCATGTCCCTTATTCAAAATTTAAAGTCGGTGCATCTCTACTAACAAAAGATGGTAAAGTTTACCGTGGATGCAATATTGAAAATGCGAGTTACAGTATGACGAACTGTGCAGAGCGTACTGCCATTTTCAAGGCTGTTTCAGAAGGCGAAAAAGAATTTATTGCGCTAGCTGTTGTTGCGGATACAGAAGGGCCATGTTCACCATGTGGAGCATGTCGCCAAGTTATTGCTGAATTTTGCGCACCAGATATGCCAGTTTACTTAACAAATTTAAAAGGCGATGTTCAAGAGACAACAGTTCGTGAACTTTTACCAGGTGCCTTTACACCGGAGGATTTAAGGAATGCAGGAAAATAATCAATTCAAATCAGGCTTTATTTCAATTATTGGTAGACCAAACGTAGGGAAATCAACGTTTCTAAATCGTGTTATCGGTCAGAAAATCGCCATTATGAGTGATAAACCACAAACAACACGAAACAAAGTACAAGGTGTTTTAACACAAGATGCTAGCCAAATGGTTTTCATCGATACACCAGGTATTCATAAACCAAAACATAAATTGGGAGAATTCATGTTAAAAGTGTCTAAAAACACTTTGCGAGAAGTTGATGTCATTATGTTCATGGTCAACGCAACTCAAAAGTTAGGCAAAGGGGATCAGTTCATTTTAGAAATGCTTGAAGGCAATGATACACCTGTCTTCTTAGTAATCAATAAAATTGACCAAGTGCACCCAGATAACTTATTGCACACAATTGAAGATTATAAAGCTGAATATGATTTTGCTGAGATTATTCCAATTTCTGCTCTTGATGGTAATAATGTTGATCGTTTGCTAGAAACAATCGAAAATTATTTACCTGAAGGACCTCAATATTATCCAGCTGACCAAGTAACAGACCACCCTGAGCGTTTCATTATTTCTGAATTAGTACGTGAAAAAGTGTTGCATTTAACACGTGAAGAGATTCCACATTCAATCGCAGTACAAGTGGACAAAATTGCAAAAGATGAAGACAAAGATATGATTCGTGTAATGGCTACTATTATTGTAGAACGTGATTCACAAAAAGGGATTGTCATCGGTAAACGAGGTGCCCTATTGAAAGAAGTTGGAATCCGCGCACGTAAAGACATTGAGATGCTTTTAGGCAGTAAAGTGTACTTAGAACTTTGGGTCAAAGTACAAAAAGACTGGCGTAATAAATCTTCTCAATTACGTGACTTTGGTTTCAGAGAAGACGAATATTAAGTTAGGGATGTGAAGACAATTGCTGAATAAATGGGAAGGCATTGTCTTAAAAACACAACCATATGGCGAGACCAATAAAATTGTCACGTTTATGACGCGAGAAGCTGGAAAGGTAACGGCAATGGCTCGCGGTGCGAAAAAACCATCTAGTCGTTTAGCCTCGGTTACGCAACCATTCACATATGGTTCCTATTTAATACAACAAGGTCGTGGTATGGGCACTGTGCAACAAGGCGAACCTCTAGAATCGATGCGTCATATTCGTGAAGATATTGTAGCGACCGCGTATGCAAGTTATGCAGTTGAACTTGTCGATCGTTTAATTGAATCGGAAAAAGCAGAGCCTTATGCTTTTGAAGTGTTAGTGCAAGCATTACGTGCCATTGAAGAAGGTTACGACCCTGAAGCCATTGCATTGTTTGTGGAATGGAAAATGCTACCTTTTACTGGTGTGCAGCCAATATTGCATGAATGTGCAAGTTGTAGTGCTGTTGATGGAGAATTTGCTTTTTCATTTACACAAGGTGGCTTCCTTTGTCATAGATGTTTCCACCAAGATCCGTATATCATACGCCTAACACCAACTCAGTTAAAACTTATCCGAATGTTTTATAGTGTACCTATTGAAAAAATAGGGAAACTGACACTAAAAAAAGAAACAAAAAAGTTTATAAAGAAAATTAGTACAACTATTTATGAAGAACAAACAGGCATGCGCTTAAAGTCAAAATCATTTATTGAGCAACTTGAAAGAGCACCTCAATTATTCGGAGCTAATTTCGAATCTAAAAAAGAAGCATCCGGAGAAACAGAAAACCCACAAGCTGACGAAAATTAGTCAGTTTGTGGGTTTTTATTTTACTTAAATAATAATAATTTCGTCCCCTGTCTTATGTTAAGAGATAACGAGATATAAAATATTCATACTAGTGATATTTTAACTTAACAAAAGACTTACCTTGACAAGAAAACTCAACGCAATCCAAAGACTTATTAGTAAGAAAGGTTTTCTTCTTTAGAAGTAATTTCATTATAATGTGTTTTGAAACCAATTATTATAGCAGAAAGCAATGGTTGTCCGACTTGTTTTAAAGAAGTAATATTATCATTTATAGCCCAATAATAAATAATACCCAGAATTCCTTGAATTAAACTAGTATATACTTCGTCTAGAGAATAACCATTTTTAATTTCATTGTTGGAGAATGCTTTTTCAATATATGTTCTTATTATCTTAAATAACGGTCGATTTGCATTAATAAAGTAAGTATGTTCATTGGATCCAATCGCTGAACTGTATATGACTTTCCCCATTTCTTTCCCCATTTCTTTATCTAAAAAATCTAATACCTCCAGAGAAAAATGTTCAAGCTTAGTTAGTTCCAAAAGATTACTTGGAATGTCCTTTGATATTTTAGTATGATATTCATCCGCTTTTGAAAATTGATATAAAAAAATAGAAGCTTTAGAAGGGAAATGTTGATAAAAAGAACCTTTTGAAGTTCCGCTTGCTAGAATAATTTCATCAACAGTTACCTTATTGTATCCTCTTTCGTTAAATAATCCCAATGCCGTCGCTAAAATTTTATCCCTCGTTATTACTCCTCTGAGTTGCTTATTCTCTCGTTTATTCACTTTTTATCTCCTTTTCTAGATTGACTATGAAAATTCTATGTATTAATATTAGACCACAGTCTAGTATTTTATTCCAATAAAATAAACTAGATATAATTATTACTATAAAAGGAGTGTGAATGATGGGAACAATAGTTTCATTAGAGGAAATACGTCATATTTTGAAGAGTGATATGAGAATTCTTGTAGGCGGATTTGGTATTTCTGGAACACCATTAAGTGTGTTAGATCAAGTTTTGCATACTGACATTGAGAACTTAGAAATAGTCAGTAATAATCTTGGAGATAATGGCATGGGACTTCATAAGATTTTTATGGAAGGAAAAATTAAAAAAGTGATTGGCTCTTTCTTTACCATAAATAAAGAAGCTGTGATGGCTTGGTCTAGAGGAGAACTAGAAATAGAACTTTTACCACAGGGAACCTTAGCCGAGGCAATCCGTTGTGGTGGTGCAGGGATTGGTGGTTTTTATACAAAAACAGCAGTTGGTACAGCATTAACAAAAGATAAAGAAATTCGTGAAATTGATGGGCAACGTTATGTATTTGAAAAAGGAATTAGAGGAGATGTAGCCCTCATTAAAGCAGCCAAAGCCGATAGACTTGGAAATTTGATCTATCATACAACTGCACGTAATTTTAATCCAGTGATGGCAACTGCAGCTGATATTGTAATTGCAGAGGTAGATGAAATTGTAGAAGTTGGTGAGTTAGACCCCGAACATATTGTTACACCACATCTCTATGTTGATTATGTTGTTCAAAGTACTTACATAAAAGAAGGGAGTCAGTACGTTGAAGTTAAATAAACGAGAAATTATTGCAAAACGTATAGCTCAAGAGCTTGAAGAAGGTGATGTAGTAAACCTCGGAGTAGGTATTCCGACTTTAGTCGCCTCATTTTTAGGAGGAAAGAATGTATATCTACAATCAGAGAATGGGCTTATTGGAATGGGGCCTCCTCCTGAAGAGAATGCCGTAGATATTGATCTAATCGATGCCGGTAAGACACCTGTATCAATTACAAAAGGAGCTGCATTTTTTGGTAGTGCAGATTCATTTGGAATGATTAGAGGTGGGCATTTAAATGTCGCAATATTAGGAATATTACAAATAGATAAGAGTGGAGAAATTGCTAACTGGGCAGTTCCAAACCAACCAATCTTGGGTGTTGGAGGTGCAATGGATTTGGTTGCAGGTGCTAAAAAAGTAATAGTTGCATCAACTTTATTTGCAAAGGACGGCTCTTCAAAATTAGTAGATCAACTTACTTATGAATCTAGCGGTGAAAGAAAAGTAGATTTATTTGTATCGGAGTATGCAACATTTATGTTTACTTCGGAAGGTGTAAAAGTTATTGATTTATACGGAGACTTAACTATTGAGGAGTTAATTGAAAAGATTGGTCTACCATTATTGTATGATGTCGAGATAGTTAAATAAGTGATTTTTAAATGTGGACTTTAATCACTAGCATTGTTTCACTGATAGTATTCATTATTAATGCTTATTAAATTGTATACACATTAATGATTGCTGTAGTAACTTCTTTTTTTATTTTTGAAATATATTGATATGAAACGAGATGCTCTAATTCTTGGTCAACATTAGCTGTAATACCGATTATTAACGCGAGTGCAATTGTCGGTTATGGTGCAGTTGTAGCTGTAACATCGGGCTTTGCCTTCTTCACGGAGGCGGAATGGAAGCGCTATCAAAAGTTTATCTAAATCTGGGCGTTAACCCTGAAGTAATACACCGAATTGTAGCAATTGCGTCTGGTGGTTTACCGCATAAGTGGGTTATTAAAATTTGTCGATTTTGGTGGATTAGATATTTGGAATATAGTGTTGGATCAATTACAACCGGAAGTCGAATCTTTTGTACGAGATTTCAGTGTCATTAAGGATCGTGTACAAGCAGGGAATATAGGTGTGAAGTCAGGAAATGGTTTTTTTAAGTATCCTGGAAAAGGTATCGATAGCTATGTAGTGGAGCGAGATGAATCTTTAGTGCGACATTTATTAAATACAAACCCTCATTTGGACACTAAATCATTGGAGGTAAATTAATGAGAAATATTATTATTACTGGAGCTGCAGGTGGACTAGGACAAGCAATGGTGAAAAAATTTGTTGACCAAGGAGATTTTGTATTTGCAGCAGATCTCCATTTAGATAGAGTACTAGAATTAGAAAAACAATACAGTGATCAAGTGAAAGCGATAGTACTTGATGTGACAAATGAAGATTCAGTTCGCGAAGCATTAAAGCAAGTCGCTACTAGTGGGAATGTAGATGTCCTCGTAAATAATGCAGGATTACAATACCGTGAAAAAATCGAAGACTTCCCAACAGAACAGTGGGATTTATTAATTAACGTCATGCTTACTGGACCTTTCCTTATGACTAAGCATGCTATGCCGTATATGAAAGCGCAACAGTATGGACGTATTGTGAATATTTCCTCTGTTCATGGAGAAATGGCTACACCTGAAAAAGTTGCTTATGTTGCAGCAAAACACGGTGTGATTGGTCTGACAAGAGTAACCGCATTAGAAGGTGCTCAATTTGGTGTTACAGCCAATGCTGTTTTACCTGGTCCGGTAAAAACGCCATTGCTAGTAAAACAAATACAAGATTTAGAAGAAAAAGGGATGACTGAAGCTGAAGCATTGGCTGAAATTATGTATCCGAAACAAGCGATGAACCGCTTTATTAGCGCAGAAGAAATTGCCAATGGTGTTTATTTTTTAACATCTAATGAAGCATCAGGTATTACAGGGGAAAACTTAAATATTTCTGGTGGTATGTAAATGTAAACGATATGGGGAGTGATGAAAATGGAAGCATATATTTTAAACGGTTCTAGAACAGCATTTGGAACATTTGGAGGCTCATTTAAAGATACTAGTGATATAGACTTAGCGGTAGCAACAGTTAAAGAAACGATAAAACGTGGTGGTGTAGAGATAGAGTCTATTGACGAAATTATTTTTGGCAATATTATTCATACAACAAGTAATTCCGCATATTTAGCAAGACATATTGGGTTAAGGAGCGGGATGAAGGAATCTTCAACTGCATTGACAGTTAATCGTCTATGTGGGTCGGGACTACAGGCAATAGTTTCTGCTGCGCAAAATATTATTTTAGGCGAAACCGATGTAGCAATTGCAGGTGGTACTGAAAATATGAGTTTAGCACCTCATGTATTACGGGGTACACGTTTTGGTTCTCCTAACAAAGCACCTAAAATTGACGACATGCTTTGGGAGACTTTATACGATCAATATGCAAGCTGTGGCATGGGGATGACGGCTGAAAATTTAGCAGATAAGTACGAAATTACTAGAAAAGAACAAGATGTTTTCTCTATGAACTCACACAAAAAGGCTTCTATCGCTCGTGAAAATGGCCGCTTTGCAGAAGAAATTGTTCCAGTTGTGCTAAAAGGAAAAAAGGGCAAAGAAATTATTATTAATCAAGATGAGCATATTCGTACTGACATTTCTGCTGAAAGATTAGGAAAACTTAATCCAGCCTTTAAAGAAACTGGAACCGTGACAGCAGGAAATGCCAGTGGTATTAATGATGGTGCTGCTTCTGTTTTAGTTGTATCAAGGGATTACTTAGAAAAGAATAAATTACAACCATTAGCGAAAATTGTTTCTTGGGGGATAGCAGGTGTAGATCCTAAATACATGGGAATTGGGCCAGTACCAGCAATTAAAAAAGCATTACAAAAAGCAAAGTTAGAAATTAACCAAATTGACTTGTTTGAATTGAACGAAGCATTTGCAGCACAGTCTTTAGCAGTCGTAAAAGAACTTGAAATCGATGAAGAAAAGGTGAACGTCAATGGTGGTGCTGTAGCATTAGGCCATCCAGTTGGAGCTAGCGGAGCGCGCATTAGTTACTCGTTAGCAATTGAAATGAATAAAAGAAATGTTCGATATGGTGTTGCGAGCTTATGCATTGGTGGAGGGCAAGGCATTGCAATTATTTTGGAAAATCCAAACTATTAATTATGGGGGTTAATTTATGAATGATATTTCACGTATAGAAAAGACTACTCTTAAAAAAACAATGACTCGAATTTTGCCTTTCATTTTGATTTTATATACAATTGCTTATTTAGATAGAGTTAACTTAGGTTTTGCAGCTTTAGAAATGAATGCTGACTTAGCTTTAAGTGCTGAAGTATTTGGATTGCTGTCAGGTATCTTTTTTATTGGTTATTTCTTTTTTGAAGTTCCAAGTAACATGATTATGCATAAAGTTGGTGCGAAAGTTTGGATTGCTCGAATTATGATTTCCTGGGGGATTTTAGTCATATTAACTGGTTTTGTTCAGAGTGCGACCCATTTATATATTTTAAGATTCCTATTGGGGGTAGCAGAAGCTGGATTCTTCCCAGGTATTATTTTATACCTGACTTACTGGTTCCGCTCAAGAGAACGTGGTAAAGCAACTGCTGTCTTATTATTAGCATTACCTATTGGCGGTTTAATAGGAGCGCCACTGTCGGCGTGGATAATTGATAATGTTAATTGGTTTAGTCTCGAAGGTTGGCGTTGGATGTTTATTCTTGAGGGAATTCCAGCAATTATTTTAGGTGTGTTAGTTGTTTTTTATTTAGTAAATCGACCTAAAGAGGCAAAGTGGTTAACTACTGAGGAGAAGGATTGGCTTGAGGGTGAGTTGAAAGAGGAACGAAGAGCAAGTGAAAAAGTCAACAAAGTATCTAAGAAAGAGATGCTTAAAGACTCTAAAGTTTGGAAGCTAGCATTTTTTTATTTTGCTGGTTATACAGGCATCTATGGTTTGTCTTTCTGGATTCCAACAATAATTAAAAATTTATCAGTTGTAGATACAACTAATATGCAAATCGGTTGGCTTGCAATGATTCCTTCTTTAGTAGGAATTCCGGCAAATATTTTTACAGGTTGGAATACGGATCGAACTAACACTTATAAATCGCATCTTATAGTCTGCTTAGTAATTGCGATTTTAGGATTCATAGGATGTGGTTTTGTAACATCACCTTTATCTATGGTTGCAATGCTTACTATTACATCTGCTGGATTATATGGATTTACCGGGTGTTTCTTTGCTTATATGACATTCTTTTTCACTGAATCAACAGCTCCTGTTGGAATTGCACTTGTAAACTCATTTGCGGCTTTAGGTGGCTTCGTTGGCCCGATGATTCTTGGATCTTTAACATTAACTTCAGGTATGCTACTCATTGCAGCCTTACTCTTTACAGGCTTATTAACTTTACTTACTTTAAAACAAGTTAGAGATAATTCAGTTGTTGAAATGAGAGCATTAGAGATAGAGTAGGGGGATTAGAAAATGACTACTGAAATAAATATATAGTCAGTAGATTGATTTTAAATTACTTCTCCTCTGTTATTATTATTAACTTCAGCACTATTTTCGATTAATCACTTTGGTTATTTTAATGGAAGAAAAACGATTACAACTACAAATGACAGAAGTATATGTGGTTTGCTTTTTATTATGTAGAAATTTTTATTATTCAAGGTGAAATTGCTGAAGTGGAATATTTATAAGTTGATAGAAAAAAGAGCCGTGAAAGTATATCTCATCACGGCTCTTATTGATTTAATAATGTTTAATGTTAATGTCTATTAAGGATAGTTTTGCTATTAGAATTCAAGGTGTTTAGCAATATAACCTTTAACATCTGCAATCGGCATACGAACTTGTTCCATTGAGTCGCGGTGACGTACTGTTACTTGGCCATCTTCTACTGAGTCAAAGTCGTAAGTGATACAGAATGGTGTACCAATTTCATCTTGGCGACGGTAGCGTTTACCGATTGATTGAGATTCGTCATAATCCACTGGGAATTCTTTACGAAGATCCGCCCAAACGTCATTCGCTTGCTCTGCTAATTTTTTTGAAAGTGGTAATACAGCTGCTTTGAAAGGTGCTAAAGCAGGGTGGAAGCGAAGAACCGTACGTTTGTCGTCGTTTTCTAATTCTTCCTCATCATATGCATCACATAAGAATGCTAGAGTTACACGGTCTGCTCCTAATGATGGTTCGATGCAATAGGGTACATAGCGTTCATTTGTCACTGGATCGATATATGTGAAATCTTCACCTGAATGTTCCATATGACGTTTTAAATCGAAGTCTGTACGAGATGCTACGCCCCAAAGTTCGCCCCAACCGAATGGGAATTGGAATTCGATATCAGTTGTAGCATTTGAGTAGTGAGAAAGTTCATCGTCTGCGTGATCACGTAGGCGCATGCTGCTTTCAGACATACTTAAGTTTAATAACCAGTTTTTACAGAAGTCTTTCCAATAAGCATGCCACTCTAATTCAGTACCTGGTTTACAGAAGAATTCAAGTTCCATTTGTTCGAATTCACGTGTACGGAAAGTGAAATTCCCTGGAGTGATTTCGTTACGGAAAGATTTACCAACTTGTGCGATACCAAATGGTGTACGTTTACGCATTGAACGTTGAACGTTTTTGAAGTTTACGAAAATACCCTGCGCCGTTTCAGGACGTAGGAAAATTTCATTTGTTGAAGATTCGGTTACGCCTTGGAAAGTTTTAAACATTAAGTTGAATTGGCGGATTTCTGTGAAATCTTGCTCGCCGCAATCTGGGCATTTTACGTCATATTCACTCATTACTTCAGCCATTTTATCTAATGGTAAACCATCTACGATAATTTCTTGACCTTGTGCTAATGCTGCATCTTCGATTAATTTATCTGCACGGTGACGTGATTTACATTTTTTACAGTCCACCATTGGGTCATTGAAGTTACCAACGTGACCAGAAGCTACCCAAGTTTTTGGATTCATTAGAATTGCTGCATCAAGACCAACATTATATTGTGATTCTTGAACGAATTTTTTCCACCATGCTTTTTTTACGTTGTTTTTTAGTTCTACACCAAGTGGGCCGTAATCCCAAGTGTTTGCTAATCCTCCGTAGATTTCAGATCCTGGGAATACGAATCCACGATGTTTTGCTAAGCTGACGATATTTTCCATTGATTTTGCCATGAAAATCCCTCCAAAAAGTAATTGAAAATAAGAAAGCACCCGTCTCCGGGCACTAATGCCCGGGGACGAGTGCGTAATGACCCGCGGTTCCACCCCGATTGACTAAGAACAAACTTAGTCCTCTTTGAAAAAATTAGCTCCCGGTTGCCGTTTCTCATTTCCTGCAGGCTTTCACTTTCCCTACTCGCTATGTTTTGAAATGATACTTATTTTCCGTTCATCGCCTATATGATTTGAACACATTGTAACACGCGTTTCTTTTCTTAGCAATATACAGTGAAATAGTATATAATTATTAGGTATTGAGTATAACACTTTTTGAGGCGGTGAGTCCAATAGAACTCAACAAACGTCAGGAAGAGATCTTAGAAATTGTTAAGGGTAACGGTCCTATAACGGGAGAACAAATTGCTGAGCGTCTTTCACTGACTAGAGCAACACTAAGACCAGATCTAGCCATACTTACAATGGCAGGTTATTTAGATGCTAGACCACGTGTTGGTTATTTTTATTCTGGTAAAAAGACAGGTCAAGCTGTTATAGATAGCATGATGAATATGAAAGTGAAAGATTTTCAATCAATTCCGGTTGTGGTATCTGAGAATATTTCAGTATATGATGCCATCTGTCAGATGTTTTTAGAAGACGTTGGAACTCTTTTTGTTGTAGACAAAAACGCATACTTGACAGGTGTCCTATCAAGGAAAGATTTGCTTCGCACAAGTATTGGAAATCAGGACTTAAATCATATCCCAGTGCATATTATAATGACTAGAATGCCTAATATTGCATTTTGTATGAAGTCAGATGGATTGATTCAAGCTGCCCATAAGCTTATTGAAAGACAAATTGATGCGCTACCTGTCGTCCTTGAACATCCTGATGGCTACGAAGTCATAGGTCGGCTAACAAAAACAAATATTACGCGAGCATTTTTATCGCTTGCAGATAACCATGATTTGTGAGGTGATGCATTCAATGAATAAATTAGCCGTATTTATCGTTTCTGATTCAGTAGGAGAGACAGGAGAACTTGTCACGAAAGCTGCAATTAGTCAATTCAGACCAGGTATGCAAGATACATTTTTGAAGCGATTCCCTCATGTAGAGAGTTTGGAACAGTTAAATGAAATCGTTCATTTAGCTACTGAACAAGGTGCCATAATTGTCTATACACTAGTAAAAGAAGAAATGCGTGCTTATATACAACACTTAAGCGACAATATGATTGTTCCAGCAATTGATTTGATGGGACCACTAATGGGGAAATTGGAAGAAACTTTAAAAATAGAGCCTGTAGAAGAGCCTGGGTTAGTAAGAAAATTAGATGATGATTATTTTAAAAAGATTGAAGCAATTGAATTTGCAGTTAAATACGATGATGGTCGAGACCCTAGAGGCTTATTACTAGCAGATATCGTGTTAGTAGGAGTTTCACGTACTTCAAAAACACCATTATCGCAATATTTAGCGCATAAACGTTTTAAAGTTGCAAACGTACCACTTGTTCCAGAAGTGGAACCACCAGAAGAATTATTTTTAGTGGATTCTCAAAAATGCTTTGGGCTTGTAATTTCACCTGAAAAGTTAAATAATATAAGAAAAGAGCGTTTGATTGCACTTGGATTAAACGACGGTGCGAATTACGCAAAACTTGATCGAATCAATGAAGAAATCGTACATTTCCGAAAAGTTGTCGATCGTATCGGTTGTCATGTCATTGATGTGACGAACCGTGCAGTAGAAGAAACTGCAAATGATATACTGCATCGCATTCAATTATCGAGACAATGATATAAGTATGCTAGCCGCCTCGTTCCTGGGGAGGTTTTTTTGTGTGTTTTACAAAAAAAGTGATAGATTTTTCAGACAAAATGTTTTATAATAAAAAATTGTGGTAAAAATGTATATAAGTATTTTTACCTTTCCATAATAAAATATAAATTTTTATGTCGAAATATGCAGGACTTTTATATGATTATCTCGAATTCAGTTATTAGCAAGTAAAGATGGTGATGGAATGGCTCAAAGAATACCTGAAGAAATTATTGAACAAATTCGTTCTCAGGCAGATATAGTTGATGTCATCAATGATTATGTGCAATTGACGAAGCGAGGCAGAAACTGGTTTGGTTTATGTCCATTTCATGGTGAATCGACACCTTCTTTTTCTGTATCTACAGATAAACAAATATTCCATTGCTTTGGTTGCGGAGCTGGAGGGAACGCTATTACATTCTTGATGGATATAGATCATATTCCATTCCAAGAGGCGGTCGCTAAGCTAGGTGATCGTGTGGGCGTTCATGTAGAGGTATCAACTTCTGAGGAACAAACGCACCCTATTTCTAAAGAAGAAGGGCGGATGAAAGAAGCTCATGCTTTTGCTGCTGAATATTATCAGCATCTCCTCCTTAATACGGAGGAAGGAGAAAAAGCTCTTATATATTTGCAACAAAGAGGATTTACGAAGGAACTTATCGAATCTTATGGCATTGGCTGGTCCTTACCACATTGGGATTCACTGACTCAACTGTTAAAAAGAAAAGGTTTCGAATTAGCAGAAATGGAACAATGTGGGCTCATTATTCAAAAGGAAGATGGCTCAGGATGGTTTGACCGCTTTCGGGAAAGAATAATGTTTCCTATCAAAGATGAAGGTGGGAGAATAATCGCTTTCTCAGGTCGGATAATTGACAATACTGGAGAAGACGCCAAGTATTTGAATAGTCCAGAATCACCAATTTTCCATAAAGGGCAAGTCCTCTATAATTTGGATCAAGCTCGACCTGTTATTCGTAAAGAGAGAAAGATTGTATTATTTGAAGGCTTTATGGATGTTCTGTCAGGTAAAAAGGCAAATGTTCATAATTCTGTTGCTACAATGGGAACAGCACTTACGATGCAACATTTGAACAAGATAAAACGTCTAGCTGAACGTATCATTGTTTGTTATGACGGAGATAAAGCCGGCTGGGAGGCTGCAAAGCGAGCTGCGGAAATGTTACACGCAGAAAAGATGAAAGTAGATGTGGCAGTACTCCCAACAGGACTTGATCCGGATGACTATATAAAGCAGTTTGGAGAAGAATCTTTTAAGTCTAAGATTATTGAAGAACCACTAAGTTATATAGCATTTATGCTAATGTTTGCACGCAGAAATAAAAACTTCCAATTTAATAATGATATATTGCAGTATGTGGATGAAGCCTTGAACTATTTAGTTGGAGGAATCTCACCAATTGAGAAAGAATTATATGTAAAGCAAATATCAACAGAAACGAATATTTCAGAAGACACGCTAAATATGCAACTGCGTCAAAAGGAAGGACAGCTTGCCCAAAACTCAAAAAGACAAGAGCAGCAGCAACAAATCCCTCCGCCGCAAATGAGGCTCCCTAAAAAGAAAATCACAGCGATAGATCGTGCTGAAAGATTACTTCTAGCACACATGTTACATAACATTGACGTTGTTGATCGTGTACGTTTAGCGGAGCAAGAACCATTTGTTAGAGATGACTATTTAGCGGTCTATGTACATCTCATAGGTTTCTATGAAAACCATCAGAAAGCAGATTATCAGCGATTCGCTGAAGTTCTAGAAGATAGTGAATTACGAAAAATTGCAATGGAAGCAGCTTTAGCGGATCGTGATCCAGAGCATCTCGAAGAAGAGATCGCGGATTGCTTGAAACAAGTTCAAAAGTATAAAATTGAGCAGCAAATTCAAGATAAGAATCACGCATTAAAAGAAGCGGAGAAAATGCATGATTTTGGAAGTGCATTAAAGCTTTCACAAGAAGTAATTGATTTAAGAAAATCGTTATCGGCAATGTGATGCGGATTCGGTTGTTGAAGGAGGAAACACCTATGGCAGACAAGTCTAAAAATATTAAACCAGTTGTTGAACATGAACATACTCTAGAAGAAGCAAAAAAACATTTAGTAGATTCAGGTAAAAAGAATGGTGAATTAACTTACTTAGAGATTGCAGACAAACTACAATCTTACGAAATGGAAGCAGACCAAGTAGAAGAATTTATCGAGCAATTAGAATCTAAAGGTATTGAACTTGGTGGTAAAGATGGTGATGAGGAAAATCTTGATCGTCTATTAAAAGGTAGTGCAGCTGAAGAGACGTTTGATTTAAATGATTTAAGCGTGCCTCCAGGTGTTAAAATTAATGACCCTGTAAGAATGTACCTAAAAGAAATTGGTCGTGTAGATTTATTAAGTGCAAAAGAAGAAATCGCGCTTGCTGAACGTATTGAGCAAGGTGATGACGAAGCGCGTAAGAGATTAGCTGAAGCCAACTTACGACTTGTAGTAAGTATCGCGAAACGTTATGTTGGTCGTGGTATGCTATTCCTGGATTTAATACAAGAAGGTAATATGGGGCTTATTAAAGCAGTTGAAAAATTTGATTATCGCAAAGGATTCAAATTTAGTACGTATGCAACTTGGTGGATTCGCCAAGCCATTACACGTGCAATTGCTGACCAAGCAAGAACAATTCGTATTCCAGTACACATGGTTGAAACAATTAATAAATTAATTCGTGTACAACGTCAACTTTTACAAGATTTAGGTCGTGAACCGTCTCCTGAAGAAATCGGAGAAGAAATGGATTTAACTCCTGAAAAAGTTCGTGAAATCTTGAAAATCGCACAAGAACCAGTTTCTCTAGAAACGCCAATTGGTGAAGAAGATGATTCACACTTAGGAGACTTTATCGAAGACTCAGAAGCACAATCACCATCTGATCATGCAGCGTATGAATTACTAAAAGAACAATTAGAAGATGTACTTGATACATTAACTGATCGTGAAGAAAATGTGTTACGTTTACGTTTTGGTTTAGACGATGGACGTACGCGTACGCTTGAAGAAGTAGGGAAAGTATTTGGCGTTACACGTGAGCGTATTCGTCAAATCGAAGCGAAGGCACTAAGAAAATTGCGCCATCCATCTCGAAGCAAACGTTTAAAAGACTTCTTAGAATAGTCCTTAAGGCACTCCTTTACAGGGGTGCCTTTTTGATATAAATAAGGTAAAATTATGGATGAAATTGGTTTTTTAGTTAGGAGACTACTAGATGAAGAATCAACGAAAAGAAACAATCCTGAATGAAATCTTATTTTGGAAAGAAAATAACTTATTACCAGAGCATTATTGTGATTTTTTAACCACCTTATATGCAGAAGGGGAAGAGCTAGCTACAACTGAACTCGAAATTAGCTCGAAAAATGCTATTCTTTCAAAAGAACACTCAAAGAAACAATGGATAATGACCTTATTAGGTGTAAGTACAATCTCCCTTCTTGTATTTTTATTTCTAATAAGCGTGAAATTTGTCGTTTTTCCTATTATTGTCGTATCAATTACAATCGTTTGTTTACTATTCTATGTTTTTAAATTTGCAACACAAAAAGATATTTTAACCACACTTGCATATACTGCGGCTGCCCTCCTATTACTAGGAATTTCTGTAAGAGTTATGGAAGTCTATTTACCTGATAATTCACTAGCGATGCACCTTGCAATTATAGCGAATTGCGTCTTATGGTTAGTTTCAGGTATATGGATGAAACTCATCTACTTTATGATTTCAGGAGCGGGTGGATTATTAATTATTTTCGCTTACATACTTTTCTTCTAATATCTTCATATTTTCTCGTTTAATGCATTTTATTCTATGAATATACAATTTGTTTCTGTATAATCTAAGGTGTAAGCGTATTCACAAAGGGGAGTGATTGTATGAATTTTGATCTTACATCAGAACAGCAAATGATTCGAAAAACAATGAAGGAGTTTGCTGATGAAGTTGTAGCACCAGGAGCAATTGAACGCGATCGCACGAAAGCTTTTCCAAAGGAGATTTTCAAACAGCTTGCCGACATGGGGATGATGGGCTTGCCGTTTGAAGAAGAGTACGGAGGAGCAGGTGCAGACACAACGAGTTTTGCTATTGTGACTGAAGAATTGAGCCGAGCATGTGCCTCAACAGGTATTACATATTCCGCTCATATTTCACTAGGGGGAGCTCCACTGCACTTATTTGGTACTAAAGAACAAAAGGAAAAATATTTAACACCTATTTGTACTGGTGAATCATTTGGGGCATTTGGATTAACAGAACCAAACGCTGGATCTGATGCTGGGGGTACCGAAACACAAGCAAAAGAAGATGGGCAAGATTTCGTGATTAATGGTAGCAAAGTGTATATTACAAATGCTAGCTATGCCAAACATCTAGCATTAACAGCTATTACAGATATAAAAGATGGAAAAAAAGAAATTAGCGCCATTATTGTTCCGACTGATGCAGAAGGTTTTACAGTTTTAGATCGTTACGAAAAAATGGGCTTAAATGCATCCAATACAACAGAACTAATTCTTGAAAATGTACGTGTGCCACAAGAAAACTTACTTGGAAAAAAGGGAAATGGCTTCCGTCAATTCCTTGTCACACTAGATGGTGGACGAATCGGTATTGCAGCTATGGCTGTCGGTATTGCACAGGCTGCTTTCGAGCGAGCGCTCAGTTACTCAAAAGAACGCAAGCAATTCGGCCAAACATTATCATCTTTCCAAGTAACACAATTTAAACTAGCAGATATGGCAATGAAAATAGAATTGGCAAGAAATATGGTTTACAAAGCATCTTGGTTAAAAGACGAAGGTAAACCTTTTACAAAAGAAGCAGCAATGGCAAAATTATATGCGTCAGAAATAGCTATGGAAATTGCTGATCAAGCCATTCAAATTCACGGTGGCTACGGTTACATGAAAGAGTATGAAGTGGAACGCTATATGAGAGATGCAAAATTGCTAGAAATTGGAGAAGGAACCTCTGAAGTACAAAGAATGGTAATTGCTCGTCAAATTGGATGTTAATGTGACGAATATGGCAAATTTGACACATTCCGCCGAAAAACTCCCCAATAAGTCTTTTCGTTTTCAATAGAATGAAGTACAATATTAAGTGTTGACTGATTCTATTTATTTAGAAATAAGACTGAACTTATGAGGAGTGTTAATTGATGAAAAAGAATCCGATTATTCCGTATATCCTAATTATGGCTTTTGGTATCGGTTTGATTTTCTTCATGTCTCTTGATGGAGCAGACAAAAAAGAAGAAATCGCAAAAGGCGATGAAACTAAAACTGAAGAATCTGCTAAAGGTGAAGAAGCAGCAGGTGAATTTGATCCTGAAGCATTCGCGGCTAGCAAATGTATCTCTTGCCACGGTGAAAACCTAGAAGGTAGCATGGGACCAAACCTACATGGTACTGGTTTAGCAGCTGATGAGGTTAAAGATATTCTTCAAAACGGTAAAGGCGGCATGCCTGCTGGTTTAGTACCAGCAGATAATCTTGACGCTATGGCTAAATATATCGCTGATTTGAAATAATTAAATCACTATATATGAAAGGGCCCTTATTCTCCTTAGAGGATAAGGGTTTTTCTATGCAAAAATGCATATTTTCGTTACAATACAACATGAAAGGAGGCTTCTGCCATGAACGCACAAAAACTATCAAAACGACTAGAAACCGTTGCAAAATTCGTTCCACAAGACGCTATTGTAGCAGATATTGGTAGTGATCATGCATATTTACCTTGCTATCTCGTACATAACAATATCGCAAAGAGCGCTATTGCTGGCGAAGTAGTAAATGGGCCTTATGATTCAGCATGCCACGAAGTCCAAAAAGAACAATTAACAAATAAAATTACTGTAAGACTTGCAGACGGTCTTGCAGCTATCGAACCAGGGGATGGCGTTACTGCCATTACAATTGCAGGTATGGGCGGGCCACTAATCACGTCTATTTTAGAAAAGCATCCCCAGGCATTAGAGGGGGCCGAGCGCCTAATTCTACAGCCAAATATACACGCAAAAGTCATCCGTGAATGGGCATTACAAAATAGTTGGAAAATTATCGATGAGGTAATCCTATTAGAGGACGAGAAAATTTATGAAATCCTTGTATTAGAACGAGGAGAGATGAATTTAAGTGAACTTGAAAAGCTATTAGGTCCAGTATTGAAACAACAGAGCTCTGACGTCTTCCATGGTAAATGGACAAGAGAAGTTGAACAATGGGGACACGTTCGAGAAGCCTTACAAAAAGCTGAGCAAACACCAGAAATCTTAGCAAAATCAGCTGAGCTAGCACATTTAATTGAAGCAGTTAGGGAGGTACTGAAGCGATGAAAAAAACCAATGGTCAAGAAATCATTCAGCTGTTCGAAAGTTGGTCTCCAAAAAAATTAGCTGCAATGGACAATGATCCAATAGGTCTTCACGTCGGTAACCTTAACAAACCTGTCACAAAAGTATTAGTAACTCTTGATGTCAACGAAGTAGTTGTAGATGAAGCTATTTCAGCTGGCTGTGAACTTATCATTGCTCATCACCCACCTATTTTCCGAAAGCTCTCAACTCTTCGAACAGACACACCACAAGGACAGCTTTTCGAAAAATTAATCAAAAATGATATTGCAGTTTATGCTGCCCACACAAATTTGGATGTTGCTGAAGGCGGTGTAAACGATTTACTTGCTGAAGCACTGGGCTTACAAAATTATGAGGTACTAGTACCAACATATAGTGAACAAATGATTAAACTAGCTATCTTTGTACCAGTCGAACATGCAGATCAACTTCGAGAGACACTTGCTAAAGCTGGAGCAGGACAAATTGGAAACTACGACTCATGTAGCTACACAATGCAAGGAGAAGGACGTTTCAGAGCGCTTGCAGGAGCAACACCCTTCACGGGTGAAGTAGGAGAATTACACGTCGAACAAGAAGTGAAAATCGAAGTCGTTGTGCCTAAGTCTATCAAAAACAAAGTACTTCGAGCAATGCTAAATAGCCATCCATATGAAGAACCAGCCTATGATGTTATTCCACTAGAGACAGCAGCGAAAGAAATGGGACTTGGTCGTATTGGTAAACTACCATCATCTATGACACTTAAACAATTTGCTGAGCATGTGAAAGTATCCTTACAAGTTCCTGCTGTTCGAGTAGTAGGAAATCTTACATCAACTGTTTCGAAAATAGCCGTGCTTGGTGGAGATGGTAATAAATACATTCATGCAGCTAAACGTGCTGGAGCAGATGTTTATGTAACGGGTGACATGTATTTCCACGTCGCACAAGATGCAGAAGCAATAGGGCTTCAAATTGTAGACCCCGGCCATCATGTCGAAAGCATTATGAAGGTAGGCGTAGCTAATAAAATGCAAAACCTATGCCAACTACAAAAACTAAATTGTGAATTTATCCCATCTAAAATCTCAACAGAACCATTCCAATTCGTTTGATTTAAAGTAATAAATGAATAGTAACTCCTGCCAAAAATAGATTTGGCAGGAGTTTTTTTATTACGTGGGATTAAGAGAGGGAGAGTAGAGCTAAAAATTACTTGGAGAACGCCAGTAGTGCCAAAGTCGAAGTGAGTAGAGCTAAAAGCCGAGTGAGTAGCACCAAAGTCGAAGTGAGTAGAGCTAAAAGCCGAGTGAGTAGCGCCAAAGTTGAAGTGAGTAGAGCTAAAAGCCGAGTGAGTATCGCTAAAGTTGAAGTGAGTAGAGCTAAAAGCCGAGTGAGTAGCGCTAAAGTTGAAGTGAGTAGAGCCAAAAGCCGAGTGAGTAGCGCTAAAGCTGAAGAGAGTAGAGCCAAAAGCCGAGCGAGTAGCGCTAAAGTTGAAGTGAGTAGAGCCAAAAGCCGAGTGAGTAGCGCTAAAGCTGAAGAGAGTAGAGCTAAAATCCACGCAAGTAACACTAACCACACACGACCCACCCGATAAAAAACCCCTGATGCAATCTTTCAACATCAGGGGTTTTTCATAATTATTCCGAAGCTGGATATGGATTGATTTTAACAACCGGCTTTGGCGTTTTAATTTTAGGTAAGATTCTATCAAGTGTGACAGAGCGTTCCATATTATGAGTCTCTGGATCCGCAGGGTCATATTTGTCTAAGAAATTGATTACTTCCTTAACGATTGGTGTTGGTGTAGAGGCACCAGCTGTGACACCTACAGTTTTAACACCTTCTAACCACTCTAATTTCAATTCAGAAAGGTCAGCGATACGATAAGATCTTGTATGTGCAATTTCCTCAGAAACTTGAGTTAGACGGTTCGAGTTATTACTTTTTGGATCTCCAACTACAATCAATAAATCTGTTGCACCAGCTTGTTTAGCAACAGCTTCTTGGCGAACTTGAGTTGCTAAGCAAATTTCTTTGTGCACTTCGATATTTGGGAATTTTTCTTCCAAACGCTTCATTAAATGCGCAACATCCCATTGACTCATTGTCGTTTGGTTTGTTACAAGTAATTTTTCGCGATTTAATTGTAATTGGTCAATATCTTCAATAGATTGCACTAAATGTACATGATCAGGAGCAACACCAATGGCACCTTCTGGCTCTGGATGTCCTTTTTTTCCAATATAGATAATGTCATAGCCTTCTTGTGATTTTTCGGCTATTAAGTCATGGGTTACAGTTACGTCAGGGCATGTAGCATCAATTGACACTAAGCCTTTTTGACGTGCAATTTCACGAATTTCAGGCGATACGCCGTGAGCTGTGAAAATGACTGTTCCTTTATCTACTTTTTCTAAAATGTCTTTACGGTTTTCACCATCAAGAGTAATAATTCCATCTTGTTCAAATGCGTCCGTTACATGTTTATTATGAACGATCATTCCAAGAATATAGATAGGTCTAGGTAATGTTTTGTCTAATGCAGCGTTGCGCGCGATGACCATGGCATCAACAACACCATAGCAGTATCCTCGTGGCGTGATTTTAGTTACTTGCATGATCCGAACTCCCTTCATTGCTCGTTAAATACCATTATAACGGACAGCCCACCTTTATTCAAAGAATCGGTTACGATTTATGGTATAAATGGTGGTTGGAATATACGGGGAGTGGAAGGTCTAGGTGTTCTAGGGATGGATGTTCTTGGTTCTGGCGTATCGCCATCAAGATCTAAGTCATTATCTGGAGAGCGTGATTCCCGTCGATTGGTAGCCCCTCCTGTACTAGCAGATGCAGCAGCAGCCCCGACTCCGGCTGCATCAGATGAAGGAATTGATTGAAAACCTTTGTATAATCTATAAAGTGCAGGTAAGTTTTGGAACATGGGTGACATTTGTTTAAAAATTGGAGTGAATTGTTGTGCGGTAGACATAAATTTATCAGCAGTGGCTAAATATTGATCCATTTTCGCTAAACCGCCAACAGCTCCAGCTGCGTTAGCAACACCGGAAGCCCCAGGCCCAGCCGCAGCAGCGGCCCTACCGAACATGCCAGCAGCCCCAGGTCCAGCCGCACCCCTACCAAACATACCAGCAGCTCCAGGTCCAGCAGATGACGCAGCCCTACCGAACATGCCAGCAGCCCCAGGTCCAGCAGATGACGCAGCCCTACCGAACATGCCAGCAGCTTCAGGTCCAGCAGATGACGCAGCCCTACCGAACATGCCAGCAGCTTCAGGTCCAGCCGCAGCACCCCCACCAAACATGTTAGCAGCACCCCCGCCAAACATGTTAGCAGCGCCCCCACCAAACATGTTAGCAGCGCCCTGGGCTACGCTACCTAATGCACCCCCAGATTGCGATAAACCTTGCGCAAATGGATAAAATGATGAATAGCGCATTAATGATCTCCTTTCTCCTTGGAATTTGCACATTTTTGTCAAGAACGACCATTATATTTTAAAAATAATGGTCACCTTGAATTGACGTACGTACTATTAATAGATATCATATGCAAATGGTCTACTAAATGTACGAATCATGTTACAATAAGGTAAGTAAGTTAGGAGGGACAATTATGTCCAAATATACAGATTACAATTTTCAGCCTTTTTTGCAAGATGCAATTAAGAAACTAGGTTTCACAGAACCAACACCTATCCAAAAGGAAATAATTCCTTTGGTGTTAAAAGGAAAGAGTGCTATCGGTCAAGCGCATACAGGTACAGGGAAAACACATAGTTTCCTTATTCCAATCGTAGAGCGAATCCGTGCAGATAAAGAGGAAGTGCAAGCGGTAATTGCTGCACCAACTCGTGAGCTTGCAACTCAAATTTATGCAGAGTTGCAGAAACTAATCGAAGAAACATCGATCCAAGCCAAACTGTTCATCGGGGGTACAGACAAACAACGCTCAATCGATAAACTAAAAACACAACCGCAAATTGTTGTCGGTACACCAGGACGAATCCGTGATTTAGTTGATGAAAAAGCTTTGTTAGTATATACGGCGCCAATGCTTGTGGTAGATGAAGCAGACCTTGCATTCGACATGGGCTTCATCGAGGATATCGATAAATTCGCTTCTCAAATGCCTGAAACACTTGAAATGTTCGTATTCTCAGCAACAGTTCCTGAGAAATTACAACCATTTTTGAAAAAATATATGTCTTCACCAGTCCATATTAAAATGGATGATAAACGACCTGTAGCAGAAAATTTAGATTTTTATTTAGTATCAACTCGTAGTAAATCAAAAAATAGCCGTTTACTTGAAGTGATGAAAACAATCAATCCGTATTTAGCTATTATATTCACTAACACGCGTTCACAAGCGAATTATGTAGCGGATTTCTTAGCAAATAATGGCGTCAAAGCTGGACGTATTCACGGGGACCTGTCACCACGTGACCGTAAAAAAGTAATGAAACAAGTACGTGAATTGGAATTCCAATACATCGTTGCAACAGACCTTGCTGCACGTGGAATCGATATTCCTGGAGTCAGCCATGTTATTAACTACGAATTACCTACGGATTTAGAATTCTTCATTCACCGTGTAGGTCGTACAGCTCGTGCTGGTAACAAAGGAACGGCTATCACAATTTTCGAACCATCAGAAGAAGATGCAATTGCACGCGTTGAGAAGATGGGTATTCCATTCCAACCAAAAGACATTAAAAACGGCGAACTGATTGACATGAAAGAACGTCATGCACGTCAAAATCGTGAGAAAAAAGAAAACGAAATTGACAAAAAAGCGAAAGCTCTTGTACGTAAACCTAAGAAGGTTAAACCTGGCTATAAACGTAATATGAAATGGGAAATGGATAAGGTTAAAAAACGTGAACGTCGTTTGAAAAACCGTCAGAAATAGTAAGGAGGACCACAGACCATGCTTATTGGCTCACACGTATCTATGAGCGGCAAAAAAATGCTGCTAGCTTCAAGTGAAGAAGCAGCATCCTACGGGGCATCCACTTTCATGATCTATACTGGCGCTCCTCAAAACACACGTAGAAAACCAATTGAAGAGTTGAATATTGATGCAGGATTATTGCACATGAAGGAACATGGACTTTCGAATATTGTTGTCCATGCACCATATATTATCAATATTGCCAATACAACAAAACCAGAAGTGTTTGCACTGGGTGTCGACTTCTTACAAAAAGAGATTGAACGAACAGCTGCTATCGGTGCAAAACAAATTGTTTTACACCCAGGGGCTCATGTTGGTGCAGGTACTGAAATTGGTATAGCAAGAATCATTGAAGGACTTAATGAAGTTCTATCACAAGATTATCCAGTACAAATCGCTCTTGAAACGATGGCTGGTAAAGGCTCTGAATGTGGTCGCACTTTTGAAGAACTTGCTCAGATTTTCGATGGTGTAAAAAACAACGAACGTCTGTCTGTATGTTTTGACACATGTCATACACACGATGCAGGCTATGATATTATTAATGATTTTGATGGAGTTCTTGAAAACTTTGATAAAACGATTGGTATCGATCGTATCAAAGTGCTCCATATCAATGATAGTAAAAATGTTTGCGGTGCAGCAAAGGACCGTCATGAAAATATTGGCTTTGGTCATATTGGTTTTGATGCCTTAAACCGCATTGTCCATCATGAAGCATTCCAAGATGTACCGAAAATTTTAGAAACACCATTTGTAGGTACAGATGCAAAAAATAAAAAAGCACCATACAAATATGAAATCGAAATGTTCCGTAACCAAACTTTTATGCCCGAAAAAATCGACGCATTAAGAGGGGAATAATTTAAATGATGAAGACTTCTCGCCAAAAAAGGTGAGAAGTCTTTTTTGTGTTGTTATTATGAAGATGTCAAATTTTTAGCGACCAAACTGTTTTAGTAAATCTGCTGTTTTTTGTTTGCCAATGGCTTTTTCGATATCCCGCATTACTTGATCAGGTATCCCCATTAGCACCCATTGAATGGAAAAGGACGATAATAGTGGGCGCAACTTTTGAATTTCTTTTTTCGATAATGGAATCTTGTAATTTTTTGCATAGAGGGCGAGCTCCTCATCCGATTTGCCTTGGAATTCCTGTATTAATGACATATAATCCATACTTTCACCCTTTCAAGTATTCGTTCTTTACAAAGTTCTATCTTTCACTTATACTAATTCTTTGTAAATCGTAATGATTCTGAATTAGAAAGAAGCGAAGAATATGGCGCAATTGCCTTTAATCGAACTTAAAAATGTTTCATTTCAATATGACTATACGCAGGTGTTATCAAATATTTCTTTAAAAGTGGAGCAAGGCGATTTTCTCGCATTACTCGGACCAAATGGCTCGGGGAAATCAACAATGTTAAAACTAATCTTAGGATTGATGAAACCAACTTCCGGTCAAATTGAATTATTTGGACAGCCGGCAAACACATTTAAAAAACGCGAGTTGATTGGTTATGTTTCACAAAAATCAAACTCATTTAACTCTGGTTTCCCAGCAACAGTTAAGGAAGTTGTTGCAAGTGGTTTAACAAAGAAAATTGGTCTTTTTAAGCGCCACTTAGCTGATCAGAATGATAAAGTGATGCAAGCATTACGAGATGTCGGCATGGATGGCTTTGCGAATAGGAATATCGGTGAGTTGTCAGGCGGGCAACAGCAGCGTGTCTTTATAGCGAGAGCGCTTGTCGCAGAGCCGAAGTTATTAATCTTGGATGAGCCGACGGTCGGGATTGACCACGAAAATGTGCAGTCATTTTATGATATGCTCGCAAATTTAAATGAGCACCATAAAATGACAATGATTTTAGTTACACATGATGTCGACACTGTTTCGAATCGCATAAGTCATGTTGCTTGTTTAAATCAAACAATCCATTTCCATGGCTTCAAGAACGATTATGATTCTTTATCAGATGATCAATTGAATGCTTGGTATGGTCACGCAGTCCGTAAAATTCACCATACCAAAGAGGAGAAGACGCAATGATTTCATCTATACTACATTATGAATTTTTACAAAATGCATTCTTATCCGGAATTATTATAGGAATAATTGCTCCGTTACTTGGCGTTTTCATCGTTGTTAGAAGATTATCGTTAATTGCGGATGCACTAAGCCATGTAACCCTTGCAGGGATAGCGGGTAGCCTATATTTAAGCCAAACTTTTACAGGGCTAGCATTACTTAATCCGCTTTATTTTGGGATTGTAGCATCTGTCAGTGGCTCAATACTTATTGAACGATTACGTCGCTTATATAAGCATTATGAGGAGCTAGCAATTCCCATTATTATGTCTGGTGGCATAGGGATTAGTGCGATTTTTATCTCCCTTGCAAAAGGCTTTAGTACCGATTTATTTAGCTATTTATTTGGTTCGGTATCAGCTGTTAGCAGACAGGATTTATTTATTGTTGTAGTAATAGCTTTGCTAGTGATAGCGTTTATTTATTTATTTTATAAAGAATTATTCGTTTTATCATTTGATGATGAATATGCAAAAGCGAGTGGGTTGCCTGCGAAATGGATTCACTTATTATTTATGATTGTGACAGCTCTAGTTATTGCTGCTAGTATGCGAATTGTTGGAATTTTACTAGTTTCATCATTAATGACGTTACCAGTAGCCGCAAGTATTCGCATTGCGAAGGGCTTTAAACAAACGATATTATATGCGATTATTTTTGGCGAAGCGGCTGTAATAGCGGGTCTTGTATCTGCTTTTTACTTAGACCTAGCACCTGGCGGAACAATAGTTGTAATCTCTATTTTGATTTTATTAGTCGTCATTCTAGGTAAGAAGATTGCAATGAGCGTACGCGCTTAATTTACAAGGAGGAGTTCGGGTATGAATATTTCTAGAGCATGGGAAATTTTAAAAGAGAATGGCTATAAAAAAACGGACAAACGAGAGCAAATTTTAGATATGTTCGCGGCTACTGAAAAATATTTAACCGCACGGGACCTACTGCTTGTTATGAAAAAAGATTATCCGGGTATGAGTTACGACACAATCTATCGTAATCTTGCTACATTTGTCCAGTTAGGTATTCTTGAAGAAACTGAACTTTCCAGCGAACGTCACTTCCGCATGCAATGTGAAACGGAACATCATCATCACCATTTCATTTGTATGGAGTGTGGCAATATTAAAGAAATTCATCTCTGCCCAATGGACCTCCTGCAAGAGCAACTACCATCATACGAAATTGATGATCACAAATTTGAAATCTACGGCAAATGTCCAGACTGCAAAAAATGTGAGCAATCGAAAAGTATAAGTAAATAAAAACAAGCATCTTTCACAAAGGGAAGATGCTTGTTTTGTTATGAAGAGGGCTTATCTTTCACATGCAATGCCATCTTTATCACGGTCTTTGGATTTATTGGCAACATAAAGTTTAGAGGAAACTGTTGGTTTATATTTAGTTTTACCGCCTATATTTTTCACTTTACTATTTTTGGCTATGCCACCCTTGTACGCTTTGTTAAGTTCAGTGCAGTTTTTATATGTTTTAGCAGCGGCGTCTGTTTCTAAAGGGGGAACAGATAATCCAAGTAGTAGTGTTGATGCGAATGTTGCAAAAATGATTTTTTTCATTACATTACCTCCATAGTGTAAATGTTGTAAATATAACAGTACTAACCTTATCATATATTTCCATAGAAAAAACTATAAAATTAATAAGACTTGAAAATAGTAGCTTGGGTAAGGTTGTAATATAATGGAATGATGACAGAATGAACGGGTGATTCAAGATGAAAAAAAGTACGGTAGTAGGATTAGTAGCGTCTGTTTTAGTTTTAGCAATTTTCAGCTTTGCTATTTATACACTCATTGCCAAAATAACAGATACATCAGCTATTCAAATTGACGAAGTGGAAGTATTTGATGGACAAACTTTGCATATAAAAGGAGACTTTACAGATAGCCAAAAAAAGTATGCGGGTTATACTTTTGATATTATTGAAGATAAATTTTATTTGAGAATGAAAACCGTGTTGTTAGGTGGTAAATCGGATGGTTTTGACTTTGAAATAAAAGATTCAAATTTAGCGAATGTAAAAGCACTCTATTTGCAAGGAGCTAAAAAAGAAGACCAAGTATTACTTTGGAAACCAAAAAAAGAAGAATAAACTTGAGTGGCGATCTAAACAAAAAAGCCCTTTACCATCTACTAATTAATACTAGTAAAGGTAGAGGGCTTTTAATTCTATCTATCATCGATTTCTGAATGGAAAATCTATAATAAAATCAAGTTCTATTTCTGCTAAATCTAATAGAGGTAACGAAAAAATGACTAAAAGTGAAAGTATCGTACAGTTTGCAAGAATTTTTCTATTAGTAAGTATATGTTTTTGCTTAAAAAAGCTGATTACATATTGAATCAAAAATAAGAAAATAAAAATATTTGTAAACGTATTGATATTACTTTGCCAATCAGACAATGTACCCCTCTCCTCCAACTTTCAACTTAAAAGAAGTTATTAAATTTAACCTACAGGTTCAGTCTTTTTAGGTTCTTTAACAGGGACTTTCTCAGTCTTCTCTATTGAACTCGTTCTTTTAATAAAGAAAGCTAGAATGACTGCTATTATCGCAACACCTGCAGATACTAAAAATGCATCATTAATACCTTCAATGGTTGCTTGTGCCATAATCTGTTGTTTCATCTGTGCTAATACCTCATTTGTTGGAGGAGCAGATAATTTACTGATTGCTACATCTAATAGTTCTTTACCATGAGTAACCGAGCGGTTGGACATAATTGTTACTAGTAGAGAACCACCTACAGCGCCAGAAACTTGTTGTAATGTACTATTCATAGCTGTACCATGAGGCGTAAATTTTGCAGGTAACTGATTTAAACCATTTGTCATTACTGGCATCATTACCATTGAAATCCCAAACATACGCACAGTATATAAAAGAACTAAATGCGAATATTCAGTTGTAGCAGTCAACTGGCTAAAGAAGAAAGTAGTAACAACTGTAATAGTTAAACCAACGATTGCTAACATTTTTGCTCCGAATTTATCGAATAATCTACCAGTAATAGGAGACATAATCCCCATCACAATTGCGCCAGGTAACATTAGTAAACCTGAATCCAATGGAGAAATGCCACGAATATTTTGTAGATAGATAGGCATTAACAACATAGCTGAGAACATAGCCATATTTAGTGTGAAAGAAATGAGGGACGAAAGTGCAAACATAGGATATTTATAAACTCTTAAATCAAGCATAGGTTCGCTTAATTTGAATTGGCGGTAAATAAAGCAAATAAGTGAAATGACGCCAATTGCAAGTGAGATTATTACGAATGAATCATCCCAACCTTTATTACCAGCTGAACTGAAGCCGTATAAAATACCACCAAATCCTAATGTAGAGAAAATAAGAGATAAAAAGTCTAATGTCGCAGTTACTTTCTCTTTTGTATCATGTAATTTGAAGAATGCTAAAATAAATACTAAAATTGAAATAGGAGCGATGAAGAAGAATAGCGTAGGCCATTCATAATGTTGAATAATCCACCCCGACAAAGTAGGACCGATTGCTGGTGCAAAAATCATTACTAACCCGAACATACCCATTGCTGTACCACGTTTTTCAGGAGGAAATGTTGTAAACATAACATTCATTAAAAGTGGCATCATAATTGCTGCCCCTGAAGCTTGGATCATTCTTGCTGTTAATAAAACAGGGAATGCAGGAGCAAACCCACCAATGAGAGTACCAATTGAGAATAAGGCTATTGCTATTAAGAATAATCTTCTAGCGGTATATTTTTTTATTAAAAAGGCTGTAGTAGGAACCATAATCCCATTCACTAACATGTACCCTGTTGATAACCATTGAACAGTTGCTGCGCTTACGTCAAAATCTTTCATAATCGAAGGCAATGCAATATTTAATAATGTGTTACTCAGTAAAGCTACGAATGCACCTGTCATTAAAATAATTAACAGGCCATACGAAGGTTTTGTTTGTGTTTCTTGCATGTTGAAAACATCTCCCTTTAAGCGTAAATACGTTTTGTACCATTAGTACAAAAATGAACTAATAGTTTTTAAGTATTTATAATACATCCATTGCTATTATTAATCAAGATAAAAGTATACCGTCGGTCCAAAAATATACATATGGTTTATTGTGTTAAGATATAGTTATGAGGAATAAAAGGTTGATTTTAAAGGAGTATATATATGAATAAACGAAAAAAGCATGTTATAGAAAAAACACATGAATTATTTATAGAAAAGGGTTATCATGCTACTTCAATACAAGAAATATTAGATCACAGTGGTATTTCTAAAGGATCTTTTTACAATTATTTCCCTTCGAAAGCCGATCTTTTTAAAGCTGTATTTAAACTAGTCATAGCTGAAATAAAAGAGAACATGGATAAATTAATGATTGGTGAAGATATCTCTGATGTTGATGTATTTGTAGAACAAGTAGTTTTAATGATTGGGGCCAATCGACAAAATAAATTACAACAACTTTTAGATGATGTAATTGTTTCGAATGATCCTGAATTAATAAAATATATTAAGAATTTCAAATTTATGTTCTTAAAATGGATACATGGACGTTTCCTAAATATACTCCCAGAGGAAAAGCAAGCGTACTCATTTGACTGTGCCATTATTTATATGGGGATAATTCAAAACTTCCGTCAGACAAGTAAAATGTTGGGTGAGAGAATTCAAGATAAGCAAATTGCTAAGTATGGTATGGACCGTATGATGAATATTTTAGAAGATATAAGTAGAGAAGGAATTCGTTTATTCACTCCGGAGCATGTAAATAATCTATTTCCAGAAGGAGATAATGAGGACTCTTTCGATAATGAATTGTCCTTCACAACACTCGGGTTAAGGAAAGAAATTGAAAAAATATTCGTTAACGATGAATCTAAACGAGAAACGTACTTAAAACTTCTGTATTTTATACAAGAAGAATTGATGAATAAAGAAGAGCCTCGGGCATTCCTAATTGAAAGTGCATTATCTACTTTAAATAATTGCGCTGAAATTAATTCAACACCTCATTTTACAAAATATTTTGGAGTATTAATTAAAATGGATTTCAAAGTAATTGAATAAAAAAAAGGTAGTAAAAGCGGCTGCTCTTACTACCTTATTTAATGTCAAAATACCAAAGTACCCAAACGATTATGAAACAAATTACGCCAACTGCTAAACTATATGTACTTATTTTCATCCTTAGAGCACGGTCTTCTGGTGTAATGTTTTGAACGGATCGTCGGTCCCTTTCTCCCGATTGCCATGCACCTATCACAAGACCAGCAATGAGAATGGCTATAACCCCGATAGTGAAAAAGGTGTTAATCATTAAATCATTCCTCTCCATAACTTAGTATACGAAACTTATTGAAGAGTTGTTTAAATAGTTTAGAATCATAGTCTATTCTCTATTTACAAAGTAGTGAAGTGTAGTTACTATTAAAGTAGTAACGTTAATTATCTTGTAGGAGAAAGTTAGGGAGATGGTTTACATGATGGATTTGGACTTGTATACACTTTTATTGTTGGTTGCATTTGGTTTTTTAGCAGCATTTATTGATTCGGTTGTTGGTGGAGGCGGTTTGATTTCTATTCCTGCTCTAATGTTTACTGGATTATCACCGTCTACAGCCATTGCAACGAATAAGCTAGCAGGGTCTATGGGGTCCCTTACTAGTACTATTTCATTTTTTCGTTCTGGAAAAATCGATTTTAAAATAGTCGGTAAATACTTCCCACTTGTTTTCTTTGGCTCGATGTTAGGTGCATGGTTTGTACACTTTATTTCACCAGAAGTGCTGAAACCACTTGTGTTAATACTCTTAATTGCTGTAGCAACATATACCATCTTCAAAAAAAACTGGGGTCAAAAGTCGACTTATGCGAAATTAGATAAGAAGAAGGCGCTAATATTTACGGTTGTAATGACAATAATTGGTTTTTATGATGGCTTTTTAGGGCCCGGGACCGGTTCTTTTTTTATTTTTGCATTTTTAATGATTGGTTTTGATTTTTTACAAGCTGCAGGCAGTGCGAAGTTTTTGAATTTTGCTAGTAATATTGCGGCACTTAGTATGTTCTTATTTCTAGGAGCCGTTAATTTTTCTTACGGCATTCCGATGGGGCTGGCGATGATTGTTGGAGCAATTGTTGGCTCGAAATTTGCTATTAAAAAAGGTGCAAGTTATGTACGTGTATTATTCATTTTTGTTACGGTTATTCTAATCCTTAAAAACGTATTAGATTACTTACATATTTTATAAAAAATGACCTTCGCAAAATAAAATGCGAAGGTCACTTTCTGTTTACATTGAAAAAAATTGTTCTCTCTCAGTTGCAATCCAATTCTCTACTGCATCGTTTTGTTTTTTGACTAGACGATTGACGAGAATATCATGCCATATATAGTTTTCTAACAAATAAATATGGACGGGGTCGTCGGTATAAAAGGCAGTATCTCTTTCTAAAATCGATGGACCGTAAATCATTTCTTTACCATCAATAGATAAGATAAACCACTTTTGATGACCGATATTCTCCGTATAAGAAGTTATGCGGTGATAATCTAAACCTGGTAAGGGCTGTTCAATTTCAAAAACAATGCCTTTTAGTCCGCATTTCTCTGAAGTTGCTTGTAAATCAGCTAGTAGCTCTTCATACATATCTCCCCAAAAAGAAATCACCGCTTTTTTCTCTGCTTTTTTCAGCAAAGTACGACAGAAGGAAAGAATATGCTCGGCACCTTTTAATGTTGCTACACGATTATCCGGTGTCGGTTCTGTTTTTTCAAGTTCTTTTAACGACTCGCTAATAGATTCAAAATTAGTGCGCCAATTCGACTGCATCGATTCTAAAAAAACATCAACAGGAAGCGGTGAATATTGCGCAGCTTCATTAATTTCTTCTTTTAAGACAAGTCCTTGTTTTTCAAGTCCGTTTAAAATTTCATATATGCGTGCACGTGGTATACCGGAGTCCTTACTTACTTGATAAGCACTCGCAGAGCCAAGTCGCACTAATGCCAAATATGCTTTGGCTTCATATTGGTTAAAGCCAAGCGATTGCATTTTTTGTATTATGTCTTGCACAAGACCACCTCAGTACATTCGTCATTCTGCTACTATCATATCAAATAGTCCGTAGACTTGCTTGTCCTAACATGAATAGGGGGTATTACAATTGAGGGAATGAAATAAAAATTTAGTACCCAACTATATAGTGCTATTTCTATAGATATTTTCTAAGTAAAACAATAAGTCTTTTAAATGCAGATTAACCTATCATTTCAGAGTTATGGTGAAAAAATAAATTAGTCATTGAGATTGGTGAATATGAAATAATAATGAATGCAGGTTGATTTAATACAAAATTAAAATAGTCTGTTTAGCATTCTTTTTCCGGAATACTTCAACATGGTTAAAATATAATAGGGAATGAGGACTTTCTGTAATGACCTTCTTTTAATTTTTTCGATTAAAAAATTGAAGATTATATTCATTGACTGTAGACTTATGAAGTAGAGGATGTGATGATGACTTGAGAAAGGTAAATTGGTACCTATCGATTTTTAGTTTAATATTGATATTGGCCTTAACAAGTAGTAGTGATAGGGTTTTGGAAGTATCTGCTGCAAAAGACGCAGTCACTGTTTCCTCTGTTAAAGGTCTTAAAACAGCCGTGTCTAGGGCTATGCACAATTATGACGGGAAGTTAACCATCTCTTATAAGGGCAATATTACGCAAAAAATGGATCAAATAAATGGAGTCGTGGAACAACTTTTAGCTGCTGATGATTATCTCTCAGGTAGTTTTAAAGAGAGTAATATTCATTATCAATATAATTCAAGTTCAGCTATTATAAACTATACGTTTTCTTATCATACGTCAAAGAGTCAAGAGCAGTATGTAGATGCACAAGTAAAACGTTTCATTAAAGAAGAGATATCTGAAAAGATGAGTGATTTTGACAAAGTAAAAGCGATTAATAATTATATTGTGTTAAATACAAAGTACGGGTCGGATACTCATGCAAGCGCTCACTCAGCTTATGCTGTTTTTAAAGAAGGAAAAGCGGTTTGCCAAGGCTATACATTAGCGGCTTATAAATTATATCAAGCAGCAGGAATCGATGTGAGATATGTTGTAGGGTATGTCGATCAAGTTGCGCATTCATGGAATTTAGTGAAAGTAGATGGCAAGTGGTATCATATTGATTCTACTTTTAATGACCCTACACCAGATCGTGCAGGTAAAGTAAGTAGCAAATATTTCTTGTTATCTGATTCAGCATTGGCGGAAGATCACAGATGGGTGACAGAAGATTATCAAAAGGCTTCGGATACAACATATAATTTTATAAGAGATACCGAAGATTTTGTGAAGTCTGGAGACAAGGTTTACTATACTAAGTCAGATGGTAGCAGAGGTATTTATATTAGAGATACAAAGACAGGTAACGAAAATAAAATAACAAATACAAATGCAAAATACTTAGTGAAAGCTGAAGATTGGTTGTATTTTAGTAACAAAGATCAAAAGGGGTATTTAACTAAAATTAATAAAGATGGTTCAAAACAAATGAAGATTAATGAGCAAGAGTCGAGTAATTTAAAAGTACTTGATCAAATACTCTATTATACAGCTAATGGGAAAGAGCAAACTCTTAATTTGAATGAAATTGTAGAAGAAGATCAGAAAAAGGATTCCGGCAATCTATTTTCTTATATTGAACAATTTTTCTTTCAACTATTTCCTGGGAAATTGCACGAATAATACGAAATAATGATGAAATAATAAAAAAAGGAAGATTTCTTAATCGACAGCAGATTAAGAAATCTTCCTTTTTATTTATCTAGGATTTGAAAAATAAAATGAAACCATTTAATGTTATAATCGTATATAGTATTAAGTCGTATAAGATGATTGCTATACGGAGTAATACTTTACATAACAAGGTGAATTTGTGACAGAAGCAATAGCCCAATAGTAAATCTATTACTGGGGATACAATTTAATTTGATTCAAAGAAATTATTACTAATATTCTTGATATTTGTTATATAATTACAAATACAAGGAGTTTAGATTTTATAATGATTTTCTTTTCAAATTAAGGTTGCAATATGTGAGGATTTTTTAAAAATAGGGAGTGAATGACTATGGGCATTAATTTACAAAAAGGTCAAAGAGTCGATTTAACAAAGGGTAAAGCGGATTTAAATCGAGTAATGGTTGGTTTAGGCTGGGACCCAGTTAGCCAAGGGAAAAGCGGCGGTCTATTAGGTGGACTATTTGGTGGCGGAGGTAGCGGTAGTAATGTTGACTGTGATGCCTCTGTATTAATGTTAAAAGACGGTCATTTAAAAGATGGTCAAGATGTCGTTTATTTCGGCAAATTAAAAAGTAAATGTGGATCTGTTCAACACTCTGGAGATAATTTAACAGGTGATGGCGACGGCGATGATGAAGTCATTACAATCGATTTAAAAGCTGTGCCAGCAGATTACGATAAACTTGTGTTTGTTGTTAATATTTATGATTGTGTAAAACGTAAACAACATTTTGGTTTGATTCAAAATGCATATATTCGTGTGTTTGAACCTAATACTAGGAATGAATTGATTCGATATAATTTATCTGATAACTATGCTGATTTAACAACTCTAATAACAGGTGAGATTTACCGCCATAACGGTGAGTGGAAATTTGGTGCCATTGGTGATGGTACAACAGAGGCTAAATTAGGCGAAGTTTGTAATCGATTTCAGTAATATAAAATATTAAAACTTAGGAGGAATTTCAAATGGCTTCAATTTCGTTACAAAAAGGACAAAAAGTAGATTTAACAAAAACAAACCCTGGTTTATCTAATCTAATCGTTGGATTAGGATGGGATACAAACAAGTATGATGGTGGCGGAGATTTTGACTTAGATTCTTCAGTATTTTTATTAGGTGCTAATGGCAAAGTGACTGCTCCAGAAGATTTTGTCTTCTATAACAATACTAAAGGTGCTGGCGGTGCTGTTGAGCATTCTGGAGATAACTTAACTGGTGCGGGAGATGGCGATGATGAAACGTCAAAAGTATTATTAAACCAAATTCCAGCATCTATCGAAAGAGTTGCGTTTACAGTTACAATTCACGATGCTGAAGCTCGTCGTCAAAACTTTGGTATGGTATCAAATGCGTTTATTCGTGTAGTGAATGCCGATACAAATGAAGAAATCGTACGTTATGATTTAGGTGAAGATTTTAGTATAGAAACAGCGGTTGTTGTTGGTGAAATCTATCGTCACGGTGCAGAGTGGAAATTTAATGCGATTGGTGCAGGATACCAAGGTGGATTAACAGCACTTTGTAATGATTACGGTTTAGATGTGAACTAAACTTCTATGAATTTAACTTAGAAAGGGTGTCTAGTGAATGGCTATTCAACTAAGTAAAGGACAACGAATTGATTTAACAAAAAATGATCCTAGTTTAAAAAATATAGGAATCGGATTAGGTTGGGATGTAAAGCAATTTGATGGCGGACAAGATTTTGACCTAGATGCATCTGTGTTTTTATTAGATGCATCTGGCAAATGCCGTAACGAACAAGATTTTATCTTTTATAACAACCTAGTTAGTGCAGATCAATCCGTAACACATACAGGAGATAACCGTACTGGTGCAGGTGATGGTGACGATGAGAAAATACTGGTGGATTTAAGCAAAATTTCACCTCAAATCGACAAAATCGTAGTAACTGTTACAATTCATGAAGCAGACACTCGTCGTCAAAACTTTGGACAAGTATTAAATGCTTATGTACGTTTATTAAATGAAGATTCACAAAGTGAAGTACTGCGATATGATTTAGGTGAAGACTTCAGCATTGAAACAGCTGTAGTATTCTGTGAGTTATACCGTCACAATAATGATTGGAAATTTGCAGCAGTAGGTTCAGGTTACCAAGGTGGCTTAGGAGCTTTAGTAAACGTATATGGACTACAATAAGTTCTGCTAATCGACATACAATTTAATATGTTTTTAACGGAGGAAGTCACTTGGAAATAATCAATGAAATAATGGGTACATACGCTCAATTCTTCGATTGGGAAATGTGGGGGGAAGTATTAAAAAGCCCTGAAGCATGGGGGTTAATCGGCTCTCTAGTTGTCATGGAGGGCTTATTATCCGCAGATAATGCACTTGTATTAGCTGTACTAGTAAAGCATTTGCCTCCAGAACAAAGAAAAAAAGCACTTCTTTATGGAATGTTCGGTGCTTATATTTTCCGATTTTTATTTATAGGAATTGGTGTTTACCTTGTTAAATTCTCAATTGTTAAAGTTCTAGGTGCCATGTATTTAGGATGGATCGTCTATTCTCACTTCAAAAATAAAGGTGGAGAAGATGACGAAGCGAAAGAGTTTAAAAAGGAAAGCTGGACTGTACGTGTGTTTGGGTTATTCTGGGCAACGGTCATTTCAGTAGAGTTAATGGATATTGCATTTTCTATTGACTCTATTTTAGCTGCTTTTGCGATTTCTGACCAAGTATGGGTCCTATTACTAGGCGGTATTCTGGGAATAATAATGATGAGAACAATTGCTGGTGTATTCCTTACATTAATCGAAAAAGTTCCTGAGATGGAGACGACAGCCTTTGTATTAATCGCTATTATTGCGATTAAAATGTTTGCAGGTGTATTCGGTTTCCACATGGAGAATACAACTTTCTTCCTTATCTTAATTGTTGCTTTCTTAGGTACATTCATTGTACATTTCAGAAATAAGAAAAAGCTTGGAAATATGTAACACTAAGCATGAAGGCGTTCTATTAGTCGACTAATTTTAGACTCATAGAATGCCTTTTTCTATTAATTTGTAAGGCCATTTTAAAGCGTTGGAGAGAACAATATGAGACATTTTGAAAATATGTTAGATACAATTTTCTATAGAGCACCAGAACATTTTACGAAATGGGACAATCCACAAGAGTTAGCTTATTCATTAGGTGCAACCTTATATATGCCCGGTACATTACCAAAGTTAGACGAGGTAATTCAAAATCGTAAATACAATGATTTAACCTCTCTCGTAATAGATTTAGAGGATGCTGTTGGTGATCATGATGTTGAAGAAGCTGAAAAATTAGTTGTGATGGCTATGGATAGACTTCATGAAAAGTATGTACAAGATAGTTCTATACTAGAGAATATCCCTCTTATTTTCATTAGAGTAAGAGATCCTAAGCAATTGCGTCGCTTAATGCAAGCAATGGGCCATAGACAAGTGGTATTAATGGGGTATGTTTTCCCTAAGTTTACTGTCGAAGTAGGACAAGAATTTTTTTCTTTATTAGCTGAAGCTAAGCAGTTATTCAATCTGGAAATTTATGGTATGCCAATATTAGAAACACCGGATATTATTTACAAGGAACATCGAATAGAAAAATTGCTAGCAATTAAACAGTTATTAGATCAGTATCGAGAGTTCGTTTTAAACGTACGTATTGGCGCAACAGATTTCTGTGGTATATATGGTATTCGTCGTAGTGCAGATTCGACAATTTATGATGTTTCAATAATAAGAGATTGTATGGCTGACATCGTCAATGTTTTTAAGAGACAACCCGATGCCTATGTAATTTCTGGACCTGTATGGGAATACTTTAGTCACGAGCGGGTATTAAAACCATCATTAAGACAAACCCCATTTATCAAAAACGGTGCTGTTAGTGAGCGTCAGGCAATTTTAGATAAATATATAGATGGTTTAGTAAAAGAGGTATTGTTAGATAAACAAAATGGAATAGTAGGAAAGACGATTATCCATCCATCACATATTCGATATGTCCATGCGCTCTATGCTGTTACACATGAAGAATATATGGATGCACTTAGTATAAAGAAGCATAATGACGGTTCTAAAGGAGTACTGAAGAGTCAATATGCTAATAAGATGAACGAGATGAAACCTCATAGTTTTTGGGCAGAAGAAATTCTTATGAGAGCAAAATTCTTTGGCGTTTTAAATGAATCAGCTGATTTTGCAACGTTTTTATTAAGTATGGATGGTGAATGAATTGATAAAGGATCAATATGAACAAAGACTACCTATTTTAGGTGACTATGAAATTACCGTAACATTAGATAACAATCCATATCATTTCAACATAGAGGATTTATTTCAAATGGCAACGCGTATTAATAAAAAGAGAGGCTTTCTTTTTGTCAGTAAAGTACTTGGGAAACATTTGGCAGTTGAACCTCAAATGCCGCTATTAGTAGGAACATTACTAAGTATGCGTTATATGGAAGAGACTTATGGAGAAATGCATGAGTTAGAAAATCTAGTAGTTCGTGCATTACGGCGTGAAGTAGATGTACAAGAAACGCTTGAGCAAGTGACAAAAATGCCGGTAAACTTACAACATCAGACACTTTTTATCGGTTTTGCTGAAACTGCTACGGCTTTAGGACATGCCGTTTTCCGTAACTTTAATTCAAATGCTACTTATATTCATACGACACGAGAATTGATTAATGAGCTTGATCCGATTATCTGTTTTGAAGAAGAACACTCACATGCAACAAGTCACCGTGTTTATTCAACAAATGAAGCGGTTTTTGAGCAAGCACAACGTATCGTTTTAGTGGATGATGAAATGACGACAGGTAATACCGTGATTAATATTATTAAGACGTTAAATGATCGTTTTCCACATATTCAGCATTACACGGTTATGTCTATTTTAGATTGGCGTCCACAGGAAAAACAGGACATTTTTAATCAGTTAGAGCAAGAGTGGGGCATCACTATACAGTTTATATCCATTGTGCAAGGTCATTTTGAGTTACATGGTGCACCAAAATTAGTGGAACAAAAGCTAGAAAATGTTAAAGAAAATAAAGCACGTATTCAAGTACTAGATACCAAATCAAATAATATCCTTTCATATACATCTACAGACGAGCGACAAAGAGTGAATAATGCGCCTTATTTACAAGGTACAGGTCGATTTAGCTTAACTGCTGATATGCATCATGAACTTGATGTCCAATTACTACAAATGGCAGAACAACTCACTTCATTACGAACTACAGGTCCAGCTCTTGTAGTAGGAACCGGAGAATTTATGTATATCCCAATGCGAATAGCATCATTTATGGGGTCAGACGTTTATTTCCAATCATCGACACGTAGCCCTATTTACCATTCCCTAGATGAAGGTTATACAATTTCGCAAAAATGGGCATTTGATAGTCCAGAGAATAATGGCGTTGTAAACTTCTTATATAATTTAGATACCTATCCATATACTGAACTTTTCCTAGTAGTTGAAAGGATAGCTAATAAAGCTGCTTTAACAGAGCTAATAGAGCAACTGGAAACCGTGAATATTAAGCACATATATATCCTCGTGATGAACTATGGGGAGGGAACTGAATGAGTAACCTAAAATATATACCAGATCCAATGGGCAGCTATCAACCGGATGACTGTGTCTTTTTATTACGTGATTTAAGTACGCAATCACTTGAAATGCGTAATGAGGAGCGTGAACGACTAATTCAATCCGGGACACACTATTCGGAAATGTTACCTATTGAATATCAGCCTTCTGAAGAGTATTTAAACTTATTTCATCAAACGTTAGCTGTATATGCAAAGCGTATTGCTATTGCAGTAGGTGTTGTAGCAGAGCAAATAAATATGAAAAAAGGCCTTAAGAATTTAGTACTTGTTAGTTTAGCGAGAGCGGGTACTCCTATAGGTGTATTAATTAAGCGTTACTTGCAAGAACACTATAACGAGAATATCCCACACTATTCGATTTCAATTATTCGTGGGAAAGGTTTCGATGAGACAGCCATCAGCTATATTTTAGAAAAGCATCTTGATGCTAATATTCAGTTTATCGATGGTTGGACAGGTAAAGGGGCAATCACAAAAGAGCTAAATCGATCATGTGTGATTTTTAATGAAAAGCATGGTACTCAAATTGACAGCGACTTAGCGGTTCTAGCAGATCCAGGTCATTGTTCTTCATTATACGGGACAAGAGAGGACTTTTTAATTCCATCTGCTTGTTTAAATTCTACGGTTTCAGGGCTGGTTAGCCGTACTATTCTAAATGCAAATCTTTTGGCAAAAGGGGATTTTCATGGGGCGAAATTCTACCAAGAGTTAAGAAACGACGATGTTTCCAATTTATATGTTGATAAAATATCGGTATATTTTCAGCGTATAGCCGATGAAGTACGAAGTATTCTGGTAGAGCGTCTGTTGGAAGATACAACGCCTACATGGCTTGGGATGAAAGCTGTTGAAGCTATTCAAAAAGAAATGGAAATACCTGATGCCAATCTCATAAAGCCTGGAATCGGAGAAACAACTAGAGTATTATTGCGTCGTGTGCCGTGGAAAATTCTGATTAATCCCACATGTATTGATGATTTAGAACATGTATTATTATTAGCAAAAGACAAAAGCATTCCAATTGCAGAATACCCTAATATGTCCTATTCTTGTTGTGGACTCATTAAAAGAGTATAGAGGAGTTAATATGAAGATACTATTTACATCTGATTTAGATCGTACACTCATTTATTCAAATCATATGATGTCACTTTATCCTACTACCAAATCGAAAACTGCAATAGAACGTAAAGGTGATGTAGATACTAGTTGGATGTGTGACGAAACGATGGAGTTACTAAAAGAAGTAAGAGAAAAGACCTTATTTGTTCCAGTTACTACTCGTGCAAGACATCAATTTGAACGGATTCATTCCATACAAGAATTACACCCGCTTGTTGCGATAACAAGCAATGGGGGGACAATATTAGAGAATGGTAAACCGGATCTCGTATGGGCAAAGCAGTTAAGGCAATCCATTGAAGACTCTTCGGTGCCTGATGAACAAATGCTACGGATTATGAAAGATTTAAAGTATGCCGATTGGATGGAGCGATCTTTATATATTGATGATTTATTTTATGTCAATCACGTTCATCTAGAAAATGTCCAAGCGGATGCTTTGCAACAACTAAAAGAGGAATTACATGAACTTGGGTGGCATTTACTGTTACAAAAGAAAAAACTCTATATGCTTCCTAATGTACTAACGAAAGAAGCAGCTGTTACGTATATCAAGAATAAATATAGCTTTGACTATCATTTTGCAGCGGGCGACTCTATATTGGACTATAATATGTTAGCAATGGCAGACCGCTCTTATACACCTCTTCATGGTGATATGAAAGATAAGGAGCCAAAAAAACTAACGCAAACCCACTATTCAAACGAAAATGGTACAGCCTTCACGAAAGAGCTATTACAAGATGTTCTAGAGCATGTGAATCGTGTTACACTATAAGAGAAAATGAAATGCTATAAGTTCAAACACACTCTTTAAGGAAGGAGGAGTTTGTATGCGTAATATGCAAATTGAGCCTATATTACATAAGGATACAACAGATTGGCAAGCGCAGTTTTTGACGTCTAGCAAAGATAGATCGCTATATGAATTGGATGATACTAAGTTTCGTTTTAGTCGAATTGCTGTACGTGTATTGGGTGTTCCTGTAGAGGAAGATGATTATTTTAATACACTATTTGATATGGCGAAAAATGACTCAATTTATGTGTTAAGCGAAGAATTAGATAAATACATTGATCCAAAGGACTTTCAAGCTGTGCAAGCAATCTTAAAGGCTCATCAGGAGACGCCTAAAGGTTTGTCTATTAATCGTTTGGTAGCGATGATGTATGGGCATCAATTAATCCCACAACATCCAAATACTTTTATAAATAAGCATTTACAGTTAACCATGATTAACATCATCGAATTATTCAAAGAACAGCAAGCAGCGGGGTTACTATCAAATGAATTTAGACGGTTCTTAATCGATATGATCAAATGGCTTAAAAACCATTGGGCAAAATGGTCACAGTCATTAGATATCGGAGATGAATTTCCTAAAGTGGTTTGGTACGGGGAGTCGACTATTAGCCAGCGCTACTTTTTATTATTATTAATGGAGCTTGGGTGTGATGTTTTAATCTTTTCTCCTACTGGGACAGATGAGTTCTCTGCATTAGATCCTGAGGAGAAGCTGTCTGTTGTCTATCGATATGCAACGACGACAACATTACAACCTTTTCCAGAGAAATTACGTGAACGACAAGCAACTGTAGGGTACCGCTCAAGTAAACATTTTGATAAGTTAATGCATGACCAACAATCGGGTGTTTTTAAACCATGGCAGTTTAAAGAACACTTACCACGTTCTATTACATTGCGTACGACATATGATGATATTTTCATTTATGGCAATGAAAAAGCGATGGTGCGTCCAGAGTTCAAAGTTGTAGGAGAACAAATATATATTCCGGTTATTTTTGCGAAAATTGCTGGTATTTCAGTGGATCGTGAAGAATATTGGGAGAATATGCACAAGCTTATACAAGGTTCGAATAGCCAATTTGTTAGAGCATTCCCATATATGAAAAGCAGTAAAGCAAATTTTCAATTCCATTACAATCATTGTTTGGAGAATAATGAATTATCACCAGTGAAAATGATGGCGAGTGATTGGTGGCAATATGGTCAATTACAGGAATCCATTCAGCTGGCTATTGCACATACTATCAAAGATTGCTGTGAAAATTCTTCGCTTCTTCCGCTTGCACATGAGAAAGCGATAGATTTACAGTTATTTATGTTTAAAACAGCAACAATGATTCCAATTGAACTGTTACGTTTACTGCAGAACTTTGATTATTCACAGGAAATTCCTCGACTCGTTTTATACCATTCTCAAATGGACGGGGAACTATCTCGAGAAGACGCGGCATTACTAGCCTTTTTAAACCGATTTGGTGTAGATATCATTTTATATAATCCGACCGGTAAATTAGATATAGAATTGTATATGGAAAAAGATATATTTGACGTTCACTTACTAGAACACATGGTTTTTGACCAACCTTATCAAGAGCCAAAAGTAAAACCAAATTCAATAATAAAAAAATTCATCCATAAGTTTTTATAGCTTGTGAGTAGGGAGAGTACAAATGACTGATTTAGTTGCTATTGAAAAAGATGGTTTAAATGAACAAACAGCAAATGAGATGAAATTGCAATTACGTCAAGAACCTGAAGTCCAAAAAATCGTGAAGATGATAGACATTAAAAATCAAATCGATTTACTATCATTAGGTAAAGAACCTGCAATCAAACTGTCACGTTTCTCTGACCGAATTCTAGATACAATGACCGTATCTAAACTCGATCAATCAAGTGAATTGTTGAACCAATTAGAAAAGTTAATGAATAAATTCGACAAAAATGAGTTAACAAAAGAGCCAGGCATGTTAGATAAAATTTTCAAACGTGCTAAGCAAAAAGTAGACGCTCTTTTTAGTAAGTACAATACGCTTGGTAAAGAAATTGAAAAAATCCATGCGCAGTTTATGATTATTGAAGAAGAATTGAAAAGTAATAACCGTGATTTGGAAGGGCTATATCAAGAGGATATAGAATATTACTTCGAGTTAGAGAAGTACATTGTCGCAGCAGAAATGAAGCTAGATGAAGTAAAAACGTCGTTCATTCCTGAATGTGAAGCACGTGTAAGTGGTGGAAACCAAATGGCGCGTATTGAGCTTGAAAACTTAAGAACAGTACAGGAGTTATTAGAACGCAAAGTAGATGACCTTGAAAAAGCGCGTATGGTAGCGGTGATCGCAGCACCACAAATCAAAACAATGCAACGCGGAAACAATGACTTAATTGCTAAGATTAACAGTGCTTTTGTAACAACAATTCCAGTTTTCAAAATGGGTATTATTAATGCAGTCAATGCACGTCGTCAAAAGTTACATGCAGACTCTTTAAATGCATTTGAAGATCGTGCAAACCAAATGCTACAAGATGTAACAAGTGACATCATGCAACAAAGCGTAGATATCGCTCGCCGTTCTGGTAGCTCAAGCATTAAAATGGAAACGATTGAGAACATGTGGGATACCATTGTAACAGGTATCGACGAATACAAAGCAGTTAAACAAGAACAAGCAGTTCAGCGAGTAGAAGATAAAAAACGTCTAGAAACTATTCGTGAAGATGCTAAACGCGTTCTATCTAACAGTTAAAAGTAAAAAATGACAAAAAGCATTTCCGAAGAGACCAAAATCTCAGTGGAAATGCTTTTTTATTTTCTGGGAAATATTCAGTACGATATTCGTCAACATTTTAATAATAGCTCTTTTATATGTTAGAAAATCATTATATAGGTTAATCGAATAAATAATAGTATAAAAAAGAAACTTACTAAACTAAATAGTACAAGTATCCTTTTATCTGGAGAATTTTGCATCAAATTGCACTCTCACTTCATTTGTATTTTGGAACAAATAGCCGCTATAAGATTTTTTTATAACGTGAATTAGACCAATTAGCATCATATTCGATAATAATGAACTACCACCATAACTAAGGAAAGGTAGTGTTACACCTGTCACTGGTAACAAACCAATTGTCATTCCGATATTTTGAAATACTTGAAACGAGAATAAGCCGATGATACCGGAAGCTAGTAGAAAGGTATATTGCTTTTTAGCATGTAAAGCATGAAAAACCATTCGATAAATTAATAAAAAAAACAATACAATTACAATGGATCCTCCGATAAAACCCAATTCTTCAGCAATTGTAGAGAATATAAAATCTGTATGTTTTTCAGGTACGTAGACATTATTCTCTAGGTATCCTTTTCCACCAAATAGTCCAGAGCCGATCGCTAATAATCCCTGTTTTGTTTGAAAGGCAGAATCACTATATTCAAATGGATGAAGCCAGCCGTTAATCCGAGAAACTTGGTGAGGTGACAAGTTACCTAAGATTTTCTCTGTATAGAAGCTATTAAATTGAAAGTAAATAATTACTAGAGCACTAATAATAATAGTAGGAATCAATGTAATGACTACTAACAGTTGTCTTTTAATACCCGAAAAATAAATCATCGGAATAAGCATGGCCATATAAAGCATAATCATGCCTGTATCGGGCTGTTTATAAACGATTAGCATGGGTGGTATGACGACAATGCCGATTTTGACCAACAGCCATAGGTCAGTTATGTATGTTTGTTTAAATGTCTTTGTGTTATGTATTTCTATGATTTGAGCGACGACAAGTAAAAATGCAAATTTTAAAAACTCAGAAGGTTGAAAAGTACCGATAAATTTTATTTGATACCATGATTTTGCATTATTAATAGGTGCAGCTATACTATCAGGTGCGAAAATTAACACAATTAATAAAAGTACAATCAACGCATAAAAATACCAAGAAATTTTGCTTAATTGTTCGAAATCTAAACTAGCAATTATGTACATGATTGCAAAGCCAATACAAAAGAAAACAATTTGTTTAACTATAAATGAACCACTATATTGGCCGAAATTAGTATTACTTGAGTAGATAAATAAACAACTAATAATCGCTAGTATTAATATATATATATTTAAGTGCCAATCCATTTGATTTTTCATTTCGCCCTCCTATTTTCCTTATTGTGTAGAATTTAGAACGGTTACTAAGTTAAAAAGTTCCTTAAAATTACCATTATAGGTAGTAGGTGATATATTTAACAATTTCTCATTTAACATTAATAGAGAAACGTTTGCCAATCTTGTTACAACTTCCGCGACTTTAAGACATCACTTCCTATCCATAGTATAATAATGGAAATAGAATCGTAGGATATTATTGCAACTAGAGGAGGAGAAACTACTTGAAGACATGGAAGATAGTATTATTATTATTGATGACTATAGTAGTTGTAAGTGCTTGTGGCAAAGAAGATAAGGCAATTGAAAATAAGGAAATAAAGATTCCAGATACTGAAGATTATCAGTCACTATATGTTCAAGGTGTAAATGAAGAGGGAGTCGGTACAGATTCTACAAGAAAAATGATTACAGACAAGAAAATAATAAAATTATTTATAGAAAAAGTAAATCTAATGGAAGTAATTGTGCCGAAATTAGAAGAGGATACGGCAAATGTAAAAGAACTTCAAAACCAAGGGAACTATATTATTGCACTTTCTAAATCAACAGATTTGAGTGGGAAAACGTATAAATTATATGTATTAAAGGATGGAACTGTGTTTTTTCAAGATCCTGTTAAAAAAGAAATGACTTATATGTCTGCAAAGAAAAACACTGCACTCTATAAAGAAGTGAAAGAATTATTAGCTATTGACTTTTAATAATAGGAACCAAAAAAGCTAGTACGCAAAATACGTACTAGCTTTTAGTCTTTAAATACCGAATTCTTTTTTAATCCAGTGATTTGCTTCTTGCCAGTTACTTACACGAATCACACCGTTTGGAATGGGTTCGCGGTTATAAGGAGCATCAAATAATAACACTGGGATATCTAATTCCTCGTGAAGTTGAACGGCATTTGCATGCTTGTCCTCGAAAAAGGCATGTACATCGTATTCACGAGCTTTAATTGCTTTATTGACAGGTCCAACGATATCAATTTTGTCATATGGTACATTGAATTGTTTAAACCATTCATAAGTGACATCTGTTGAATTATCCTCGCGAGCTGTAATGTAATAAAGCTCAACATCTTTTTGCCAAGCAGATAAAATCGCTTGTGCATCCTGTTGAATAGGTGAAGCCATATAAATTTCAGGCTCATTTTCTCTAAACCACTTGAAAAATGCATCGCTATCAACAGGGAATGCAGCAGTTAAGTCATATTGCGTTATATCTGATAAGGCTAAATTGACATTAAAGGCTTTGTTGATATGAGGCAGAAGTGATTCTGGAGTCGTAACAGTACCGTCAATATCGATACCAAAACGATAGTTTTTCTTCATTTCATTGCCCCCTGTATACTATGCTTTTGTGTTCTCAGCTTTTTCAGCATCTCTTTTTTTATAATATTCTTCAGCTAGTTTATCGATTTCGATTTTCAGCTCTTCAACCATCGTTTCTTCAGGTACTTTACGAACAGTTTTACCTTTCATAAATAGTAAACCTTCTCCGCGAGCACCAGCGATACCGATATCGGCTTCACGAGCTTCACCAGGGCCATTTACTGCGCAACCTAGAACAGAAACTTTAAGTGGTGCTTTAATTGTTTGAAGATATTCTTCTACTTCGTTAGCAATTGAAATTAAGTCAATTTCAATACGACCACAAGTTGGGCATGAAATAAGTGTCGGAATGTCAGAAGCTAAACCGAATGTTTTTAATAGTTCACGTGCTACTTTTATTTCTTCAACAGGATCAGCGCTTAATGAAATACGCATTGTATTCCCAATACCCATGCTTAATATTGCGCCTAAACCAGCTGCTGATTTAATCGTACCAGAGAATAATGTACCTGATTCAGTAATACCTAAGTGAAGTGGATAGTCAAATGCACGAGATGCTTTTTCATATGCTTCAATAGCTAGGTTTACATCAGATGCTTTCATAGAAACGATAATATCATGGAAATCTAAGTCTTCTAAGATTTTAATATGGTGTAAGGCACTTTCAACCATACCATCTGCAGTAGGGTAGCCATATTTTTCAAGGATTTTACGTTCTAATGAACCAGCGTTTACACCGATACGAATTGGTACACCTTTTGCTTTAGCTGCATTTACAACAGCTTCAACTTTTTCTTTACGACCAATGTTACCAGGATTAATACGAATTTTATCAACACCAGCGTCGATTGCTTTTAAGGCTAATTTGTAGTCAAAGTGAATATCAGCTACTAGTGGGATATGGATTCGTTTCTTGATTTCAGCCAATGCATCAGCTGCTCGTTCATCTGGGCAAGCGACACGAACGATTTGACAGCCAGCTTCTTCTAAACGAAGAATTTCTGCCACAGTTGCTTCCACATCATGTGTTTTTGTAGTTGTCATACTTTGTATAATTACTTCATTGCTTCCGCCAATTGTTAAGTCACCTACGCGAACTTTACGCGTGTTAGAACGGTGAACGATTTCATTCATGAAAACTCTCTCCTTCATAGGCTCAAAATAAAGCCTTCACTGTACACTATTTTAGCAGTGTTCGAAAGAAAATGACAAGGAAGAAACATTAATTGTTTAATTTGTACATGAATGAGCATTTTTTATACTGAATGGTAGTTGAATCGATTCACCAGGCTTAAATGATTGTTTTAGTAAATGTGGATTTAGTTCATAAAAAAGCTCCAAGCGTTCGGAGAAGCTCATCGAACTTTCAGATGGGTAAAGAGCAAACAATGATTGTAGGTTATCACCGGGTATCGTACGAACCGTGATTGTTTTAATATCTGGAACATCAACGCATGTTTCTTCAACAACCGGCTCTTTATAAAAAGCTGCTAGCGGGATTGTACCCTCTAGAAGATCGATTTTCAGGATAAAAGCAATAAATAGAATACCAAGTGCAGAAAAGAATAATTTCAAAAAAATCTCCCCCTTCGTTCAATATATGAACAAGAGAGAGATTCATTCGTATCAATTCTATTATTTTTTTATTTTTGGGTATTTCGTTATCGCACTACCGATATAGGCTACGGTAATCACCATAGAAATGATGGTCATAACTGTGCCCTTTAAAGAAGTGAAAGATAGGAAAGTTGTTAGAATAGTAGAAAGAGTTGTAGCGAGTGCAGTTGTACGCCAAATATGACGATATTCACCTCGATGTCCCATCATCTTCAATAATATAGATCCTATAAAGCCATAAATACTTATTCGTAGAAAAGTTAAAAAAGTAGAGATGGTGAATAAGAAGACGAAAGCAAACGGATAAATTAACCATTTAATATCATCTAAGTATTCTTTTAGACCTTCAAGCTGTGACGTGTCAACGCTTGAGCCGACACCCGTTAGGAATTGGATAAAAGAAACCACAGTGATAAATGTGATTAATATAAAGACATATTGAATCAATTTACCGATCGGCAGCATCCGATATGCAGCTAGTTTTTTGGGATGAAATATACTGTCTAGAAATAATTGATAGTGTTTAATTTTCATAATATGCTATGCTCCTTCTATGTTATTTTACCATGAGTTAGTAACACTTAGTAAATGTCGGCATTGTGAACAATTACACTATATTGAAGTAACAATATTAAGCGATTGTAAATTTTTTATAGAATAACTTACAATTTGATTACATTTTCTTCATAATAAAGCTTAGCTTAATAGAAATGCAGGGAGTTGACAGCAGGTGAGTCTGAATTGGCAAGAAATGCTTTTCCAGTTCTTTGGGGGATTAGGACTATTTTTATTTTCTATTAAATATATGGGTGACGGCTTACAAAAATCAGCAGGAGATCGCCTTCGTGATATATTAGATCGCTATACAACAAATCCAATAATGGGCGTATTTGTCGGTATTTTAGTAACAGTACTTATTCAATCAAGCTCTGGTACAACGGTCATTATAGTTGGACTTGTTAGCGCAGGTTTTATGACGCTACGTCAGGCAATAGGCGTTATTATGGGCGCCAATATAGGAACGACATTCACTGCATTTGTCATTGGCATTGATATTGGACAATTTGCGTATCTAGTCCTAGCTATTGGTGCATTTCTATTATTTTTCTTTAAGAACAATAGTATCCAAAATATCGGACAAATAGTCTTTGGTCTTGGAGGATTATTTGTTGGCATGGAACTTATGAGTAATGGTATGAAACCTTTACAGGAGCTACCAACATTTATTGATATGGCATTACGTATTAGCGAAAATTCTTTACTGGGAGTTATTTTAGGTGCATTGGTAACATTCATCATTCAGAGCTCTAGTGCCACAATTGGTATTTTACAAGGATTGTACGGGGAAGGATTAATGCCGCTTCAAGGTGCGTTACCAATTTTATTTGGTGATAATATCGGAACGACATTTACGGCTGTATTAGCATCAATTGGTGCATCAGTAGCCGCCCGTCGAGTAGCAGCGATGCATGTATTATTCAATGTCATTGGAACAATTATTTTCCTATTAATTTTACCACAATTTACACTTTATATAGAATGGTTAGCAGGCGTTGCAGGATTAGAACCTAAAATGCAGATTGCATTTGCACACGGATCTTTTAATGTAGTAAATACAATGATTCAATTACCATTAATAGGCGTGTGGGCATATGTTGTGACTAAGCTCATCCCTGGTGAGGATTCACTTATTGAATATAAACCAAGAAGTTTAGATCTGCATTTTATTGAAGCATCACCTGCTATTGCTATTGGACAAGCGAAGGAAGAAGTTTTACGTATGGGAGAATATAGTATTCGGGGGCTAGAAGGGACATTCGAATATTTGAAAACAAACGATAAAAAGAATGCTACAAACGTTTTACAATATGAAGAAGCGATTAATAGTTTAGATCAGAAAATCACTGATTATTTAGTGAAAGTTTCTGCACAACCATTGTCAGATACAGATTCTACTAGACATCATATTTTACTAGAAAATGTCCGTGATATTGAGAGAATTGGAGATCATTTTGAGAATATCGTAGAGTTAATAGACTACAAAACCGTGAATGGGGTACAGTTGAGTGAGCATGCTATGAACGATTTAAGTGAAATGTTTATATTAACAATTGAAACAGTTCAAAAGGCTATTCTGGCATTGGATACAACTAACCATGGATTGGCGATTGAAGTAACGAAAAAAGAAGAGCTCATTGATCAAATGGAGCGAACTTTTAGAAAAAAACATATTCATCGATTAAATCTTGGCCAATGCTCGGCACATTCGGGTATCGTCTTTACTGATATCGTTAGTAACTTAGAACGTATAGGGGATCACGCTGTTAATATTGCGGAAGCTATTTTACAAAAACATTAAGGAGGGGTTATATGGATATAATCGCTTGGATACTTATTACTTTAAGTTTTATTATTGCGTTTGTTGGGCTTATATATCCGATTGTTCCGTCAGTACTATTTATATTGCTAGGGTTTATCCTATATGGAGTATTTTATAGCTTTGGAGATTTACCATGGTGGTTCTGGGTAATTCAACTTCTGTTTGTTGTATTATTATTTGGAGCAGATACATTAGCAAATGCTTTTGGTGTGAAAAAATTTGGTGGTTCAAACGCGGGAATGTGGGGGAGCACGATTGGTCTATTAATCGGACCTTTTGTTATTCCTATTGCAGGCATATTGCTAGGGCCATTTTTGGGAGCAGTGCTAGCAGAGTTAATCGTTAATAGAAGTAGTGTAAAACAAGCGATTCTAACTGGAATCGGTTCACTCGTCGGGTTCTTAACCTCTATTATTACTAAGGGAATCATCCAAATAATAATGATTGTCATATTTGTTATAGTGATATAAATTGTTTGATAAATTAATAGATTTTCAGTCAAAAGGCTGAAATCCATTGTTTTAGTGAATAATGTTTGAATGAAAGCTCTTATTTTGATAATCTAAGAATGTAATTAATACTTATTTATCTTGAGGAGGAAAATTAATCATGGCTTTTGAATTACCAAAATTACCTTATGCATATGATGCACTAGAACCACATATCGACGCAACTACAATGGAAATTCACCACACTAAACATCACAATACTTATGTTCAAGGAATTAACGCTGCCCTAGAAGGCAAATCAGAATTCGAAGGGAAATCAGTAGAAGAAATTATTGCTAATTTAGATGCTGTTCCTGAAGAAATTCGTACTGCTGTACGTAACCACGGTGGTGGTCATTCTAACCACTCATTATTCTGGGAATCTTTAGCTGCAAATGCAGGTGGAGCTCCAACTGGCGAATTAGCAGCTGCAATTGATGCTAAATTCGGTAGCTTTGACGCTTTCAAAGAACAATTCGATAATGCTTCTAAAACTCGCTTCGGTTCAGGGTGGGCTTGGTTATCAGTTGCTAACGGCGAATTAGAAATCTCTTCAACTCCAAACCAAGATTCACCAATCATGGAAGGTAAAACTCCATTATTAGGTCTTGATGTTTGGGAGCACGCTTACTACTTAAACTATCAAAATCGTCGTCCTGACTACATCGGCGCTTTCTGGAATGTAGTAAACTGGGATAAAGTTGCAGAACGTTTCTCAGCTGCAAAATAATCTATTTTAAATGCAACAAAGCACGTACCTTTGACGTCAAAAAGGTGCGTGCTTTTTTTATGGTAAAAGAATACATAAGGTGACCAAGAAATTTTGTAATATGTACTTTTATTCTCTTTCACCAAAAATAGAGCACTTCATTAATTTAGTACAAAATCGAAAGCAATTAGACTATTTTTCGACATGACTACGGTGTGTTTTTGTGCTGAAAATGATATACTACTAATTGTGAATTAAGCGGAAGGGGGGACATTGCATGCGCAAAAAAAGTCCATCTAAAAAGAAACGTGCAGCTAGTGTAAAAGCAAAACAGCGTGCAAATCTTTCGTTTCGAATGAATATTCTTTTCTTTTCAATTTTCCTTTTGTTTTCTCTTTTAATATTGCGTTTAGGATATATGCAAATCGTTAAAGGTGAAGAATATGTGAGAGAATTAGAGCAAACTGACGAAGTAACGGTAAACTCTAGCGTTCCTCGTGGCCGTATATATGATAGACAGGGCCGTGTATTAGTTGATAATGAACCAAAGAATGCGATTACTTATACAAAACTACAATCGACAACGACAGAAGATATGTTGAAAACTGCAAATAAACTCGCAAAACTCATTAAAATGGATACGAAACCTATCACGGATCGAGATAAAAGAGACTTTTGGATAACGCTCAACAAAGAAAAGGCTTATGCAAAAGTAAGTAAAAAAGAACAACAAGACATTAACAATGATCCAGAACTAGAACAGAAAGAAAAGCAGGCAAAGTTAGATAAATTGGTGCGCGATCGAATTACGAATGATGAATTAAGAGAACTAACAAAAAATGATTTACAAGTGTTAGCTATTTATCGATTAATGTCTGCAGGCTATTATTTATCACCACAAATTATTAAAAGTGATAATGTAACGAATAAAGAATTTGCAATTGTTTCAGAGAATTTATCAGAGCTACCTGGTGTAAATACTACAACAGATTGGGCTCGTGTGAAAAAATCTGCATTAAGTATTTTAGGGTCAACGACAACACCAAGGGAAGGTATTCCAAAAAATTTGGTGGACTATTATTTGGCACGTGATTATTCTCGAAATGATCGTGTAGGTAAAAGCTATATTGAACAACAGTATGAAGAGATATTACAAGGCCAAAAAGCGGTTGTAAAAAATGAGACAAACGGTAAAGGGCAAGTTGTAGATACAAAAACTACTTCTGAAGGTTCGCCTGGGAAAGAATTAGTTCTTACTATTGATAGTGAACTTCAAGAAAGTGTCGATAAAATTGTTGAAGATCAATTACTATTTGCAAAAACGCAAGGGGGATCTTCATTATTAGATCGAGCATTCCTTGTCATGATGGATCCAAACACAGGTGAAGTTTTATCGATGGTTGGTAAGAAAATTGATACAGATGACAATGGTAAAATGACTGTAAATGATTACTCCATTGGTTCATTTACTTCTGCTTATGAAGTAGGATCGGTAGTTAAACCTGCAACTGTTTTAACTGGGTATTCGTTAGATGCAATTGAGGTAGGCGAACAACTGCTAGATACTCCTATTAATATTGCAGGGACAATAAAATCATCTGTTTTCAATCGAAATGGTGCAATTATGATGGATGATTTGACTGCATTAGAACGTTCATCAAATGTTTATATGTTTAGAACCGCTTTTAGTATTGCAGGAGTTAATTATGTACCAGGAGCTGGTTTAGCTGTAAAACAAGAAGACTTTACTAAAATTCGTAATTCTTATGCACAATTTGGTTTAGGTGTACAAACGGGCATTGACTTACCAGGCGAAGTTGAAGGCGTAAAAGGAACCGAAACTTTGTCAGGTAAGCTGTTGGATTTAGTAATTGGTCAGTATGATACATTTACACCAATGCAATTAGCACAATATGTATCTACAATTGCGAATGGTGGAAAACGTATACAACCTCATGTAGCTAAAGAAGTCCGAGAACCATCAGTTGATGGAAAATCTTTAGGACCTGTTGTAGAAGAATTCGAGCCAAAAGTATTGAATACAATTGATAATACGACAGAAGAAATTAATCATGTAAAAGAAGGTATGAGACGTGTCTACTTTGGTAGCCAAGGTTCAGGGGCTAGATACTTCAATGATGCGAAATTTACTGCCGCAGGTAAGACAGGTACTGCTCAAGCGATATATTATGGACCAAAGGAAAGTGCCTATGGTACAAATACACTTTCTATTACACATATCGGCTTTGCACCATTTGAAAACCCTGAGATTGCATATGCAGTAGTAGTACCATGGGTTACTACGAATGCAGATACTTATCCAGCTATCAATAACATCATTGCTCGCCAGGCTGTTGACAAATATTTTGAAATCCAAAAGAAAAACACGAAAAAAGCAAAACAAAAAGTAGGGGAAAAAATTCAAAAGCCTTATACAAAAGAGCAGATCGATGAAGAAGATGCACAAAAAATGGATGCCCAATAAAATGACTTTCTTCTATTAAAATAGTTAAACGCCTCACATTGTACAAAATACATTGTGAGGCGTTTTTTTTGTTTACTTTATTACAAAAAACGACAGCGATTTACAAAGCATTTACAATACCTTTATATATCCTTACATTCTGTTTATATGTTCTCAACATGTCTACTTTATAGTTAACAGTGTAGTAAACAAACACAAAAACCTTAGGGGGAACAAACAGATGAAAAACTGGAAGTACTTCATGATGACATCAATCGTAGGCTCGGCACTTTTGTTAGGAGCATGTGGCAGTGACACAGAAGAAGGTAGCAAAACGTCAAACAGCGGTGCATCTAGCCAAGAAACAAATGCAGGTGCAAGTGAGCAACTAGAAGGAAAAATCGCAGGAGACGGTTCTTCAACTGTAGCGCCAATCATGGAAGCAATCGTAGAGGAATATACAGCTGTTCAACCTAAAGTACAAGTTTCAGTAGGTGTCTCTGGAACTGGTGGAGGGTTTGAGAAATTCATAGCAGGTGAGACGGCGTTTTCTAACGCATCTCGTGAAATTAAAGAAGAAGAGGCTGCTAAGTTAAAAGAAGCAGGCATTGACTATACAGAAATGAAAATTGGTTATGATGGTTTATCTATCGTAGTAAATAAAGAGAATGATTGGATAGAAGATTTAACAGTGGAACAATTAAAACAAATTTGGACTGAAGATGGTAAAGAAAAGAAATGGTCTGATATCGATCCATCTTGGCCAAAAGAAAAAATTGTCTACTACTCTCCTGGTACTGACTCAGGAACATATGACTACTTCGATGAAGTTATTTTAGACGGTAAAGATTTAGCGAAAAAAGCAACTCTATCAGAAGATGATAACGTACTAGTACAAGGTGTTGAAGGCGATAAGAATGCTATCGGATTCTTCGGTTACGCCTACTACTTAGCAAATAAAGATAATCTTAAGGTTGTTAAAGTTGGCGGAATTGAGCCAACAAACGAAACAATTAAATCAGGTGAATATTCACCGCTCTCTAGACCATTATTCATCTACGTGAAGAATAGCGAAGTAAAAGAAAATGCAGCATTCTATAACTTTATGAAATACGCTCTTGAAAATGCAGGTGATATGGCAGAAGCCGTAGGCTATGTTAGAACACCGGATGAAGATTACAAAAAAGACTTAGATGCTTTAGAAGGCTTGAAATAATCACTGGCTAGGGAGCGAGTAGCAAAACGCTACCTGCTCCCTTTTTACTGAAGGGGGACTTCAACTTGGCTGTAAAAGAATCGACGGATAAGCTGTCTGTTCAGGATTTAATTGCACAATCACGCGGTAAGGGATCTAAAAAGGTAGTAGAAAAAGTAATGCCAATCTTATTGTTTACCACTGCTTTAATATCGGTATTAACAACGTTTGGAATAGTCTTCACACTGATTTTTGAAACATTTGAATTCTTTAAGGAAGTACCTATCATTGATTTCTTATTTGGTACGGAATGGCTACCATTCTCAAGCAAGGAGCCAATGTACGGAATTCTACCGCTAATCTTAGGAACGTTAAAGGTAACAGTTATTGCAGTTTTAGTAGCAGTGCCACTCGGTATTGCAGCTGCAATTTACCTTAGTGAATATGCAAGTGATCGTACACGACGTATGATCAAACCAGTTCTAGAAGTATTAGCAGGTATTCCGACAATTGTTTATGGATTCTTTGCACTGACATTTGTCACTCCCATGTTACAAGAATTGATTCCAGGATTGAAAATCTTTAATGCATTGAGTCCAGGAATTGTCGTAGGAATCATGATATTACCGATGATTGCCTCGCTTTCTGAAGACGCAATGACTTCTGTACCAAATGCAATGCGAGAAGGTGCTTTGGCACTTGGTTCAACAAAACTGGAAGTAGCAATCAAAATTGTGTTACCAGCAGCTTTATCAGGGATATTAGCTTCGGTAGTACTTGCGGTGTCACGTGCAATTGGTGAAACAATGATCGTATCTCTTGCTGGAGGAGCGACACCAACATTTGACTTTAGCGTTACAAATTCAATCCAAACGATGACGGCATATATTGTACAAGTTTCAACAGGTGATGCAGGGTATGGCACAACCATTTACTACTCAATTTACTCAGTAGGATTTACACTATTCATCTTCACATTGCTGATGAATTTACTCGCACATTTCATTTCAAAACGCTTTAGGGAGGAATATTGATGGTGAAATATGTTGATCATACGCAAGTTGTGAAGCGCATGAATGGGAGATTAGTTGTAAATAAGTTGTTAAAAACAGTATTCCTATTAGCAACACTTTTTGCTTTAGCAACGCTTGGCATATTAGTTTACCGCATGTTTGATCAAGGTTGGGGTTATTTATCGGTAGACTTTATATCAAACTTTGCTTCTAGGTTCCCAGAAAAAGCAGGAATTAAAGCTGCACTCGTTGGTTCCATTTATTTAATGTTAGTTGTGGCACCAGTTTCCCTGTTTCTTGGGGTAGGAACAGCGATTTATTTAGAAGAGTATGCAAAGCAAAATAAAATAAACGCCTTCATCCGCATGAATATCTCGAATTTAGCAGGTGTTCCTTCTATAGTATTTGGGTTACTTGGTTTAACGATATTCGTTCGTTCGCTAGGATTAGGGAAAAGTGTACTAGCAGCGGGACTTACAATGAGTTTGCTAATCTTACCTGTTATTATTGTGGCTGCACAAGAAGCAATTCGTTCTGTACCAAAAGAATTAAGGGAAGCATCATACGGTATGGGAGCAACAAAATGGCAAACTATTTTAAAAGTTGTCTTGCCATCAGCGGTGCCCGGGATCTTAACAGGAAGTATTTTAGCACTGTCGCGAGCTATAGGTGAGACTGCACCTCTTGTTGTGTTAGGAATTCCAGTAATTGTACATTTCTTACCAGATGGCATTTTGAGCGAATTCACAGCTTTACCGATGCAAATCTTTGACTGGGCAAAACGCCCACAAGAGGAATTTCAATATGTTGCAGCAGCCGGTATTCTAGTATTGATGACATTCTTGGTTATCTTAAACTCTATTGCCGTCTTAATTCGAAATAAATTTCAGCGTCGTTATTAATAAATAGGGGGCTTCAATGATGGTTAAACTTCCAGTAAATGAACTTTATGAAACAAAAGGACAAAACTTAAAAGTAATTTCAAAAGAAGACAAACGAACAGTGTATCATTCTAAAAACTTGAATTTATGGTATGGAGAACATCATGCCTTAAAAGATATAAATCTTGAAATGAAAGAAAATGAAGTAACGGCTATTATTGGTCCATCTGGTTGTGGTAAATCGACGTATATTAAAACGTTAAATCGAATGGTCGAGCTAATCCCATCTGTTCGTACAGAAGGTGAAATTTTATACCGTGAGCGTAATATTCTAGATAACAAATACCAAGTTGAAGAATTGCGTACTAAAGTCGGTATGGTATTTCAAAAACCAAACCCATTCCCAAAATCTATTTACGATAACATCGCTTATGGTCCACGTATACATGGTATTAAAAATAAGAAAATCCTCGATGAAATTGTGGAAAAAAGCTTACGCGGAGCAGCGATATGGGATGAAGTTAAAGATCGCCTAAACCAAAATGCATATGGTTTATCAGGGGGACAACAACAACGTATTTGTATCGCTAGATGCCTTGCCATTGAACCAGATGTCATTTTGATGGATGAGCCAACATCAGCATTAGATCCGATTTCTACATTAAAAGTTGAAGAGTTAGTCCAAGAATTAAAAGAAAACTACTCAATTATTATTGTGACACATAATATGCAGCAAGCAGCGCGTATTTCTGATAAAACGGCATTCTTTCTAAATGGAGAAGTGATAGAGTGTGCGGCTACGAACCATATATTCTCTACACCAACGGATAAAAGAACAGAAGATTATATTTCCGGTCGATTCGGTTAAGGAGGAATAGAAAGATGACGGTTCGTGAAAAATTTGAAAATGATTTAAAGCGAGTGCAAGGGCTAATGTTAGATTTATGTCATATGTCCATTCATGCATTAGAAAAATCAGTTGAGGCTCTTTTTGACCAAGATATTGATGCGGCACTATTATTAATAGATCAAGATCGTTTTATCAATAGGTTAGAAGAACATTTAAATGATGAGGTCATTTTATTGATTGCCAAACAACAACCTGTTGCGACTGACTTACGTCGCTTAATTGTTATGATTAAAGCTGCCTCAGATATGGAGAGAATTGGGGATTATGCTGTAAATATAGCCAAAGAGACGATTCGTCTTGGTGAAACGAAAGTGGTCTATCCTACGGAGAAAATTGCACAAATGCGTGATCAAGCAATCGCTATGTTAAAAAATATGGTCCAGGCATTTATCGAAGAAGATATGAACAAGGCCAAGGAAATTGCGCTCTTAGATGATCAAATTGATGCTTTATATGGTGAAGCAATCGTTGAGATTTTAAATACGCCGACCGAAAATATGAAAGATATTGGCCAAGTCACACAATTATCTTTTGTTTGTCGCTATTTAGAGCGTTCGGCAGATCATGCCACAAATTTAGCTGAGTTGTTATTTTATCTAGTGAAGGGTAAGCATTATGAGTTGAATCAATAGCCGTTCATAGAAGGAAGCAAGCTGACTAATTAGCCAGCTTGCTTTTTGTTGTTCAAATTGCATGACCGAGTTAATAGTAGTGATGTACTTTCAACTTAGCAGAGTTTTAATAGAAAAACGTCCATTGAGTAATTTGAATACCCAATGGACGTTGAAATTGTTCAGAACTTAATGACCTGATTGCACTGCAACTATTTACTACGTGTAATTTTCTTTACAATTTCAGGGGTAGTCATTTTGACATTTAAATCGTAAGTGCCAATTTGAAGACTAGATGCTTTGTCATTTTTGATGACGTAAAGCTCGAAGTCACCAGCGTCTTTAATTATGCCGGCTTTCTCAAGAGCTGAACTTACTTCTGAAGTACCCATTCCCTTTTTAATAACAAGTGTATACGACTTTGCCGTTTTTTTAGCTGAGGCATTTACAGCTACTGTATTATTTTTTAGTGCACTGTAGTCGGTTTGTATTTTAGCAAGCTGCTCTTTTGCTTCAGCAGCTTCAGCATTGATTGCTTCTAGTTCGTTCTTTTTGATAAGGACCGTCCCTTTAGGCACATTTATATTCGCAGCTTCAGTGTCACTTGTTATAAAATCCGCGAAGGTAAAGCTAGCACCCGCAAGAAAAAGAGCGATGCCAAATGCTCGGATGGATGATTTTCTCATACGCGGCTGCCTCCACTTTGAAGGACTTCTTGCACCTGCTCCATTGTAAGAGAAGAGCGTTTACTAATTTCAGGGATAGTATAGCCCTGCTTATGTAGCGTTTGCACTTGACTAACAATGATTTGGTGAATACCTTTAGTGGATGAAGCTACCGGAGATGCTGCTTTTTTAGGTTTTCCTATCAATTTGGGCTCTAATAATAATTCTTCCTCAATCACTTTTAAACGACGCTTAAGTTGATGTGTTTCCTGATAAAAATTAAGAGAAAGTTCTTCAACATCTCCCTCGATTTGTGTCGAATGATCTTTGATGAAAAACGAAGCAATTATTACGATAATCCCGACAATCATTAATATAGATGATAATTCCAAAATCTTTCACCTCAATAGGTTTAAATAGTTGTAATACCATTTTATCATAAAGTAGGACATAATACTCCTGCTCTTCAAACAGTATCCCACGTTTAGTCACGTATTAGACGAAATTTCCAGAAGAAATGACAGTAGATTTTTTCCGAAGTTATGATATAATAAGTTAGTCGTATAAATCATGCTCACTAAAGACATTTTATTCTTGATATAGAGTGGGAGGGGTAAAGATGCGCGTTAATATTACATTAGCTTGCACTGAATGTGGCGAACGTAACTACATTTCTAAGAAAAACAAGCGTAACAATCCAGAACGTCTTGAATTGAAAAAATATTGCTCTCGTGATAAGAAGAACACTCTTCACCGTGAAACGAAGTAATAACTGTTGCCAAAACCGCGAGTGGTTTTGGCTTTTTCCGTTCTTGGGACTAAAAAGGAGTGAACCCCTTGGATAAAAAAACACTACGTCGAGATATGAGAACGCAGCTTGCTCAAATGTCAAAAGCGCAATATGATGCATACTCATTTCAAATTCACGAAAAACTATTAAGAGAATCTACTATTAAAAAAGCGAATATAATTGGTTTAACCATATCAGCCTTTCCAGAAGTGAATACAATACCATTAATTGAAAAACTCTGGTCACAAGGAAAACGAGTAGCGGTTCCTAAATGCGAACCTAAAACACGTGCTATGATATTCTATGAAATTACATCATTCGATCAATTAGAAACGGTCTATATGCAACTAAAAGAACCTATTCCTGCTTTAACAAAAGAAGTGCCAAATGAAGAAATCAATTGTTTGATTGTTCCAGGTGTTGTATTTGATCAGTTTGGTTATCGAGTAGGCTTTGGTGGCGGTTACTATGATCGGTATTTAGCCAGTTATAACGGAGAGCGAATTACCTTAGCTTTTGGAGTACAGCTCATACATAAAGTACCGACAGATCAATATGATTTACCGGTTCATAAAATAATTACAGAGACAAGTGTTATTAATTGTCTTGAATATCGAAAGGAGTCACAATCAGTCGATGAAAACAGTATATGATGTGATGCAATTTTTGAAACGCTTTGGTACATTTATTTATACAAAAGATCGCGTTGCGGATTTAGAACTGATGGAAGATGAGATACGAGAACTCTATTCTTCACATTTAATAGACATACAGGATTACCAAATGGCTTTGATGATCCTACGCCAAGAAATTTCGAAAGAGAAAAGGAATAGACAATAATTTGTTAAGGAGTGGTGGAATTTATTTTCTACTACTTTTTTTAAAGATTAATGAAACTTTTACATGACTTATCCGTCTAATAAAGAGTCTGTAATAAAAACGGAAATTTGATTATATAATATGTGATGTAACATTTTTGTTGCGTTGTTGTAAAAAAAGGATTATGATATATTTTGTTTCTTTCATATATGAAACTAAAATTGTAAAGAACGAAAGAAAGTAGGGGGATGTTAGGAATGAATTTTAAAAAAGCACCTAAACATTCAATTTTGGCTCTAGCAATAGTAGCCACTTGGATTAAAACATATATAACATATCATACAGCTTTTGATATGAAAATTGAAAATACAATGCAGCAACTGATTCTGTTTATCAACCCAGTTAGCTTTTTGCTATTTATTTATGGGTTGTCGTTATTCTTTAAAACTGCAAAAGCACGTAATCGCTATATAATTATCACAAGTATTATTCTAGCAATTGTTTTATATGCTAACGTTGCTGTTTACCGCTTCTTCGATGACTTTATAACATTACCAATGTTGTTCCAAACAAGTAACTTCGGTGACCTAGGAAGCTCTACATTATCTTCTATGTACTTTACAGATGTTTTCTACTTTACAGACGTTATTTTGTTAATACTAGCAGTTAAGTTTTTACCTGTTGCAAAAGAAATTTCCGTAGTTAAACCGAAAATGCGTCGTACGTATTTTGTTTTATCATGTGCAATGTTATTCTTAAACCTTGGTTTAGCTGAAATGGAACGTCCACAGCTACTTACACGTAGCTTTGACCGTGAAATTTTAGTGAAGAATATCGGTACTTACAATTACCATCTATATGATATTTACATTCAATCAAAATCACATGCTCAACGTGCATTAGCTGATGGTAGTGAGTTAACAGAAGTTACGAACTACGTAAAATCTAATCAGGCTAAACCTGACGATAAAATGTTTGGTCTTGCAAAAGACCGCAACGTTATTGTTATCTCGCTTGAATCAACTCAAGACTTTGTCATTAATAATGAAATGAATGGTCAAGAAATTACACCATTCTTAAACTCTTTAACAAAAGATAAAGATACATTCTACTTCGATAATTTCTATCACCAAACAGGTCTTGGAAAAACATCAGATGCTGAATTTATTGTTGAAAACTCATTGTACGGGGCAGGTCGAGGAGCTGTTTTCTTCACTAATAGTGGGAATACATTCAACTCGATGGCTGAACGTTTAAATGGTGAAGGTTATTATACTTCAGTACTACACTCAAATAATAAGAGTTTCTGGAACCGTGATATGATGTATCATGCATTTGATATTAAGAAGTTCTATGATATTGATTCATTTGATGTAAATGATGAAAATTCAGTTAACTGGGGACTAAAAGATATTCCGTTTATGGAACAATCTGTGGATATTATGAAAACAATGCCACAACCTTTCTATACACGTATGTTATCTTTAACAAACCACCACCCATTCACTTCTGATGAAGAGGATCAATTCATTGAACCTTACACATCTGGAGATGGCACAGTGAATCGTTATTTCCAAACTGTCCGTTATACAGACGAAGCTATTAAAACGCTGTTTGATGATTTAAAAGAAAAAGGATTATATGATAATTCAATCATTGTAATGTATGGTGACCATTATGGTATTTCAGAAAACCATAACAAAGCAATGGAACAATATTTGGGTAAAGAGATTACACCATTTGAAACAGCGCAACTACAACAAGTACCATTCTTCGTGCACATTCCTAACTCAGGTGTAGGTAAAGTAATGCATGAAGTATCGGGTCAAATGGATATTCGCCCAACATTATTACACTTATTAGGTGTTGATACAACTAACGACTTACAATTAGGTGCAGACTTATTCTCTAAAGACCATGAAGACTTCGTTACATTCCGTGACGGTCGTTTCGTAACTGATAAACTAGTTTATTCTGGTGAGGTTTGTTACGATAAAAAAACAGGTGAGAAAACAGATCAAGCAAAATGTGAGCCGTTTATTGAAAGATCAAATAAAAAGCTAGAATACTCTGACCGTATTATAAATGGTGATTTACTTCGCTTTTATGATGAAAAAACTGGAGCTCTAAAATCGAATTCAGAAGAAACTAAATAAATCCTTTTGAAAACCTACATGAATCTATTCATGTAGGTTTTTTTATGAAAATCCATAATTTTCTACTTATAACGAAACCTTTTTAGTTTATAATCGTATAATAGATGTGGGTGAAGAGGAGGCACAATATGAAAAAGTTTAAGATGTATCTAGTCCTCGCTTGTGCCATTTTCCTAGTTGGGTGTAATAAAGAAGCTTCACAACCAAATTTAGATGCGGATTCAAATAACCCTGAAGCGGTTGAACAAAAAAGGGTTGCAACAGAAGTTCTTGATTATTCTATGAAGACAGAAGATTTACATAGTATTGTTGGGTTTCTATCTGAAACAACAATTTTGTATGTTGCTTATGAATCAGACAGTTTCCACCTAGTAACTTATAATTTAATTACAGGTGAAAAAGAGAAGATTTATTCGGAAAAGGACCAAATTATTCAAGTGATGATCCATCCTTCTAAAAAGCAAATTATCGTTCAATCTTCCGCACACTCCTCATCTGCAACGGTTAAGATGATTTCGTTAAAAGGGGAAATCCTACATAGTGTCGATATTCAGTCCTCTGAGTTATCAATTATGTGGAATCCTAACAACCCTCAATTAGTCGCCTTCACAGCATTCCAGGGGGATTTTTCGTACCAATGTTATGTCTTTGATGGTGAACAAGAAAAGTTGCATAAGATTGATCCTAGTAATCCATTTTTAGTTTGGCAATCCGATGATATTTTACTATATAATCGTTGGACAGCTCGTCAGCTTAATGGCGGTGAAATAGTAGAGTTAAATTGGAAGACTGGTCAGGAACAACAAACTGATTTAAAAAAAGTTGTCTATTTGGATACAGAGAAGGATGCTAGATTAACAGTTCAAATTGATTTCGAAACAGAACAGTTTTCATATGTATTAAAGAACAAAAATAAGGAAATAACTTGGCACGCACCTGCATTAAGTAATTATTCTCAATGGTTTGTTCCGGATTTAGTTTGGTTAGAGGATCAATCAGTGATAGCTATTTTACCAACTGAAGGTGGTTTGTTGGATAATTATTCAGGTAAATTTAAGTTGATGAAAATTTCAGAAGAAAAAGTGGAGGAATTAATAACTCTTGATGAGTATGCAATGATTAGTTGCTCACCAAAAGGCTCACTTTGTTTATATGGTAATGATTTAGAGCAAGTTATGTCGTTTGAACCTTACAAAAAGAAAAAATGGTTAACCCTTGAATAGAAGACAAAAAAAAGCTGTGGTATAAAAACCACAGCTTTTGTTGTCCCACTTTGTATTAGTGAAGAGATGGTGGGAACCCTTGATTTAAGATAGTCATAAATACGAACCATCCGAACACTGCAAATGTAGCAAAGTTAAAAGCAATTCCTAGAACGCTTTTTTCTTTAAGAGACTGTACAGTGCCAACTAGACCTAGAATTGCGACTAGACCAAAAATAACCATTAATAAGTTCAATATAGACACTCCTTTCGACATCCGAAAATGAATGCCGCAAACAATATTCCTCTTCTATTGTAAAGCTAATTAGTACGTTTGTCGAGATTAAAAAGTGACGGATATTTGAACGAGGGATGTTATGATATATATATCATTTCGTGATGGAATCTGTATAATATAGTGGAGGTGAAAAGAATGTTAAATATTCGAACATATACATTAGGACCAGTTCAAACAAATTGCTATATTATTTCAAATAAAAAGAAAGAATGTCTTGTGATTGATCCGGGTAGTGAAGGTGAGAGGATTGTACAGCAATTGAGAGCATTAAATTTGCGTCCGTTAGCTATTTTGTTAACACATGCTCATTTTGATCATATTGGAGCAGTAGATGCAGTGAGAGATGCTTTTAAAGTACCTGTTTATTTACATAAGGCGGAAACAGATTGGGTAATTGATCCAATGAAAAATGGTTCTGGTCGATATGCGGAATTACCAAATATAACAACACGACCAGCAGATCATGTTATTGATCAACCACAAGAATTAACTATAGGACCTTTTGAATTTGAGATTGTGCACACTCCAGGTCATTCTCCGGGTAGTATTTCATTTATATTCAAAGATGAAGGATTTGCGATAGTTGGAGATACTCTATTTCAAGGTAGTGTGGGACGCACAGATTTAGTAGGTGGTAATGAAAAACTACTATTAAAATCCATCCATGATAAGCTCTTATCGTTAGATGAGAATCTAATCGTTTATCCAGGTCATGGAGATGCAACTACTATTGGAACTGAAATGGAGCAAAATCCGTTCTTGAATGGGTTTTTATAAGAATTAAAGTTAAAAGTGGAGAAAAAACCGATTAGTGAGTGAAATCTTACTAGTCGGTTTTTTTATGTAATGTGATAGAGAACATATTAACTTAGATCATGTTTATTTTTATTTTTTCTGGAATCATAACAACTTCGGTTGATAGATTAACTGGTTTGAAAGTTGGGTCAATGCATTCATCCCAATAGTCTAAATGCTTTTTATCAATCCAATGTGTAGAGTCCTCTACAGCATTTCCACCTTTTCCTTGGACAGAATACCAATACAAATACTCCTCATTATTCCAAATTTCACGGAAGATTGTTTCAATGTACATTTTTTCTCCTTCTAATGTAACGAGAACATCCTTCATGTTATCATTTAAAAACTTTAACCATTCCGTTACTTTTTCTGATTTTCCTTGTTGAACTCGATATCTCGTGCATTCAATTTCTAGCATGTATTATTCCTCCAGTCGCTTATATGACTCCTCATTGATAAGAGGGAATTCAAATTTTTTTTCATATCATAATAAATTGAGTAGATAACATTTATTAGTAAAAATACAAACAAAAGTTATCTGTGTTTAATTATAAATAAACAAAATGGTAATTACAACCATTTATATTTGGGGTTTTGTAGAGATAGCTTATGTGGATTTAAATTATTGGAAATAGGTAGGCAAGTGGGAAAAAAGTTTTAGTTTTGGATGTTCTAATATCGAAGATAAGGAGAGGTAATAGCGTGAATGATACATGATCTATTTATCATAATTGGAATGAACCTATGATTACTGCAGAAAATTTTCATGCAGCATTCTTTAACAAAGCAAAAAATCAGCTGATTCTTTTTAAGAATTATCGATAGAAATATTAAGGGGATGGAAGTTATTAAGAAAGTTAGATGAACACAATGAATACTGGAGAAAAGTTCCGAATAATAAACTACTTTAATTTGCTTTCACATTATTGGATTCTTATTAATGGAGGGAAATATTGGAGTTAAAGACGTGAATATTCTGCTAAATAACAAAGGCGAGAGTTAGCGTAACAAAGAATTGAGTTAGCACAACAAAGAATTGAGTTAGCACAACAAACAATTGAGTTAGCACAACAAACAATTGAGTTAGCACAACAAACAAATTAAAATGCAAAAAAAAGAGGCTATGGAGGCCTCTTAAATAGAAGATATAAATCTTCTTCATCTAGGGGATGTTTCTCACCATATAGAATGGAGAGGGTTAAAGTTAAGCTACAATTACAATTATAACAATCGTTTATAAGGTGTCAATAGTGGAAAATGCACAAAAATAAAAAAGACAGCTTTTGACTGTCTTTTTTATTTACTATTAATGTCCTGCGCCTGCAACGTGAATGAATGTAGTATAGTACGTGAAGCCTGCGAAGAAAACTGTTAAGTAAGCACCGAAGATGTACATATACATACGTTCCGTTAGGTTTAAGTATCCTAATAGAAGGAAAAACCCTGTATTAGCTAAGAATAATAGCGAAACTTCTTTCATATCACCTAAATAAAACATAACTGCGAAAATCCCTGTCCAGAAGCCCATTACTTTATACATATTATCCATATATGATTCCCTCCTTTTGCGACGACACAATAATCTCTTATCCATTATAAATGATTTGAAACCAACATGTAAACCGCTACTTAGGTTTACTTTGTGACAAAGCAGTGTAAAAAATTAAATATCAATTCGATAAGTGCAGTATTTACAGCTTTCAATCATGCTATCAATTTGAACAAATTCTTGTACATCAAATAAGTATTCAAATTGGCCTTTTAAGAATGATTCATGCAAGTCACAAACGAGTGATGCGTGTTTCTCGATTTGACTATGGAAAGGGCAATTATAAACAGCAAAGCGGATTGTTTTTCCTTCAGGCTTATCGAGAATTACAGGAACATAACCAATAAATGAGGCGGCTTCTGTAATGATTTCTACACGTTCATCGAATGAAATGAGTGATTTATCCCTTTGACGATTAGATAAGATTGATTGAATTTGTTCGACACCTTTTTTGTAGCAAATCTTATTACCGATAGTATTGGCATCTTCACCAAGTTCTATAATGATTTCTAGAACCCAACTTAATAATTCCTCATAATTTCGTTGAGGGAATGTTAGAGCAATGCCATTTGCAACCGCTTTATATTTTCTTCCAGGTCGGCCGCCTTTTCCTGTTTTTTCATATTCAGACGTAATTACATCAATTTCGTTTAATTTAGTTAAATGAAGTCGCGCAACGTTTGGGTGAATATGGAATTGATCAGCGATGTTTTGGACTGAGAAAGAATCTTTTTCTTGTAACATATATTGATAAATTGAAAATCTTGTTTCATCTGCTAGTGTACTTGTGATTTTTAATGGATGTAACATGAAAAGGTTCCACCTCCTGTATATTTATCTATATTATAAAACAATATAAAATATCTATCAGTATAAAAACTGATATATTCAAAAAAATAAGTAGAATAATGTAAAAAAGTGAAAGATTACTAGTCTTTTTTCATTGGAAATCTATTTTTACATAGTAGAAAAGCTTTAAAAAGATAATTTATGCCTTTTAAACAACGTATAACATTAATTTGCATTATTGTATGTATTTTCTTGTTTTTGCAGTGTATAATTTCGCTAACGGATAAGGAGCGGTCGTTATTCGTCGTGGTAGAAAGGGGGCAATATGTCATTTACTGAAACAGTTGTGGAGCAAAAAAGTGAGCATCTATTGTTGAAGGCAATACATTTTGGCGCATCTGACTTACATTTAATGCCTAGTGAAAACGACTATTTACTATACTTTCGAAAATACGGGCAGCTCGTGTCTGCTGGACAACTTCCCCTAGAATTGGGTGATCGGATGATTTCCTACTTTAAATTCCTCTCCTCTTTAGATATTAGTGATAAGCGTAGACCTCAAAGTGGTTCGTTTCAGCAAGTTTTAAATGAACAGCCAATTGCTTTTCGCGTATCCACCTTACCATCCTTTTTTTTGAAGGAAAGCTTGGTCATTCGTATAATGTTGCAGGACCATGCTATCCCAATTTCTTCCCTATGTTTATTCACTGAATCGGCAAAGTATTTATTGCAATTAGTGAAAAAGAGACAAGGCATCTTATTTTTCACCGGCCCAACAGGATGCGGCAAATCTACATCATTATATTCCCTTCTACATTATTGCTCTAATGAACTGAAAAAGCACGTCATATCCTTAGAAGATCCAGTGGAAAATAGTCAATCCAATTTATTGCAAATTCAAGTAAATGAAAGAGCCGGTGTTACATACGCAGCCGGACTAAAAGCAATTTTAAGACATTCCCCCGATATTATTATGATTGGCGAAATACGTGATCAAGAAACGGCTAAGATTGCAATAGAAGCTGCATTAACAGGGCATCTTGTTTTAACTACGATTCATTCAATGGATACAATCGGCTGTTTATTCCGATTACTAGATTTGGGCGTGTCAATAGAAGAGTTAAGGCAAACAGTAATTGGAGTGGTTGCGCAGAGATTAGTAAAGAAAGCAAATTCTCAAGATGAAGAAAGATTATCGGCCATTTATGAGATATTAGCAGAGGGAAATCTAGCAGAAGCCATAGAACACGTGAAGAGTGATAAAAAATTCATACTGTCACTAGAACTCTCTTTAGAAGGACAGATGGAAAAAGGGGTGAGTTTGGGTGCAATTACAGCTCAGCCTTCACCGATTTAGTAAAAAGAGTAAAACTTTACCTAAGATGAAAGATAGGGCGAACTTTTTGAAAAAGTTGAGCGTATTGCTAGAGGAAGGCTATACATTTCGAGATTCATTATCAATGTTACTACCCCATCATGTTGAAGAATTATCAAAAGTGGAATCTTTGGTAGAAGGAAAATTTCGAAGCGGTTCTAATATGAGTGAAATTCTACAATTGCTTGGCTATCAGAAAAGCTATTTAATGACCATTCATGTGGCGGAGCAACAAGGAAGAGTTGTAAGAGCCCTTAATTCTATAGCGAGTCAAATGATAACGAAGGAAGAAACCCAAAAAAGACTACAAAAGCTAATGGCCTATCCTGCGATTTTGTTTGTCTTTTTAGTTCTGCTCTTTTTTGGATTTCGAACCTATTTTTTACCCAATATGTCTTCAATGATGCTTTCTAGAGAAGGTGATACAAGTGTATCTAAATTAACACTATCCACTTTCTTCTTGCATATTCCAGATGCCTTGATCATAGCAGCCTGTGGAAGTATCTTATTTGCTTTTGTGGCTTGGAAGAAAATAAGTAAGAAAGAGATTGGACACCAAATGATGTTGTATTTGAAAATTCCAGTTCTATGTAGATGGTTTCGTTTGCAATTAACACGCCAATTTGCTTATGAGTTGGGTGGGCTTTTAGAAAGTGGTCTTTCAATGCAAGATAGTTTAATTATTTTACAGCAACAAGAGTTACAACCATTTATGGCGAAAATTGCAGGTGAAATACGTGAACGAGTTATTTTTGGTGATTCACTTTCTACTGCGGTAAATCACATGAAGATTTTTCAAAAAGGATTTAATGCACATATACTTCATGGCGAGGAAGGTGGGAATCTAGGTAGAGAACTTCAAATCTATAGTGATTTTTTGACGGATAAAACCGAAGTGAATATGACTAGAGTGCTAGCTATTATTCAACCATTACTTTTTTGTATTATCGCAGTTTGTATCCTTGGTGCTTATTTAGCTATTTTATTGCCAATGTACGAAATGATGGAACTGGTTTAAGAGAGGAGAACCAACATGCAATTATTAAAACAACAGAAGGGCTTTACTTTAATCGAAATGCTCATTGTTTTGTTTATTATTACAGTGTTGATTTTGATTGCAATACCAAATGTAACTAAGCACTTTAGCACAGTAGATGATAAAGGGTGTAAAGCATATGTCACTATGGTACAAGGACAAGTTGAAGCGTATCGTATTGACGAAAAAAAGTATCCAACATCGATTGAAATGTTGGAGGACGCAAAGTATTTAAAGCAAGATACAAATGCTTGTTCAGGAAAAAAGATTCAAATTTCGGATGGAGAAGTTTCTACAATAGATGAATAATAAAGAAGCTGGCTTTACGTTTGTCGAATTGTTATTAGTACTAACGGTTACAATGATAATTTGTTCTTTATGCTTGGCACTAGGCAAAGCAAATTTGGATGAACGAATGGTTAATCAGTTTTTATATCAATTAATGCTTGATATAGAGCAGGTGCAAAGTGAGTCAATTGGTAGCGGGGTTTTTTCATATCTAGAATTTTTCGACGACGGAAAGAAATACAGAGCATATACGTTGGAAGGGGAAGGTAATTTAATTAATACAAGACGTTATTATTTTACACGCGAACTACCAGAGGGAGTTACGTATAGTTATAGCAGTCCATTACGTCAGATAAAAATTGATTCTCAGGGTACATTCTCGAGTTTTGGTACATTGGTTTTTGTAACGCCAACGGGGAACAAATCGCTTATTATTAATATTGTTAAAGGAAGGATGAAAATTGTGGAATGACAAAGGGAACGCATTACCAGAAACATTACTCACTCTAGTTATTATTTTGACGATATTCGGAACTCTTTTACCAGCATTGCAAATGATGAAAAGTACTTTAAGTGATAAGAAAATGGCGATGTACGCCGCTGAAACAGCTTACCAAGCTTCTCAACGAGTCGAGCAGGGGGAACAACTTCAAGGTAGTCGAACTATAGAAAGTGTTAACTATCAATGGTATTTCACTAATAATGAAGTGTGCGTATTTTATGAAAATTTAAAAGGACAACAGCAAAAATGTATTCGGCCATAAAACGTCTAATAGAAAATCGTTCTGGTTATACATTAGCGGATGCCCTTTTGCAACTGATGGTCCTTATGCTGTTTTTGCAGTTATTTATGCTCTTCTATCCTTGGTATGAAGAAGCAAATAGAACTTTTCATCAACGACAGGAAATTGAATGGGAGCTATTTACGTATGATTTGCAATCGTATTTGTTGGATATAAAAACGATTGGCGTAGGTGCAAATGCAAATTTACACATTGGAAAGGGTAATCGAAGTTTCTCTATAAATAGGTCGAGTGCTGTAGTACGTATGCAAAAGGAAGGGCAAGGAAATGAGCCAATGCTGATGAATGTCTATGAAATACAGTTTTTTATTGATGCAAACCGTACAACATTAACAACAAAAGTATTGTTTACAAATGGCTTAAGGAAGGAGAAAGATTTTGTTATTTCGTATGTTAAAGAATGAAAAAGGAATGCTTCTTCCAATAGCGATGATTCTATTGTTTTTTTGTACGAGTTACCTTTTGAGCACTGTGATGTCTTATGAATCTCATTTTCGAACGTATAATTCATTGGAATCGGCGTATGTTCGTGCTACTATAAATAAAATACAAGAAATTGAAAATAGCACAGAGTAACAGTCGTCGTTGATGAGAAGGTGAAAAAATGAGAAAAGTATATTTAGTAGGGTTTATGGGTTGTGGTAAAAGCGCAATTGGTAGACGTTTAAGCTACTATCTGAAAATGCCCTACTATGATATGGACCAAGAAATTGTAAGAAGAGAGAAAATGACGATTCCTGAAATATTTGAAAAATACGGAGAAGAGCACTTTCGTCAACTGGAGACGGATTTTTTACGGAATTTCCGAGATGAGTTTTGCATCATTTCAACAGGTGGTGGTGTAGCGATGAATCCTCAAAATCGTAGAATAATGCGTCAAACTGGACTAGTCCTTTTTTTAGATGCGACATTCCCAGATATTTGGAAGAGGATCCATAAAGATAAAAACCGTCCAATCGTCCAACGTTCTACAAAACAAGAATTAGAAGATTTATTTTATAAACGCCGAAAATTTTATAGAGAAGCTACACATATCACAATTCGAACAGAAAACCGTTCACTAAAACAGATTGTTGAATATACTGCTTTTCAAATAAAACGTCTAAAAGGCGAATGAAATATTAAATCACACTAGTTAATGTTCGTTTATAAACTATTTTATAAAATTTATTGCATGATACCCCTATTCAATGTTAGGATATAGACGAGACGTATTGTTGTAGAACAATGACATGGAAATACTACCAAGATTCCATCTTGGGCGGATGATTGTACGGGGAGAGAACGTCTGGAGACGTCGCCGAAGGAGCAAATAACAAAAGTTATGAATCTCTCAGGCAAAAAGACTCGTACGGGACGCAACTCTGGAGAGAGCTGTATTGATTACAGCCACCAAAGAGGACAGCCGTAATGGTAAAACTTTCAGGTGCATGGACAGAGAATCCTAATTATAGGATTTCTCTGTCCATTTTTTTGTTCTAAACAAATGAGGAGGAAGATTAGTGGCTAATGAATTAAAAAGAACGCCTTTATTCGAAGAGTATTCGAAGTATGGTGGGAAAACAATTGATTTTGGTGGTTGGGAATTGCCTGTTCAATTTTCTTCTATTAAAGCCGAGCATGAAGCAGTTCGCACAAAAGCTGGACTATTTGATGTATCTCATATGGGTGAAATCTTCGTTGAAGGTTCAGAAAGTTTAGCATACTTGCAAAAGCTTGTTACTAATGATGTATCGAAAATTGCCATTAACCAAACACAGTATACTGCGATGTGCTATGAAAATGGTGGCGTTGTAGATGACTTACTCATTTATAAATTAGCAGAAGATCGTTATTTATTAATCGTTAATGCGTCGAATATTGAAAAAGACTTTGAGTGGATGAAGACGTTATTGTCAGATGATGTGAAGTTAACAAATGCATCAGATGAATACGGTCAATTAGCATTACAAGGTCCACTTGCAGAAAAAGTATTACAAACATTAACTGAAACACCGTTACAAGACATTAGACCATTTCGTTTAGAACAAAATGTATCGATTGCAGGTTATGATACGCTTATTTCTCGTACTGGTTACACAGGCGAAGACGGCTTTGAAATTTATGCAGCACCTGAAGCAATCATTGCTTTATGGGGCAAAATCCTAACAGCAGGAGAAGCTGATGGTGTAGTACCATGTGGTTTAGGTTCACGTGATACATTACGTTTTGAATCTTGCTTACCACTATACGGCCAAGAATTAACAAAAGATATTTCACCTCTTGAAGCGGGTATTAATTTCGTTGTGAAATTAAATAAAGAAGTAGATTTCGTTGGGAAATCGGCATTACAAGCTCAAAAAGAAAATGGCGTACCACGTAAGAGTATTGGTATCGAAATGATTGATAAAGGTATTCCACGTCACGGTTACCCAGTGTTTAAAGGTGATACTCAAATTGGTGAAGTAACAACTGGTACACAATCACCATTAACAAAACGTAATATCGGTTTAGCATTAATTGATAGTGAGTATACGGAGCTTGGGCAAGAGCTTGAGATTGAAATCCGTAACCGTCGCTTAAAAGTGGTTACTACTGCAACACCATTTTATAAACGCCAAAAATAATTTTCATGAAGAGAGGGTTTTTTCGAATGAAGCATCGGTACTTACCTATGACTGAGCAAAATCAAAAAGAAATGCTAAATGTAATTGGCGTCTCTAATGTTGATGAATTATTCTCAGACATCCCAGAAAAAGTTCGTTTTAAAGGAAACTACAACATTAAACCTGCAAAATCTGAATCAGCATTGTTAAAAGAGTTAGCACAACTTTCTAAACAAAATGCAAATAGCGATGATTATGCATCATTCTTAGGTGCAGGAGTTTATGATCACTATAAACCAGTTATTGTTGATCACGTTATTTCACGTTCAGAATTCTATACAGCTTACACACCTTACCAACCTGAAATTTCACAAGGTGAATTACAAGCTATTTTCGAATTCCAAACAATGATTGCAGAATTAACAGGCATGGATTTAGCAAACTCATCTATGTATGATGGAGGTACAGCACTTGCTGAAGCTGGTATGCTTGCAGCGGCACATACTCGTCGCAAAAAGCTTTTAGTTTCTGGTGCGGTTCATCCAATTTCACATGACGTAGTTAAAACATATGCTCTTGGTCAATCAATTGAAGTTGTAAATGTTCCTTTAAAAGATGGTGTCACTGATCTTGATGCGTTAAAAGAATTAATCGATGCAGATACAGCTGCTGTGATGGTTCAATATCCTAACTTCTACGGTCAAGTAGAGAACGTACAAGCAATTGCAGACTTAATCCACGATGCAAAAGGCTTATGTATCGTATCTTCTAACCCATTAGCACTTGGTATTCTAACACCTCCAGGTAAAATGGGTGCGGATATTACTGTCGGGGATGCTCAACCATTCGGTATTCCTGAAAGCTTTGGCGGACCACACTGTGGTTACTTCGCTGTTACAAAAAAATTAATGCGTAAAGTACCTGGCCGTTTAATTGGTGAAACAATTGATGATGAAGGTCGTCGCGGTTATGTATTAACTTTACAAGCACGTGAGCAACATATTCGTCGTGAAAAAGCGACTTCTAATATTTGTTCAAACCAAGCGTTAAATGCACTTGCAGCTTCAGTTGCAATGACAGCTCTAGGTAAAAAAGGTGTGCAAGAAATTGCTACTCAAAATATTTTAAAAACCCACTATGCTAAAGAAGCTTTTGAAAAGGCAGGTTTCACTGTAGCTTATAAAGGCGCACATTTCAACGAGATTGTTGTGAAGTGTAAATCATCTGTTTCTACTATTAATAAGGGACTTTTTGAAAAAGGCATTATTGGTGGCTTTGATTTAGGTAAAGTAGATGCAGCACTTGAAAACCATGCACTAATCGCTGTTACTGAACAACGTACAAAAGAAGAAATCGATGCACTTGTGCAAGAAATGGGGGCTCTCCATGCATAACGATAATCAACCACTTATTTTTGAACTATCAACAGAAGGTCGCGTAGGCTATAGTTTATCAGAGCTTGATGTACCAGCAGTAGATTTAGCTGCTATCTTACCAAGAGAATTTATTCGTACAGAAGAAGCGGAACTTCCTGAAGTATCAGAGCTTGATATTATGCGTCATTATACTGCGCTATCACGCCGTAACCACGGTGTAGATTCAGGTTTCTACCCACTTGGTTCATGTACAATGAAATATAACCCGAAAATTAATGAATCAGTTGCACGTTTTGCAGGATTTGCTAATATTCACCCATTACAAGATGAGTCTACAGTACAAGGTGCACTTGAGTTGATGTATGATTTACAAGAGCATTTAATCGAGATCACTGGTATGGATGAAGTAACGCTTCAACCAGCGGCTGGTGCACATGGTGAATGGACTGCATTAATGATGATTCGTGCATTCCACGAAGCAAACGGTGACTTCCAACGTACGAAAGTACTTGTGCCAGACTCTGCTCACGGTACAAACCCAGCATCAGCAACAGTAGCAGGTTTTGATACAGTAACTGTGAAGTCTGATGACAACGGTCTTGTAGATTTAGAAGACTTACGTCGCCTAGTTGGGAATGATACAGCAGCACTTATGTTGACTAACCCAAATACATTAGGTCTTTTTGAAGAACATATTCTAGATATCGCTGAAATCGTTCACTCGGTTGGCGGTAAAGTATATTATGATGGTGCAAACTTAAATGCGGTTATGTCTAAAGCACGTCCTGGTGATATGGGCTTTGACTGCGTTCACTTAAACTTACACAAAACTTTCACTGGTCCTCACGGTGGTGGTGGTCCTGGTTCAGGTCCAGTTGGCGTAAAAGCAGACTTGATTCCATACCTTCCAAAGCCAGTATTAGTGAAAACAGAAGAAGGCTATCACTTCGATTATGACCGTCCACAATCAATTGGTCGCGTGAAGCCGTTCTACGGTAACTTTGGTATTAATGTTCGTGCATATACTTATATCCGTTCAATGGGTCCAGATGGTCTTAAAGCAGTAACTGAAAATGCAGTAATTAATGCAAACTATATGATGAGAAGATTAGAGCCATACTTTGATCTACCTTACAACCGTCATTGTAAGCATGAGTTTGTATTAAGTGGAAGCCGCCAGAAGAAACTTGGCGCTCGTACACTTGATATGGCAAAACGACTGTTAGACTTTGGCTACCATCCACCAACAACTTACTTCCCATTAAATGTGGAAGAAGGTTTAATGATTGAACCAACTGAAACAGAATCTAAAGAAACACTAGACGCTTTCTGTGACGCAATGATTCAAATTGCTAAAGAAGTAGAAGAAACACCAGAAGTAGTACAAAATGCACCACATACAACTGTTATTGGCCGTCTTGATGAAACAAGAGCAGCTCGTAACCCAGTGTTACGATACGAAAGAGAAACAGTAGGAGTATAATATATTCGTATATTGAAAACCTCTAGCACTTTGCTAGGGGTTTTCTCATGATTTGTATATAAATAGCTTAATGAAAAGATCATGTTAGTTATGGAAAAAATCGCTTGGACATAGACAGATGACTTTAAAATTGCTATGCTAACATAAATGCAGTATGAATCAATGTGTGAAAAAAGGGGAGTTTTCATGGCTTACTTTAAAAGTATTAATGATACAACTAATGATCAAAATGACTTGCTAAAATCCTTAGAAGAGGATTATCAAGAATATACGGTTGATGAATTAATTTCTGAATTGTACATAAAGCAACAAAAAGAACAAAGTACCTTAATCTATTTCACTCCAGATGCGCATACAAAGGCGCTAATGGAATACGAAAAGAAAATCATTTATGATTTGCTACATAAACATGGTTTAACGAATCTACAAATTTTACAAGAAATCAATAAGCAAAAAACGGTTATAGATTAAAACAGTAAGTATAGAATTCAAACCTGTTTACTGCATATGAAACCTCTTATATTAAGTAATGCAATATAATTATCTCATTACTAATATAGGAGGACTTGACATGAAATAATAGATTAAAAGAATGAGATACTTAAGGTATAGTTTGGCGAAAAGTCAAGATGAAAGTCTAAACAATCAAATAGAACTTCTTCAAAGAATCATTGTGATTGTATTTATTATTAGAAATCAAGTGGGCGTATAGATGATAGGCTGGAATCCGATAAAGTAGTAATTAAGGTGAAAGAACTATCAGATAAAGGTGAAAATGCCCTACTAGTATGCAATACTTAAAGGATTTTGATTGTAAGGAGGAAAGTACCTAATGGCAATCAATAAAATAGATGAATATTGGTATACATATGCTAAAGAAAATGAATTAGATATGGCAACTCCAGAGTCATGGATGTTTGGAGATGGCTCCAAAGAAATGGCGGATGATTTAGGGAGTTTAGTTGTGAATGGAATCAAAACAGCAACATGTGCTGCGCATTGTGTATATGAACTTGAAAAAGAAGAAATTCAAAAAGTTGGACAGTATGATATTGTGTTAGATGGTAACAATGAACCGTTAGCAATTATAAAATATACAAAAATCGATTTGGTGAAAATGAATGAAGTAACAAGTGATTTTACAAAGGCTGAAGGTGAAGGAGATTTAACCTATGCGTATTGGTATAGGGAGCATGTGAAATTTTTCACTTGGGAGCTCAATCAGTATGATCTTACCTTTAGCCCAGACTTATTACTTGTTTGTCAAACGTTTCAGGTAATGGATGTTTATCAAGATAAGGTATAAATAAGAAAAATTAGAACCATTTAATGAAGATATTAAATACTATTCGTAAAAAAATACTCTCCCTGAGATTGAGTCAATCATTCTCTAGGAGGGTATTTTTTTAGAACCCTATATTTACTTCATTTCTTTCCCATTCATTACGGAAGGCTTTTTTACGTTGTTTTTGTAAATCTTTAATACATTTCTCATAATCGAGTTTTTTATCATAATGCCAATTTAGAGCGACTGACATATATAATTCATTAAGTTGTGACATAGAAAGTTCTTTTGAAAGTTTAGCAGCATCAATTAGCTCGTCTTCTGTGAATATATGCTGAATATCTAATTTGCGTAAATATGTCGCACGTATTTCAGTTGTAGGATTCATAATCTCGTATGCTCGATCAAACCTTCCTGCACGGTTGATTAAAGCTGGATCGATGCGATCAGGATAATTGGTCGTACCAATTAAAAAAATACCTTCACGTGATTGTGCACCGTCGAGTGTATTTAAAAATAATGAACGTGTATATTCAGGCATAGAATCAATATCTTCAATAACGAGTATTGCTGGAGCTAAACTTGTTACCATACGGAAGACCTCTTCAATGGACTCGCTTGATGTATGCTCAGTTATTTGCCAATACACAACAGGAGCTGTTACAGAACCTGTAATGGACTTTACAAGCGTAGTCTTTCCGTTTCCTGGTGAGCCATATAATAAGATTCCTCTTTTATAAGGAAGGCCGTAATGTTTGAAGAAATTGCCACCCTCCTTGAAAAACTCATCAATTGAACGGAAAATCTCTTGCTTAAGTGAAGGTTCTAAGAAAACATCTTCTCTTGTAATTTGCTTACCTTCGCCGTAACTCCGTCGTTTAATACCATCATGAACATCAACTAAGTAGGTGACAGTTTCCATCAACATTTGACGTAACTGTTCTTGAACAGCTTCTATAAAATTCATCATTTTCTCCGCACTTGTTGTAAAATAGAAAAACTCTGGCCACTCTGAATCGGAGCGGAATACAGGAATCTGTGTAATAGCGACTTCATAATCAGGGAAGTAGATTAAAGAATTACTAAATGTCTTAATTGATTTTAACTGATTATCTAATTGATCTTCTGAGACAGAATTTAAAACAATGCTAGGTAATGAGGCATATATATAACTCAAATTTTCATAGCGGATTAATTCCTTTTCCATCATTTCTAGTAAATGATGATGAAATTGTGAATTATTTAGTTCGACAGTCACACCACGAAAATTAGCAGGGTGTACTTCATTTAGTTTTTTTGAGATGCGCTCAAAGACCGCTGATACATCTGCATAGTTAGGGATGTCTTGTCGCAAATCTTCGTGAAATGTATATAAGAATTTTGGCATTATATCCTCCTTTATGGACGTTATTAATTTATAGATAAAACATATATAATTAAGAAAAAATAGAGTCATTTCTGTTATAAATAGAAATGACTCTTTTTTATTTGCAACGCAATCAAATTATTTCACTTTGATTTTGCCTGTCCAATTTTTGTATCCACCTTGTAATTGGTATACTTGATCGTAGCCTTTTTTCTTTAATAACATAGCAGCACGTGCACTACGTCCAGCATTTTGGCAGTACAAGTAAACAGGTTTGTCTGGGCGAATTTCTTTATAGCGTTGACGAAGTTGTGAGGTTGGAACGTTACGAGCGCCTAGAATATGACCACCGTCAAATTCTTTTGGCTCACGCACATCTATTAATTGTGCTTTACGATAACCTTCAATAAATTCTTCTTGTGTTAAAGTTGTAACTGCTTTTTTGAAACGAAGAGCGTTTACTAAAGCGTATACAATCACCACAAATAAAACAATTGCTAATGTATATAACCAACTCAAATCGTCTTACCCCTTTCTATCTACAGTAATATTATAAAAGAACATGTAGCGATAGTCCAATGAGTTTGTTAAAATAGATAAGTTGATTATAAGGAGGAGACCAAATGAAAACAACATGGTATTTTATTAATTCAGGTCCTTGTAGCCCTGCATTCAATATGGCATTAGATGAAGCACTCCTACATTGGCATAGTAAAGGTTTAATTCCACCAGTAATACGATTTTACGAATGGAATCCAGCAACACTTTCTATTGGATATTTTCAACGTGCTGAAAAAGACATTGATTTTGAACAATTACATAAATTAAATGTTGGATTTGTACGCCGTCCTACTGGCGGTCGTGCAGTCTTACATGAACATGAACTAACATATAGCATCATTGTTAATGAAGACTACCCAGACATGCCTAAAACGGTGACTGAAGCTTATAGAGTATTAAGCGAAGGCGTATTACTAGGTTTCCGAAACTTAGGGTTAGATGCTTATTTTTCAGTTCCAGATTCAGAAGAAAAACGAGCAGATTTGAAAACTCCGAAGAGCGCGGTTTGTTTTGATGCGCCAAGTTGGTATGAATTAGTAGTAGAAGGTAAGAAGGTAGCAGGTAGTGCACAAACGCGACAAGAAGGTGTCATTTTACAACATGGAGCGATATTAATCGATCTCGATGATGAAAAATTGATTTCTCTTTTTAAATTTCCATCGGAAGCTTCAAAAGAGCGTATGCGCAAACATTTACCACAAAAAGCGGTAGCTATTAATCAGTTAGCACAAAAACCTGTCGATGTTGAGACATGTATATCTGCTTTCCGCAAAGGATTTGAGGACGGGTTAGACATAGAACTTGTACCGTACACGTTAACGCAGGAACAAATGGATTTTGTTAATAATTTAGCAAAAACTCGCTATGAAAGTGATGAATGGAATTTTAGAAGATAGTAGTCTTTTTGACTTATTTTAGTTTTACAAAAATCGAAAAATCGCTTCCAATGTTGTTAAATCAACATTTTGCTCAAAATCACCTTGTTTGCTTTTTTTATCAATATATAGTATCGTAATGTCTTGAACAAACACTATATATAGTATTTAAAGCGCGATCTAAATAGGGAGGCGAATGATAATGGTACTTGCTTCACAGCATCATAATCAGACGATTAATGTACAACAATTAAATAATGATATTCAACAATTTCCACAAGTTCATGCCATCACAGAGGACATGCATATAACACATAAAGGTGTGTCTCGATTAGTCATGATAGACCGTTATTCTTTTAAAGATACGGAAAAGAAAACGCTAAAAGCAGGGGATTTTGTTGTTTTAACGGTCAAAGCTGACCCTAAATTCCCAGCACGTGGTCTTGGTTATATCGTTTCAATTAATACAGAAAAGAAAACAGCTGAAGTGCTGATTGAAGCAGATTATAGAAGTGCTATTGATGATGATTCTGAACAACAATCAGGAATTGTCACACGTTCTTTAGACGTTATTGAGAAGCCTCTTGAAGTCTTTTACGAACAAATTGCGAAACGTAATGCAACTGGCTTAGCAGCCGTTGAAAAAACAGAAGAAAAACGCCAAGAATGGTATGAAAAATTCTACGAACAATTAGTGAAGTTAAACTTTATTCCAGCGGGACGTGTTATTTACGGAGCAGGCGCAGGAACAGATGTTACTTACTTTAACTGTTATGTAATGCCATTTGTAGCAGACTCTCGTGAAGGCATTAGTGATCACCGTAAACAAGTAATGGAAATTATGAGTCGCGGTGGCGGTGTAGGAACTAATGGTTCTACATTACGTCCACGAAACACGCTTGCTCGTGGTGTAAACGGTAAATCATCAGGATCTGTTTCTTGGTTAGATGATATTGCTAAGCTGACTCATCTTGTTGAACAAGGTGGATCACGTCGTGGTGCGCAAATGATTATGTTAGCAGATTGGCATCCGGACATAATTGAATTTATTATTTCAAAAATGCAGAATCCTCGTATTTTACGTTTCTTAATCGAAAATACAACGGATGAAACAATCCAACGTCTAGCAAAAGAAAAACTAAAATTCAAACCTTTAACGCAACAAGAAGAAGCGATGTATCAAGGTATTATTAATTATAAAACTATCCCTGGTGTCGGTGGTTTTAATGAAGCGATTATTCGTGATGCTGAGACGAAATTACGTGATGGCGGAACATACAGCGTACATAACGCTGAATTCCTAACTGGTGCGAATATTTCTGTTACAATCACAAATGAATTCATGGAAGCTGTAGAAGCTGATGCTGAATTTGACTTACGATTCCCAGCGGTTGAATCATATAATGCTGAAGAAATGAAAATCTATAACGATACATGGCATGAAGTTGGCGATGTTCGTGAATGGGCTGAAATGGGACATGCTGTACGTACGTACCGAAAAGTAAAAGCACGTGAACTTTGGAACTTAATCAATATCTGTGCAACTTACTCAGCAGAACCAGGTATTTTCTTCATCGACAACGCAAACGACATGACAAATGCAAAAGCATACGGCCAGAAAGTTGTAGCAACAAACCCATGTGGAGAGCAACCACTTGCGCCGTATTCAGTATGTAACTTAGCAGCTGTAAACTTAGCGCAATTTGCTCAAAAAGATACGAAAACAGTAGACTTTGAAGCGTTGAAAGAAACAGTTCGTGTCGGAGTACGTATGCAAGATAACGTAATCGATGCTACACCTTATTTCCTTGAAGACAACAAAGTACAAGCATTAGGTGAACGCCGTGTTGGACTAGGTGTTATGGGAATGGCTGATTTACTTATCTACTGTGAAAAAGAATACGGTTCTGAAGAAGGTAACATCCTTGTTGATGAAATCTTTAAGACGATTGCGACAACAGCTTATGAAACTTCTACTGAACTTGCAAAAGAACGAGGTAGTTTTCCATTCTTAACAGGAGAAACAGAAGCTGAAACATTATCACTTCGCAAACGCTTTACAGAAACTGGCTTCATGCAAAAAATGCCTGAGCATATCCGTGAAGCAGTACTTGAAGGCGGTATTCGTAACTCGCACTTACTAACTGTAGCTCCTACAGGTTCAACTGGAACAATGGTGGGGGTTTCTACTGGATTAGAACCATACTTCTCATTTACTTACTACCGTAGTGGTCGTCTTGGTAAATTCATTGAAGTAAAAGCTGATATTGTACAAGAATATTTAGCTGCTAACCCAGATGCAGATGAAGCAAACCTTCCTGAATGGTTTGTAACTGCCATGGAATTAGCTCCAGAAGCTCATGCAGATGTACAATGTATCATCCAACGCTGGATTGATAGCTCAATCTCTAAAACAGTAAACGCACCACGCGGTTACACTGTGGAGCAAGTACAGAAAGTGTACGAACGCTTATATAACGGTGGCGCTAAAGGCGGTACAGTTTATGTAGATGGTAGCCGTGATTCACAAGTATTAACTCTAAAAGCAGAAGAAAACGTTATGGACGAGGACACTCTACAAGAAGAACAAGTGACTGAAAAACGTCCAGTTGTTTTAATCGATACAATTCAAGATTTACGTTCAACAAACGTAACAATCGGCTCTGAAGTCGGTAACACATGCCCAGTATGTCGCAAAGGAACAGTCGAAGAACTAGGCGGCTGTAACACATGCACTAACTGTGGAGCACAACTTAAATGTGGTCTTTAAGTCACTGAATTTGAGCTACTAACGAGCGCGAAAACGGTTATTTTAGATAACACTTAAAATCATAACAACCATTAAGGACTCCCATTCATTAATAGATGAAGAGGGAGTCTTTTTTTTGATTGAAATTCAGTTTTATGAATAGATCTAGTAAAACCATGTAAAAAAGCACCTGGAATTTTTAACGTGATTCTGATTATAATGCAGATAAAAGAAGTTCCTGGAAGTTGTAGGTTAGGCGTATTATGTTTAAATGAGAGAAAGATGTAAATAATATTGCTATATTATCTGGAGGGAAAATAAACATGAATATTACCGTGGAAAATAAAAAAGACACGCCAAAAAATAAATACAACAATTTTTTGGGGAAATAGTAATAAGTAATTAATATAAATACTTTGTTTGTAGAAATTAGGAGGGGTTATATGAATATACTATGGGATTTTGATGGTACTTTATTTGATACATATCCAGCGTACACAGAAAATTTATATAAAATATTGAATGGGACAGTTGCTCGAGAAGATATTTATCGCGAATTGAAGATATCGGCAACACATGCATTTAAGTATTTCGAATTATCAGATGAACAAATAAAAGAGGTTAAACAGCTTAATCTAGACTTACCACCAAGCAGTATAAAGCCGTTTCCTAATGTTGAGAGAATTTTGCTATTTGCAAACAAAAATGTAATTATGACCCATAAGGAGCGAAAACCGGTTTTGGATATTCTTCAATACTATGGTTTTGAAAACTACTTCATTGAAATTGTCACTGTTGATAATGGTTTTCCACGCAAGCCAGATCCAACTTCTTATCAATATTTACATAAAAAATATGATTTAGATATAGCGATTGGAGATAGGGAACTCGATTTAATCCCTGCGAAGAAAATAGGGATGATGAGTTGTATGTATGGGGGGAGTTGTGAAGCGGCAGACTTTCAAATATATGATTATGATGATTTTTTTGATGTAGTAAAATTAAACAGTTAAACGTATTTTTTAATTTCCCATCTATGTGAACATTCATGATAAAATGAAGACAATTTGTTAGGAGTGATCATGTGGGTAATAAAATTGCGGGTATTTTCTTCCCGGCGTTTGCGATGTTAGGTGTTATCGCGATGACTTTAACAGGAGCTTTTGGAAATGAAGAAGCAAATAAATCCTATTTCCTTCTTAGCTTAGTCCTTGTTTTTCCTTTAACTTTTTTAGTGCAGGGAATTTCATGTGCTCTAAATAATATTAATCCATGGATTGCATTAGCAGTTTCTTATATTGCTTTTATCATTATCCTCTTTACGGTATTAAACAGCTCTGCATGGGGATATGGTTTATATTTTCTTGTCTTTTGGGTAATAGGTTACTTTGGAGTAAAAGGAATTCAAAAGCTTCGCGCTATTAAAAACAAATAAATCTGTGCAAATTCTGCACAGATTTTTTTAGTTATTATAGGCATGTGCACAAATTTCTTCACTATGTTTAGCCTTTTTAAAGGAACTTACAACTAACGGATTCTCTTTGCAAAATTGAATGATTGCTTTATTTTCTTTATGTAGGCCGTAATAATAAGTAATTTGCGGTTCATCTTTAAATTGTAATTGAAAGAAGCCGCGATAATAATCCTTGTGTACTACCTGTTTAGGTTCTATGTAACCAGAATTATCCGGAACTATCATATCGGTTGTAATGTCGTTTCTTTCCATATGTTTTTTCATATGATATTGAACTAAAAGCATCGTATAAGGATTGCCGTTTTTAATAATATAAATATATAAAAAAGATAGACTACTAATTAATATAAAAACAGCAGAAATAACAAAAAGTCTTTTCTTCAATAGAAAGAACCTCCTCCATTAAAATATACCAATTAAATCCATTTGTGTAAAATGTCATTTTATCTATAAAAAGAAAAACGTAGAAGAGCTTACTGAGCTCTTCTACGTTTCTGTTAGTTTATTGTTATATTTTTAGGGTCTTTCTCGATTTCTAATAATTTATTAAATGAAGCGATAGCAACTTCTACTTGATCGTCTTTGGGTTCTTTTGTTGTAAGTAATTGAAGCCATAAACCAGGATAACCTAAATAGCGAAGTACTGGTATATTCCGACAAGCATTAGTCCATTGCAGTACTTCAAAAGCGACTCCAAGTACGACTGGAATTAATAATATACGATCTACAATACGTAGCCAGAAAGGATCAGTTGGTACTAGGAAGTAGATGAACATACCTACGATAACTGTAAATAACATAAAGCTACTACCACATCTGTAGTGTAAACGTGATTGCGCTTGAACATTTTCTACTGTTAAAGGTAGACCGTTTTCATAACAATTGATAACCTTATGTTCAGAGCCATGGTACTGGAAAACACGTTTAATAAGTGGAGTAAGTGATACAAAATAAATATAACTAAGTAGCAATACTAGTTTGAAACCACTCTCTAACAAAATTTGTGCGGTTTTTCCTGGAAGCCATGTATGGAAAAGCTGTGCCAAGAATACAGGAATTAATGTGAAAATAAATTTACCAAATAGGAATGAAAGTACGCCAATTGCAGCTACGCCTAAAATCATTTGGAGCTTCGAGCCTTCTTCTGCAGATTCTTCAACTTCTTCGCCTGGATTGACATCATAGCGATCACCTGCAAATTGCAAATGCTTGGAGCCGATTGCAGCAGATTCAATAATAGCTACTATCCCTCTAATAAACGGAATCTTCTTCAGCCTTTGAAGCGCTGGCTTTTTTTCTTTTTTAACATAGAAATACTCTATTGAGTCATCATTACGGCGAATAGCGGATACAGTATGTTCTTTACCGCCCATCATTACGCCCTCAATCAATGCTTGCCCCCCGTAAATTGGAGTCTGAGGTTGATCCTTCACTTGCCACACCGCTCTCTTTTTGTATATTCAACTGTTCTTATTGTACTAAAAATTATAAAAAAGCTCTAGGAAAAGAATAGCTTTTGAAAATGAGGCAATGCTTGTAAAAAAGGAGTGTTGTGTTTTGAAAATTCAGGTCTTGTTTTGGACATCCATTTTAAGTGCAGTGTCGTTCACTGTTTGTCTACGATTACTACAAATATTTTCAATCATTCATTGGAGTCCAATCGGTTGGTCTAAGCGATGGCATTTGTTTAGTGGGCATACGCCATTATTTAAGTGGACGACATTAGTCATTATGTTGTTTGTTTTAGCAATTGTGATTTTTTATTTAAGTGAACTCTGCATTGCTATTCGTGCGGATATAGCTGCAATTGGATTGAGTATTATTCTGCTTTTTGGATTACAGTGGTGGATGTTCGGTACGGTAGAGCTAAAAAAAATATCGATTCCTATCTTCGTCTTAATTGCTATGCACTTACGTTTTATAGTGGAAACGGCAATGTTCCATAAAAAAGCAGAAAGTTTAGACACCCGAAGTAAAATACCTTATAATACTGATGTGGTAAAATAAATTCATCAAAATGGGAGGGGGAGAGATATGAATTACTTATGTTTAAATGGGCCTAATTTAAATCGATTAGGTAAGAGAGAGCCAGGAATATATGGTTCGGAAACTCTTCAAGATATAGATAAAGCCCTTCAAAAGCTAGCAGGTGAGTTTGGTGCCACAATTGAGTTAAAGCAGTCCAATCATGAAGGCCAGTTGATTGACTGGATTCATGACGCTGAAGACAATGAAATTGCTGGCATTGTCTTTAATCCAGGTGCATATACACATACAAGTGTTGCAATACGCGATGCTATAGCTTCTGTAAATGTTCCTGTCATAGAGGTGCATATCTCGAATATACATAAACGTGAAGAATTCCGTCACCACTCTTATTTAGCACCAGAGTGTGTGGGACAAATTTCTGGATTAGGGACTAAAGGGTACCAACTTGCATTACGCATGTTTTTAGAACAATAACAGGGGGAATTGATTATTATGGAAAAACTAAAAAAAATAAGAGCAGCATTACAAGAACAAGGGCTTGATGCAATACTTATTACAAATGATTATAATCGTCGTTATATGACTGATTTTACTGGAACATCTGGGGTAGCAATTGTTTCACAAAATGATGCAGTCTTTATTACGGATTTCCGTTACACTGAACAAGCTTCGAAACAAGTACAGAATTATCGAATTGTACAACACCAAGCTACAATCATTGAAGAAATTGCTAATCAAGTACAAGAGATGGGTATCAAAACATTAGCATTTGAGAAAGAAAACGTTAGCTATAGCACATATGAAGTATATTCGAAACATCTAAAAACTGATTTAGTAGGAGTTTCAGGTTTAGTAGAAAAAATCCGCTTGATTAAGACGGAGCAAGAGATTAATATTATAAAGGTCGCTTGTGAAATAGCGGATGCAGCATTCGAGCATATACTAACATTTATTAAAGCTGGCAAAACAGAATTAGAAGTATCAAATGAATTGGAATTCTTCATGCGAAAACAAGGAGCAACTTCATCTTCTTTTGATACAATTGTTGCATCAGGTGTACGCTCGGCATTGCCACATGGCGTTGCAACTGATAAAATAATAGAAAATGGTGATTTTGTCACTTTAGATTTTGGTGCGCTCTATAATGGCTATATCTCTGATACAACACGTACAGTTGCAGTTGGAGAGCCTTCAGATCAATTGAAGGAAATTTACAACATTGTATTAAATGCTGAATTACTTGGATTAGAGCAGTTTAAACCAGGTATGACAGGTATTGAAGCTGATGCAGTAACACGTGATTATATTAAAGCACATGGATATGGTGAGGCATTTGGCCACTCAACAGGTCATGGAATTGGTTTAGAAGTACATGAAGGTCCTGGATTATCGTTCCGTTCACCTACTGTATTAGAACCAGGTATGGTCGTGACATGTGAACCTGGTATTTACCTACCAGGAATCGGTGGTGTCCGTATTGAGGACGATACATTAATCACAGAGACAGGTAATGAAAAACTAACTCATTCCACAAAAGAATTAATCATTTTATAAAGTAATATTGGAGGAACATTCATGATTTCAGTAAACGATTTTCGTACAGGCCTAACAATCGTAGTAGACGGTGGACTTTTCCGTGTACTTGATTTCCAACACGTAAAACCTGGTAAAGGGGCAGCTTTTGTACGATCAAAACTTCGTAACCTACGTAACGGTTCAGTAATGGAAAAAACTTTCCGTGCAGGTGAAAAAGTAGAAAAAGCTCAAATTGACAATAACAAAATGCAATATCTATATGCTTCAGGTGATAATCATGTGTTCATGAACACTGAAACTTATGACCAAATTGAAATAACTGAAAACCAACTTAAAGACGAATTGAAATTCTTATTAGAGAACATGGAAGTTTCAATTATGTCTTACGAAGGAGAAATCCTTGGTGTGGATCTTCCAAATACAGTTGTTTTAGAAGTAGTTGAAACTGAACCAGGAATTAAAGGTGATACTGCTTCAGGTGGCTCTAAACCAGCAACAGTTCAAACTGGATTAGTTGTACAAGTACCATTCTTTGTTAATGCTGGTGACAAATTAGTCATTAACACTGAAGAAGGCACTTACGTATCTCGTGGGTAAATAATTCATTCTTTATAATCGACCCCTATAGCTTATGCTATAGGGGTCGTTTTTTTGTTCAGTCCGATGTTTGTATGATTGGAAATCATAACTTGCTCTAGCTTTGCATAGATTAGATTATACAAGAGGAGGGGCAGCTACGGAACTTCAAGACATTCTACGCATCGCCGGTATTGGACTTGTGATTGCGCTTTTACATATCTTCTTTGAACAAACCGGTAAAAAGGAATTTTCTTTTTTTCTTTATTTTCTAGCCTATATGTATATCGCAGCGGAATTGCTACATTTTTTACGTTTGTTCTTTGATGAAATTCTCACCTTCTTCCAATGGTTAACGGCTACCTGAGCTTATGACGATATTATTTTACGCTGTGATTATGCTTATTCTTTTAATGTTCATTCAAATGGCAATTCCTGCTCTGCATCGTGTCTTTTATACGGTGTTTTTTTTCTTATTAATGAGCTTTTTAATTATGCGTTTATTCATCCCATTTCTTCAAAGGTTATTGCATGCATTTCCAATTGAAATCCCATATTTATCGCTCATTCTAGGCAGTGCATTTATATATTTTGTTTCAACAGCCGTGTCACAACATTTAAATGACCAGGATTATGAATCACTTGCCTTTTTATCGCATACAGCGGTAAAGCTTGTTATTTTATCTCTTTGGCTAAAAGAGATAATTGAATTATTTTCAATTTGGCAACGTTTGATAGAACCGTAGTAGATAAAGGTTGTCATTTTTATGGACAAACTCTATTTAATAGAAGAAATTTTTGGGTAAACGTCAAAAAAAGATAGGAGGGCAAGATTGGACTGGTTACAGGAGATTTTGGTCGCCCCCTTCAAGGACACGCTATTTACTCTCGTTTCATTACTTTTTTACGCACTACTCTTTTTAATATTAAACTTTATAATGCCTCAATTTAAAGAGTGGACAAGGGTTTTCTTTTTTATCGCTATACTTACTACGACATTAAAGCCGGTTTATCAATCATTTACTATGATGCAGGCATTATCTGAGAATATGATTGCATTCTTTAGTGCCCTTTATCCAATATTAATGTCTGCAATGGCCATCTCATCAGGCGCTATGTCATTAATGGCGTGGCATCCTATGCTATTATTACTAATTCAATTTGCTGTATTTTTAACGGGGAGATGGCTAATCCCTTTGTTGACGGCATCTTTGATTTTTGATTTCCTATCTCGTTTCATGCCAGAAATATCTTTTGCACGAATGGCTGACTTTATACGTGTACTTGTATTAAGCGTCGTTTCTGCTACGGTCATGTGCTATTCGATGTTTCTAGTAATGAATAGTGTTGTTTCAGTATCTTTTACAGGAGCTGCACTCGGACCATTGAAAAAGATGATCCAGCAAAACATTCCGTTTATAGGTTCTTTTATAACTGAGAGTTTAAGTACATTTAGAAAATATTCATCAACTACTGCAACGGTAACGAGTACAGGTTTAATGATAGGTATATTTACTGCTGCTATTATCCCGACATTAAAAATTTTAATGTCGGGATTAAGTTTTCGTTTCTTGGCGGCATTGATGGAACCTTTTTCTGATAAAGATATTGCGAGTTTTTTAGATGATATAGGCAAAACACTATTTGTTTTGTGTGCAGTATCTTTTATTATCGCATTCGCCTTCTTTTTTACAGCGATATTAGCAGTTATACTTCTGAAACTACAAATACAAGATGGATAGGATTGGGGTTGTGGAAGTATTTTTACTTGGTCTAGTCGTCATTATATTCATTGGGAAAATTGTAAGTTTACTACTGGAGGACCCGGAAGAGTGGGTTATTCTATTGAAAATAATCGTTGCAATATGGATTTTAAAGTTTGTTTTTAATTTTTGGCATTAGTATCTCATAGATTAGAGTTAAGCTTCATACAATGATGTAGATAACAGGAAAGATGTGAAGAGGGGGATGACTAGCTCGAGCGGTGCAGAATATGAAAAAAACGTCAATTTACTATGTAGGAATATTGATGGCAATTGTCATCATTATTGTAGCCATGTTTTCATACAATAATGATAATCCTATGAAAACATCGTCTAAAGGAGAGAATGTATCTACTAATGAAGCGGAACAGCTAGCGGTCATTTTATCAAGGATTGACAAAGTTGGGGAAGTTGAGATTTATTTTTATGCAGGTGGACAAACGGCACAAGATGTAAAAAAAGAATCTTCATCCTTAGAGAATTATTTCAGCTGGTCTAATACAACTGGACAAGAAAGTGGGCAAGTAACTGGAGTATTAGTTGTTGCGGAAGGAGCGAATGACATCGCGGTAAAGAATGAATTAGTAACTACGCTGACAAAAGTGCTGGAAATTCCGGCACACCGAATTGTTGTAATGCCTATGGAAAAGAGAGGGGAAATAAAATGAGAGTAAAAAAGAGAGCAGTTTGGTTTTTAACTTTATTGAGTTTAGCAGCAGTTATTTCAGTTTATTATCTTATGAATCCAGCACAACCATTTAATGGCCTTAAAATCTTCTCAGATAGCACATTAAATAATACCGCAGTTGATGATATTGCTAAACTAACAGGAAATGATAAAACACCTGTTACAGCACAAAGTGACTTATTTGAAGAAATGCGTATGGAGCTACTAAATCAGCGTAGTCAATTGAAAAAAACTCTAACACAAAAAATAGCTTCGGATAAGAATACAGCTGAAGAAAAGAATGAAGCATATAACGAGATGGATGTTATTGTTAAGAAGGAATCTAATGAAGCGATGTTAGAATTGCTCATTAAAACTTTAGGTTATTCAGATGCATTTGTACGAGCTGAAGATAATCGAATTCGTGTTACAGTACAGTCTGCTGAATTATCAAAATCAAAAGCAGATGAGATCGTATACACGGTTAAAAAAGAGGTACCTACAGCTGGCCAAATAGTAGTAGATTTTAAATCTGAGTCTTTTTAACGGAAAAATAACGATATTGTCTTGAATAATTCCTATTTTCAATTATCTATTTAAAAAAACCCCAAAACACGATAGAATAAGTAGTGTATTATATTTCACAAGATTAAGGGGAGTAATTTATGTTGAAAATTCAGGAAATTCGAGAAATTATTAAATTAGTCGACTCATCTTCAATTGACGAGTTCGTTTATGAGGTAGCAGATACAAAAGTAAAACTTAAAAAACATAGCGGTGTGGCAGTTGTAACTGAAGCGCCAGTAGTTAAAGTAGCTCCAGTTGCAGCGCCAGCACCAGTAGCGGCTCCAGCAACACCAGTTGCAGCAGCACCAGTAGTGGCTGAAGAAGCACCAGCTCCAGCAGTTGATGCATCATTATACAAAATCACTTCACCAATGGTAGGAACTTTCTATCAAGCTCCTAACCCTGAATCACCAGCTTTCGTAAAAGTTGGAGATAAAGTAGGCGAAGAAGCAGTAGTATGTATCGTTGAAGCAATGAAATTATTTAATGAAATCGAAGCAGAAGTTAGTGGCGAAATCGTTGAAATTCTTGTTAAAGACGGCGATTTAGTTGAATACGGTCAACCTCTGTTCCTAGTAAAAGAGAACTAAGGGAGGCCTATTTAAATGAAAAAAGTATTAATTGCAAACCGTGGGGAAATCGCGGTACGTATTATTCGAGCATGTAAAGAATTAGATATTCAGTCTGTAGCTGTGTTTTCAGAAGCAGATCGAGATGCACTTCACGTTCAATTAGCCGATGAAGCATATTGCATCGGACCAAAACTTTCTAGTGATAGTTATTTAAAAATTAGTAGTATACTAAGTGTTGCTCAAAAAACTGGCTGTGATGGGATTCACCCAGGATATGGCTTCTTAGCAGAGAATGCTAGTTTTGCAGAAGCATGTGAAGATGCTGGTATTACTTTTATTGGACCAACTTCAGATGCCATCAAAATGATGGGCATTAAAGATATAGCAAAAGACTCAATGATTAAAGCAGGTGTACCGACAGTTCCAGGTTCAGCTGGTATAGTTGCTGATGCAGCTGAAGCAGCCGAAGTTGCGAAAGGTATTGGTTACCCAGTAATCATTAAAGCAACTGCCGGTGGTGGTGGTAAAGGGATCCGTGTAGCACGTACTGAGGAAGAATTGATTAAAGGTGTTCAAATCACTCAAAAAGAAGCGGCTGCAGCATTCGGTAACCCTGGCGTTTACTTAGAGAAATTCATCGAGGATTTCCGTCACTGTGAAATCCAAATACTAGCGGACAACTATGGCAATACAATTCACCTAGGTGAACGTGATTGTACAGTTCAACGTCGTATGCAAAAACTTGTTGAAGAAGCTCCGTCTCCTGCACTTTCTGAGGAACGTCGTGCTGAGATGGGTGAGGCTGCAGTTAAGGCTGCGTTAGCTTGTGGATACCGCGGTGCTGGTACGGTAGAATTCATCTTTGACTACCATGAAGACAAGTTTTACTTCATGGAAATGAATACACGTATTCAAGTAGAGCATCCAGTAACTGAAATGATTACAGGTATTGATCTTGTTCAACAACAGCTTAAGATTGCTTCTGGCGAGAAATTAGTGTATAAACAAGAAGATGTGAAAGTGAATGGTTGGGCGATGGAATGTCGTATTAATGCAGAAAATCCATCTAAAAACTTTATGCCTTCACCGGGTAAAGTAGAAGATTATATAGCTCCAGGTGGTTACGGTGTCCGTATCGACTCAGCTATGTATCCAGGATATAGTATTCCTCCGTTCTACGATTCAATGGTTGCAAAATTGATTGTACATGCAGATACACGTGAAGAAGCAATTGCTAAGATGAAACGCGCATTAGGTGAATTTATTGTTGAAGGACCAGGCATTCAAACAACAATTCCTTTCCACGCTAAATTAATGGATCATGAGGTATTCAAAAAAGGTAATTTCAATACGAAATTCCTTGAAGAAAATGACGTCATGAATTCATAAGAAAGGGGCGAATTCTATGGCTGAAAAAGTTATACAATCATTACCTCAAAGCACTCCTGCTGGTAAAGAAGAGCTAGGTAAGATTGAAGTAGCGCCTGAAGTTATTGAAGTTATTGCAGGAATTGCTACTACAGAAGTGGAAGGCGTTTCTGGTACAAGAGGAAACTTCGCTACAGGCGTAGTAGAAAAATTCGGTAAAAAGGTTCATGGGAAAGGTATTAAAACCGAATGGACTGAGACGGGATTAATCGTAGATGTATATTGTTTCGTACAATATGGAGCATCTGTTGCGAAAGTAGCTCAACAAGTTCAAACCCAGATTCGTGAAGCTATTTTTAATATGACATCTCTTGCAACTCAAGAGGTAAATGTACATATTACCGGCATTCAATTTGATCAATTGAACGATGCAAAAACTGAATAATATCAACAAACACCACTTCTTTTGAAGTGGTGTTTTTGATTTTGGTGAAAAAAATTATCATCACGAAAGATCTAGAAAAAGCAATTGAAGAGGCAAAAGAAATTGATAAAGAGGATTATACAGCTGAAAGTATAGAACTTCTAAATACTACGTTAACTAAAGCAGAAGAAGTTCTAGCAAATAAAATTCAACTCGACAAGAAGTAGATGAAGTAAAAGCTTCATTAAAAGCTGCTAAAAAGGGTTTAGTTGAAATAGATTTAACTCAAGTGATTACTGTAAAAGATAAATATTTGAGTAATTCTATTAAGAAAACATCGAGGTTATCTGATGATATAACTCTTGCTGATATGTATAAACTGACAACTTTAACAAGTGAATCAAGAAGAGCTAGGTCTCTTGAAGGTTTAGAACATGCTAAAAACCTAGGGAAAGTAAACATCTCAATCGGGCTATTACTTCCCGAAAATAGTGAAGTAAGCAAAAAAACAGTACCACCGCTATAAAAGTGTTGGTACTGTTATATTTAACGATAAGTGTTTAGTTATTTAGAACGTACTTGCTAATTTATCAGCTTTTTCAAGCCCTGCGGAAATAATTTCTTCTGCTTTATCTGGGAATTGGTTGTGACCTTCAATAATTACTTTCTCTATATCTTTTACACCGAAAAAGCCCATCATACTTGCTACATATTTAACAGCCATTTCTAATTCAGCCGCTGCTCCATTAGAGTATACACCGCCACTTGCATTTAATAATGCAATTTTCTTATTACTAAGAAGCCCTACAGGTCCTTCTGGCGTATATTTAAATGTTTTCCCTGCGCGATTTAAGTAATCAATATATGTGTGTAGTACAGCTGGAATTGTTAAGTTCCATAATGGGAAACCAAATACAACTTTATCAGCTGCAAGGAATTGTTCTAAATATTTATCAGCCACAGCTACTGCTTTTGCTTCCTTTTCTGTTAATTCCAGTCCTTTTCCAGCCTTAAATGTGCCGTTAATCATATCTACTCCTACATATGGCAATTCTTCTTTGTATAAATCAAGTTCTACCACTGTCTCATTTGGATTGGAGTCTTTATAGCTCGCTAAAAAAGCCTCATATAATTTTACGCTAACAGCTTGATTTGTTGGACGATTGTTTGCTTTTACGAATAAAACGGTTGTCATTCTTTTTTCCTCCTGTTGCTTCCTCTAAAGTTACTTATCCCCAGCGGAATGTTTCTTGTTTAAATTTTCTTAACGTATGTTTTCCCATTTTATAATATCTTTTTAAAACTATATTCCATTTCTCCAGCTAGAGCTTCAGGCGTATCACCAGTTTTTCTAAAATCATGTGTATAAATTTGTTCAAACGGATCAAAATTGACTTGCTTATAAAATTCAAAACAAGGGAATCCATCATGTGCTCCTTGAATATCGATTCTACCATCTTTTTTGACTTGTACAGTCAATAGGTAGTCGACAGGAGGAGCATATATATTTAAAGGATTGCTAGCACTTGCACTCATTTGAAATTTAACATCATCAGAACTCCATACAACATTAGTGCATAAAATACTTTCTGTACTAGCTTTCCCTGTTCTTTGATGAATAGAATTATCCGGATTAATAACTTTTTCTGTTGTTATACCAGTGTTCGCATATGAGAAAATTTCCTTCTTATAAAAATCTACAACTACTTCTTGTTCAACTCTGGAACGCATAGTGTTTACTGCATATGGTGTAAATTCACGTGAGTCGCCTTCGAATTGGATTACTTTTCCTGTCTGAATATCTTTCTTAGGTTCAGTCCAAGACATTGGAATAAATACACTCGCTCTAACTTTTACAATATTAATCATATAGAACCTCCTTAGAGAATTGATATTGGGATTACTTGTTATTTTTCTACATAAACAATATAGTCAACTTGATTGACTACATTGAGCATAGTACAATGGTATTTAAATAAAGTCAACTTAATTTACTATATTTAAGGAGTTTTTATGTATGAATCATCAATTATTTAGTAAATTCGATCTTACATCACTTTTGTCATTATCCTTTAGTGCATCGATTAATGAACTACATGAAAGATTAAGTGAATTAGGATTTGGAGATTTCAGACCTGCACATGGCTTTATTTTTAAATGTATTATTCCTAATGGAGCTACAGGTGTAGAACTATCTGAGTATTTAGGAATTACCAAGCAGGCTGTAAGTAAAATGGTGGATTATCTCGAAAAAAGTGGTTATGTTATGCGTCAAACTCATCCCACTGATAAAAGAGGGAAAATTATTGTTTTGACTGAACGAGGTTGGTTAGTAGTGAAAGCAAAAGAGAAAATACTAAATGAGATTGAGGGACGCTGGAGTGAAAATATAGGTAATGAACGAATGCAAATGCTCAAAGAAGATTTATCAAAATTAATTTCCGAAGAAAATAAAGGTGAATTATCATCGTTTGTAAGACCTATTTGGTGAATTTTAATCCTATAAATGGGATTTTTAGGTAGGTTTAAGTTCTTGCAAATAGTGTCGCATTCCTGTAACTATGTTTTCAATTTATCTACTTTACGATTTAAGAACACATAAAAAAGTCAACTATCATTATTTTTTATTCAGGAATTAAGACTGGACTATTTATTTCTGTATTAGTGGACTAACAAGATAGTATAGGATGTCTTATTTACTGGACAAAGTTGAGAGCGTTAATCCAAGAAGGATTAGTACTTTATTTTATTGAATTTGTTGGACTAACGGGTAGTTTAGTTCAATAAGATACCTTTCATCTGTTTAATTGAGTGCCAGCTCATGTTATAATGAGTAGCTTAAGGTAATTACTAATGTTACTTATAATTGAACGGAAGCCAAGAATAGCCTCCGCATAGCGATAAAATATGGAGGTGTAAGAGAATGAATAAACAATGGACAATTGGTAAAATCAAAGAATTTGTTGAGAAAAATTCGGATAGTAAGTTGCTAACTACGGAATATCACGGTTTTTCTCAAAAGTTATTATTTAAATGTGCATGTGATAGCAACTTTGAAAAAACATTTAAAAAATTTAAAAATAATAACCAACGTAAATGTGACGTATGCCAACCGCCAAAAGCGACACGATAACGTATAGCGACTAAACGAAGTGCCAATTTCTATTAAAGAGAAGTTGGCACTATTTTTATATTATAGTGAGAATATTAGTGGACTTTTATTGGACTAGCGGTTACTTTAGTAGAAAATCATAAAAAAAGCATTCAGGAAACTGAACTGTCCCCTTGAATGCTTTTTCACTTCTCTTTTTTTAGAGTAGATTTCCTATATAGGTCTAATCTGTCCATCTGTTAGCCAGACTTTGACACCGAGGCGATAGATGCCCGATTTTTTAGAAATTAGACACCCATTTTTCTACGAGTATTGCTTGTTTTTTTCGCTTGCTGACTTTTCATTTTTTTTGTTGAAAGGTCGGCATTTTTCTGTCCTTTATTAGGAGAAGATTGGTTCTTTTTGTTTTCAAGCTGCTGCTTCACAGCATCTTTCAGGCTGATTTTCTTTTTTGGTGCTTCAGATTGATTATTCTCGGTCATAAGAAATTCCTCCTTTTGGAATATGATAGTTAGTCAAGTATAATCTATTTTCGCCTATTTGTGAAATATAGCTTTAAATTAAAGAGAGCAACTTTTTTATATGTTGCTCTAAAAGATTAAAGATCATTAACAACCTGTACAGTTAAACCATTATCAGGTGCAGCGTTTATTTTGATTAAACTTCATTTCAAGCTATGGCTTTTTATCTGGAAAAAAAACAAGGTTTTCAGATGATTTTTAATCGAAATTTATCTCAAAGAGTCAGCATGGTCTCACACCAATATAGAAGATCCAATAGTAATGTCACTTCAAATGGACTATGAATCTAAGACACTTTGATAGATCTATTCTGATCAGTTTAGCAAAAATACAATGCTTTATGGATGGATATCGTACTGAATGTGAACTTTCAGGTGATAGGGTGTCCTTATTACCAGCTTGTAGACATTTTGCCAATTTATATGGTTATGTCCTTATATTAAGATTTGTATTGTCAAAAAGATATTTTAATTTCACAATAGACAGACAACTCCTTATTTTTTAAAATCGCATCATTTTCATTCAAGCTACAGTTCTATAAAAGTATAGTTTCCGTAGTTTCATATACAATCATGTCACTTAAGTAATGTGAGCGTCGCTGCTATTGCATTGTCGACAAATGAACGTTGGGGGCGAGATTTCATCATAACTGTTAGACCGATTAACGCTACAATCATTGCCTGTGCCAAAGGCTTTGCATCTGTGTTGGCTTCCAACTCACCTGATTGGATTCCCCGCTCGATTGTCTCCTGAAAAATGACGGCTAGGTACATTTGATGTTCTCTGGTTAAGATTTCAAATTTCTCATCATGAGGTGCTAGTTCAACCATTGTATTGATACAAAAACAACCTTTACTAAGATCTTTTGCGTATTCTTCCATGACGACATCTGCAAAGAAAATAGAAAATGCCTCTTTTACAGAGGAGTGACTTTGAAGCTTAGTTCGTATATCAGAGGCTCGAGACATTGTATATCTACGAAGTGCGGCTTCAAATAATTCTTTCTTATCTCCAAAAGTCGAATAAATACTAGGGCGTTGAATACCCATTCTAGAAGTAAGATCACTTAATGAGGTAGCCTCATATCCCTTCTCCCAAAATAACTGCATTGCTGCATCTAAAACTTGATCCTCATCAAATTCACGGGTTCTTGCCATTAAGAATTCACCTCTTCAAACTTTGATTTTATTAATTGCTTTAGGATGTATGTGTAGGTAATTACAATTGTCCTTTTTAATACCAAACAGTATGTAATTATTATATTATTAGCCATTCACCATGTCAAACCATGCTCTATTTATTTAATGTAATATTAACTTTAATTCAAATAAATTGTTGACATAATGAATATGGTTAAGATATATTTACCAGTAATTATATTGTACCGAACGGTATGTTATGATTAAAAAATAATATGATTGGGGGTTAAGGTGTGTGCGAAACAGAGACGAATCTAGAAAATGATCCACACTACACCGAGATAAGTGATAAATATTCCATAACGAAACCTAATGTGAATCAACAACCATCCATGTCTCGCGCGTTGGCATTATTGTTTGCGATTGCCTGTGGAATGTCTGTTGCCAATATTTACTTTGCACAGCCGTTGCTTGATCAACTATCTAATGAGTTTGGTATTGACCATTCCATTATCGGTGTCGTTATTACCATCACACAGATTTTTTATGGATTGGGTTTACTACTACTCGTGCCGCTTGGAGATTTACTAAACCAGCGACGTCTAATTGTCGGCCAGATGCTATTATCTATAACAGCTCTGGTTATAGTTGGTACTGCCTTCTCTAGCATGGTACTTTTCGCAGGTATGGCTTTGGTGGGGCTGCTTGCAGTTGTGACACAGACTCTTGTGGCGTTTGCAGCGAACATCGCTTCCCCTATAGAACGAGGTCGTGTCGTTGGCATTGTAACAAGTGGGATAGTCATTGGCATACTTCTCGCACGGACTTTTGCTGGTATATTAACAGATCTTGCGGGTTGGCGTTCCGTATATCTAGTTTCTGCTGCGCTCATGCTTTTGATGGTTTGTATGTTTTTAAAGTTGTTGCCCAATGTTGAGCGCGAGGTAAAATCACTATCCTATTCTCAGTTGATTAGATCGGTGCTTGCTTTGTTTATTCAAGAACGAACATTACGAGTTCGCTCCGTTCTAGGCATGCTGATTTTTGCTGATTTCAGCATTTTGTGGACTTCACTAGTACTGCCACTTAGCACACCACCAATTGCACTATCTCATAGTGCAATTGGTGCTTTCGGTCTTGTAGGTGTGGCTGGAGCATTAGCTGCGGCACGAGCAGGGAAATTGGCCGATCGAGGTTACGGACAACGAACGACAGGTATTGCTTTAGCTCTATTATTAATTTCATGGTTGTTCATCAGTTATATAGAGCAGTCATTAATCGCATTAGTGATAGGTATAGTTCTACTTGATTTGGCCGTACAGGCAATACATGTTACAAATCAAACCATGATCCTTCCATTGCGTACAGAAGCACGGAGTCGACTTACTGCTGGGTATATGGTGTTTTATTCTATCGGCAGTGCTAGCGGTTCCATTGCTTCGACTCAAATCTACGCACACTTTGGCTGGAGAGGGGTTTCTTTACTCGGAGCCTCTGTCAGTGCTTTGGCTCTTCTTTTTTGGGCTATGACCAGCCGAGTTAAGACTTCGTGAAATAAACATGTGTTAGCCAATATGAATAACACATTACTACCATAAAGGAAATGACTAATTTTGTAGGCTTAAAATCTAATTAAACTAGGAGAGATAACAAATGGAAATAGGTATTACGTCTTTTGTAGAAACGAAACCAGATGTTCATAGTGGTGAAGTGATAAGTCACGCACAGCGATTGCGTGACGTTGTCGAAGAAATCGTTCTTGCTGATCAAGTAGGACTTGATGTATTTGGCGTTGGTGAGCACCATAGGAAGGATTATGCAGCATCCTCTCCAGCGATGGTTCTATCAGCGGCGGCACCACAAACGAAAAAGATACGGCTCACGAGTGCAGTAACCGTGCTTTCTTCAGCAGATCCTGTGCGCGTTTTTCAGGATTTTTCTACACTGGATGGCATTTCAAATGGACGCGCAGAGATTATGGCGGGGCGTGGTTCCTTTATTGAATCCTTTCCATTGTTTGGCTATAACTTGAATGACTATGATGAACTGTTTGAAGAACATTTGGAATTACTGCTCAAAATACGTCAGTCCGAAAAAGTGACTTGGGAAGGCGGACATCGACCAGCAATCAATAATTTAGGTGTGTATCCAAGACCTGTTCAAAATCCTTTACCGATATGGGTTGGTAGCGGTGGAAATCAGGAGTCTGCTATCCGTGCCGGTCTTCTGGGATTACCACTTATGCTGGCGATTATTGGTGGTAGCCCAATGCAATTTGCACCAATCGTACAGCTATATAAGAAAGCTGCGGCTCAGGCTGGTCATGATGTATCAAAACTTCAGGTGGGATCTCATTCGATAGGATTTGTTGGAGAGAATACGGAATTGGCAGCAGATACATTTTTCCCATCCACTCAGGCAGGCATGAATAAACTTGGCAAAGAGCGGGGCTGGCCTTATTATAATCGTTCCAGCTTTGATGCTGCACGAAGTTTTGAAGGGGCATTGTATGTTGGTGATCCAGATACAGTCGCCGAAAAAATCATCCATCTTCGTAAGCATGTAGGGATTACACGCTTTATGATGTATGTTCCGTTAAGTACAATGCCACATAATCAAGTCATGCGTGCCATAGAATTGCTTGGAACAGAAGTTGCCCCACGTGTACGGGAGGAAATTGCCAAATGGAAAGCTGAAGGAGAACAGGAGACACATCCATTCCGTTAATCATTCAATAAGGATTAAATCCAGTCTCATTATCTAACTGGACAGAGAGAAATAGTAATCTAATATTAGTGATAGGTTGGAATAGTGACCAGACTAAAATGGAAGCAGCAGGCTTTAATGCTTCAACAGGAGAATACATTAAACCTAATTTGTAAGTTTTGTTCCTTATTAAGCTAACGGGGTGCTTTACTTGAAGATCATTGAGTTGCCTAGGCAGCTCTTTTTTCTTATTAAACTAACGGGTCAGGATAATTTAATAAAGGAATTGTATTTTTATAGTAAAATTAGAATGTGGATATTGAACTTAAGGGGGATAAAAAGTGAAAAGAATAACGGAATTTTTCCTTTTTTCATTGTTGATATTACTTTTCTTAAACGGATGTAATTCAAGAGAAGTAAATGAGGATATATTTCAATATAAAGATTCATATGTAGGCGATAACAGTGCAGTAGGGAATATTGTAAAACTATTGCCTAATAGTGAATATTTCAATGGGTTTGAACTTAAAACCAAAGAAGAGCCTTATGGAATACTTTTAAATTATAAAGGTATAGGTGCAGAAGAAATAGAAAAAAACTACAAAGAAACGGCAATATACAATGCTACGTTTATATTTTCGTTAGTCAAAAATGCTAAGTGGATTACATTTAATTTTGAAGACCAACAGTATAAAATAACAAAACAAGAATTAGAAAGTTGGTACGGAAAAGAATTAAGTGAATATATGAGTGAAGAAGACCTAACAAAACTCACACAAAAATATTTGGAAGATGAAAATAAAGTAAATCAGTTTTTTGAAAAATAGAATTCCTCCGCTTCAAGAAATGGAGTACTTTAGTAGAAGTTCTTTGTTCTTATTCAACTAACGGGGCAGTTTGGTTGAATATGCAGTGTTACTTTTTTGGAGGATTTTTAAATCAAATAACAGTTTATTTTTAACGGAATATTCTATGATTTAAAAGGGTTAATTGTATATTATTGGTATAATGTAAGTAAAGGAGATTATGGAGTTGAAAAAATTATTTTTAATTGGATTGGCTGTATTACTGACTGCATGTTCATCAGAGGTTACTTCGAATGAAACGAAAACGATTACAGATAAAACTACAAAATCTACGGTTGAATTAGTAGAACCTCTTGAAGATTCGTTGTTAGTGGATTGGAATTATGACAATATGGACAGAGGTAATCACGATTATGAAGCATTAGCTCATTCCAGCTTAGTCGTTGATCCTAATGACAAGGAAGTAAAACGAGGAGACGTTATTTACTTCAAATCAACCGACTTCACAGTAGAAAGCAATCCCCACTTCAATATGCCCGAAAATTACATTTCAAGAGTAGTTGGGTTACCAGGTGAAACCGTAGAAATTAAAAAAGGTCAAGTATTTATCGATGGTACAAAACTAGATACCTTTTATTCTAACGCATTAAACAGGGGAATGAGACAAGATGAATATTTCGAAAAAGTTGACCCTGCCAATAGAGGCGACGAAGAGTCTTGGAAAGAATATTTTGCAACCACTATGAAGCCTGTAAAAGTTGAAGAGAACACTTTATTTGTTTTGGGAGATAATTGGTGGAGAAGTGTCGATAGTAAAGATTTTGGGGTCTTGCCAATGGAGAAAGTTGAAGGAAAAGTTTTAGGTTATAAAAAATAGCACAAAACTATTAAACCTATTCGTATTTTAAGGTTAGCCATTTTTTAGAAAGAGAGTGGTGTGAATATGCTTAGTCGAAAATTATTTGCAGCATTTTTAACTTCAATAATTGCTGCATTACTTGTCTCATTTGTTTACGCAACAATCTTCTTCATTATAGATAGCCTAAGTAGGTATTTTGAAGAGAGTAAACAAATCTAGAAGTATTAATTGTAGAGAATTTAACAGGTAGTGGATGAAATTTACCTTATTCAACTACGATGAAAATTAATTTCTTCAAGAAATTAAAAATGACAATACTTAAGAAGCCCCCTGCTTATAGTTTAAAAAAAGAGGAGAGCGGACATTAAATAGTTGCTATTCAACTAAAGGGGCAGTTTAGTTGTAGAGTGGATGGAGGAGGTGAAGGAATTGAAAAAAATGTTTGTTTCAGTACTTTTTGCTGTGTTTATTTTATCAGCCTGTAATCCATCAAAATTAAGTTTTAGTGAAATTGAAAATGTACCTCAAAAAATTGAAGAGCATATTGATTCCAATTTAAAACTCCAATCAATTAATGACGGTACAAAAGGTTCTTATATTATTTTTCATTCCAATGGAGAAATAGAAGCAGACTTAGAACCGCAAGATAATATAGTAAATATAATATTTAATGAACTTAACCCACAAGATAAAGATATAAAGCGAAATGTATATTATTTAACTACAGATTCAAAGCACGATACAATCAATGTTCTAGTGAATGGTGAAGAAATACCTTTTGATGAGGCAACAATTTTATAATTACAAAGGGTTAGTATGATCTTTTCCAAACGGGCGGGATTGTTGAATTAGCGTACTGTTCTTATTCAACTAACGGGTGCTTTAGTAGAAGATCTTGGAGCTGTTTAGACAGCTCTTTTTTCTTGTTCAACTAAAGAGGCAGTTTAGTTGAAGATTAATTTAAAGATTTCAGGGGAAAATACTCATTAATTAAATCTATATTAAAGGAGTATTCGATGAAGAAAATCCTGGCAATATTATCTTTTGTCCTTCTTAGTATCCATATTAATAACCATCAAGTGGTTGCGGAAAAACCCCTGAATGAGGACTTATACAAAGATGCTTTGTTAACATTAATTTCAGGAAAACTTGATGCCCAAAGTGAGCAACCTGATTATAAACTTATATATGATACATTGCTTACAACCCTTGACCCATCTATACAAAAGGAAATTATTAATTATTATGGCTATCTCAAGCAATATGGTTTATATGATGCTAAGATTCTGAGTATCATCAGAGAGCCAGAGGGGCAGTTTAGCTTTATTGTCAAAGTCCAAGTCACAACATTTGAACATGCACTTGACCCTCCTTTTAGTAAGGAAACAATGACTTTTAATATAAGTCCATTTGGGGTTAAAACCATTAGCTTTAAACATGAGGGAGATAAATTAGAAAAGGATATAAATGAATTTTATAAAGCAACACTTTCAGATATAAAACAGTCTTTTAATTTGAATTTAGAGTCTTACTCTTCTTACACATACAATCAATTGCAATACCAAACAGAATTAAATAATGAATTTAAATCACTTTTAAATATTGTAGAAGAAATAGTAACCAACATTTTGCTTCCTGAGAGAAAGATACCCTATAAAAATGTTATTGACCCTGTAGCCTTTATAAAAGGCAACACAGGTTATATACTCTTTAAAAAGTCTGATGGCACAAATGTAATTTATAAAGTACAAAAGAAGGATGGTAATTGGATAGTAACAGATGAAAATAGTAAACAAGGTAAGAAAATGGATTATAAATTACCATGGTATGTATAGGGGGAATTAAGCCTACTGATTAATTCAGTTAGGCTTTTTTTATAATATAAAATGTGTGTGTATGGTTTCAGTGTGTAGTATTCGAAGCGGGCTTTCAAACTGAATTTTTAGCGGAATTGAAAGATATCGTGTCCTAATCCTTCTTCAACTAACGGGTGCTTTACTTGAAGAAGAAGGTTACTTTAAACAGATATACCAATGCGGAATTTTAAATTCCATCACTATATTGAATGAATATCTGAAGGAAAG